>JBPCMW010000017.1:0-24948 GCA_051001875.1 Solirubrobacteraceae bacterium | reverse complement strand
CGGTGGCCGTGGCGGCGGCTCCGGCGGTGGCGGTGGTCGTCCGGGTGGCGGCGGCGGTGGTCGTCCGGGTGGCGGCGGCGGTGGTCGTCCGGGTGGCGGCGGCGGTGGTCGTCCGGGTGGCGGCGGCGGTGGTCGTCCGGGTGGCGGCGGTGGCTCTGGAGGAGGGCGCTGATGCTCGCGCCAAAGCGCGTAAAGCACCGCAAGCAGCACCGTGGACGCCGAGCCGGTCTCTCACGTGGTCAGGTCAAAGTTCAGTTCGGCGAGTACGGGCTCAAGTCGCTTGACGCCGGCTGGCTGACGAACCGCCAGATCGAGGCTGCTCGTATTGCCATGACCCGCAAGATCAAGCGTGGTGGCAAGGTCTGGATCAACGTCTATCCGGACAAGCCGTTCACCAAGAAGCCAGCCGAGACCCGCATGGGTTCAGGCAAGGGCTCGCCCGAGGGTTGGGTGGCCGTGGTCAAGCCGGGACGGGTGATGTTCGAGCTCGCCGGGGTACCAGAGCCGCTGGCCCGTGAGGCCATGCGTCTGGCCGGTCACAAGCTGCCCGTGAAGACGAAGTTCGTATACCGAGAGGACGGCTGATATGAAGGCGTCCGAGATCCGGGACCTGAGCGAAGCAGATCTGCGCGATCACGTGCGGACTGCGCGCCGTGCGCTGTTCGGATTGCGCTTCCAGCACGCCACAGGCGAGCTCGACAACACCGCGGGCATGGCTAGCGCCAAGCGTGACGTTGCGCGCGCCCTGACGGTCGCCCACGAGCGCGGAATTGAGATTCGGAGCTAATGGAAGAAAAGAACGACACAACTGAACCGGCCGCGGGCGCCGTCGCTCCTGACGACGTGGCTGCGCGCCCTGAGGACGCCAGCGCGGCTGAGGATGAGACGACGCGAGCAGCCTCGTCGTCAGATTCGACGGCTTCTGCGCCTGCCGAGTCGGCCGCTGCTGAGAAGGCGGCTGCGCCTGCCGAGGAAGCTGCGCCTGCTGAGGAGGAAGCTGCGCCTGCCGAGGAGGTAGCTGCGCCCGCTGAGGAAGCCGCTCCCGCTGAAGCGGAAGCGCCGGCTGAGGTTGCGGCTGCGTCTGAGACAGCGACGGCGCCTCCGGCTGAGCCGGATGAGGTCGTGGCGCCGAAGGAGCGGCGGGCCCGGGGCCGGGCGGCGAAGGCCGCCAAGGTCGGTGCGCGCCCGTCCCGGACGCCTGAGGAACGCCATGAGGAGCGCGTGGCCGAGCGACGCAGCAAGGCCGCATCGCGCACCATTCAGCGTCAGCGGGCGCGAGCCAAGGCCCGTGCGGCGGGGGCGACCGCAGAGGCGATGCCGCCGCGTGAGCACGCGCCCGGCGCGGCGAAGACCCGGCAGGGTGTCGTGGTCTCCAACCGGGCCGACAAGACGATCACCGTGCGCATCGACGTCGCGCGGCGTCATCGGCGCTACTCGAAGATCGTGCGCACGTCCAGCACGCTGCATGCCCACGACGAGAGCAATGACGCCAACATCGGCGACACCGTCGTGGTGCGCGAGTCACGCCCGCTATCGCGTCTGAAGCGGTGGCGGCTGGTTGAAGTGGTGGAGCGTGCGAAGTGATTCAGAACGAAACCCGACTACGAGTGGCCGACAACACCGGGGCCCGCGAGATCCTGGTCATCCGCGTGCGCGGCGGTTCGCGCCGCCGCTACGCGAGCGTGGGCGACGTGATCGTCGCCACGGTCAAGCAGGCGACGCCGCAGGGCTCGGTCAAGAAGGGTGAGGTCGTGACCGCCGTCGTCGTGCGCACCAAGAAGTCATACGGCCGTGAAGACGGGACCTACATCGGGTTCGACGAGAACGCCGCGGTGCTGATCGACGCTCAGAACAACCCTCGCGGAACCCGGATCTTCGGTCCGGTGGCGCGTGAGCTGCGCGAGCGCAACTTCATGAAGATCGTCTCGCTCGCTCCGGAGGTGCTGTAAGCCATGGCTTTCCGCATCAAGACCGACGACGAGGTGCTCGTGATCAGTGGTAAGGATCGAGGCAAGAAGGGCAAGGTCCTGCGCGTCGATCCGAAGAAGAACAAGGTCTTCGTCGAGGGCCTGAACATCGTCAAACGTCACCAGCGTCCGCAGCAGGTGGCCGGTGCGCAACGGCCCGAGCAGGTTGGCGGCGTGATCGAGAAGGAAGGCCCGATTCACATCTCCAATGTGATGCTGCTGGATCCCAAGGACGGCAAGCCGACGCGGATCGGCATCGAGGTGCAGGACGGAAAACGCTTTCGTGTCGCGCGGCGCAGCGGCAACAGACTGGATTAGAGAAATGGCTGCAGCGAGACTCAAGACCCGATATCTCGAGGAGATTCGTCCGGCGCTGGTCGAACGGTTCAACTACACGACCCCGATGCAGGCCCCACGCGTCCAGAAGGTGACCGTGAACATGGGCGTCGGCGAGGCCAAGCAGGACTCGAAGATGCTCGATGCGGCATCCGAGCAGCTGGGCACGATCACCGGCCAGAAGCCGAACATTCGCCGGGCGCGCAAATCGATCGCTCAGTTCAAGGTCCGCGAGGGCATGCCGGTGGGCGTTGCCGTCACGCTGCGCGGGGAGCGCCAGTACGAGTTCCTGGACCGGCTGCTGTCGATCGCGATTCCGCGGATCCGTGACTTCCGGGGGCTCAATCCGCGAGCATTCGACGGGCGTGGCAATTACTCGCTGGGCGTTCGCGAGCAGATCATCTTTCCCGAAGTCGACTATGACGAGATCGATCAGGTTCGCGGCCTCGACATCACGATTACCACGTCCGCGGCGACCGACGAGGAGGCCTTCGCCCTCCTCCAGGCGTTCGGTATGCCATTTTCGAAGGACGGTCGCTCGCCGGCGGCCGCCACGCAGAGTTAGAGGAGCACATGGCCAAGACTTCACAACGCGTCCGCCAGCAGCGGGTGCCCAAGTACAAGACACGGGGCTATAGCCGCTGCCGCAGGTGCGGTCGTGCGCGCTCCGTCTATCGCAAGTTCGGCGTCTGCCGAATCTGTCTGCGCGAGCTCGCGCACAACGGCTACATCCCCAGCATGACGAAGTCGAGCTGGTGAGCCCATGTCGATGACCGACCCCGTCGCCGACTTCCTGACCCGCCTGCGCAACGCCGCCCGGGCGCAGCACCAGGACTTTGTCGCACCGTCCTCGAAGCTGAAGCGTGAGGTGGCGCGGATCCTCAAGGAGCAGGGCTACATCGAAGCCTTTGAGGTCCGTCCTCCGACACCGGACCGCCCTGGCGAGCAGATCTCGGTGACGCTCAAGTACACCGAGGATCGCAAGCCTGTGATCAGCGGAATCCAGCGGGTGTCGCGGCCCGGACAGCGTACGTATGTCGATCATGCGGGTATTCCCCGGATCCAGGGCGGTATGGGCACCGCGATCATCTCCACGTCCAGAGGCGTCATGACCGGCCACGAGGCCCGCCAGCAGGGCGTCGGCGGCGAGGTCGTAGCGAGGGTCTGGTAGACACCCTCAGAGCGCCATGTCACGTATCGGTAAGCAACCAATCTCACTCCCCGCCGGGGTCACCATCGCAATCGAGCCCGAGCGCGTGATCGTCAACGGGCCCAAGGGCGAGCTGTCAGAGCGCGTGAACCGTGACATCGGGGTCGCGCACGAAGGCGACCAGGTTCTGGTCACGCGACCGACCGACCGCGGCGAGCACCGCGCGCTGCACGGACTGACCCGCACGCTCGTCGCGAACATGGTGGAAGGCGTCACTAACGGATTCGAGAAGCGCTTGGAGATCCAGGGCGTCGGCTACCGCGCGGCGCTGCGTGGCCGCGACCTCGAGCTCGCGCTGGGCTACTCCCACCCCGTGTCGGTCAAGGCACCGGAGGGCATCGAGTTCGAGGTGCCACAGCCCACCCGGATCGTGGTCAAAGGCGCTTCCAAGCAGCAGGTCGGCGAAATCGCGGCGATCATTCGCAAGCAGCGCAAGCCCGAGCCCTACAAGGGCAAGGGGATCCGCTACGAGGGCGAGTACGTGGCGCGGAAGGTCGGTAAGCGAGCATGACCGTCATCACTGCTCCGCAGCGACGGCTCAAGCGGCGCCGACGCGTGCGCGCCAAGGTGCGCGGCACCGCGGAGCGCCCGCGGATTTCGGTGTTCCGCTCCAACCGCGGGATTTTCGCTCAGCTCATCGACGACGATTCCGGGCGCACCCTGGCCGCGGTGAACTGGACCGAGTCCGATCTGCGGGACCTCAAACCCACCGAGCAGGCCAATCGCGCCGGCGTGCTGCTGGCCGAGCGGGCCCGGGCCGCCGGGATCGAGTCCGCGGTGTTCGACCGCGGCGGCTACCAGTACCACGGGCGCGTCAAGGCCCTCGCAGAAGGCGCCCGCGAGGGCGGCCTGCAGTTCTAGATCGCTAACCTGGGACATCATGGCAACTCGCGAACGTACAGTTTCAGCATCCGGCCTCGACCTGCAGGAGCGGGTCGTGGAGATCAACCGCGTCGCCAAGGTGGTCAAGGGCGGTAGGCGGTTCTCGTTCACGGCCCTGGTCGTGGTCGGCGATGAGCGCGAGGTGGTCGGCATCGGATACGGCAAGGCCAACGAGGTGCCGGTGGCCATTCAAAAGGGTGTCGAGCGGGCCAAGAAAAATCTCTACCGCGTGCCCAAGCACGGCTCGACCATCACTCATCAGACGCTCGGCATCTTCGGTGCCGGCCGCGTGCTGCTGAAGCCGGCCTCGCCCGGTACCGGCGTGATCGCCGGCGGCGGTGTGCGCGCGGTGCTCGAGCTCGCGGGGATCCACGACATCCTGTCCAAGAGCCTTGGCTCTCAGAATCCGATCAACCTGGTCAAGGCGACGATGGCCGGCCTGGAGTCGCTGCGGACGCCGGACGAGGTGGCCAAACTGCGCGGGTTGTCGATCAACCAGGTTCTGGGGCTGACGACGGAGGCCTCATCTGAGGCCACCGCCACGTTGAGCACCAATGGTGGCGAGGGGCGCACGACGCGAGTGGACTCAGACGAGGCCCGGGCGGCAGCTGCTCAACGGCCTGTCATCGGGGAAACCACTGAGCCCGCTGCGCCCGAGGAAGAGCCCGCTGCGCCCGCTGAGGCTTCGTGATGGGCAACCTCGTCATCACTCAGCGTAAGTCGCGCAATGGAGCCGACAAGCGCCAGCTGGACACGCTCCGCTCGCTGGGTTTGCGGCGCATCGGCCAGTCCGTCGAGCGTCCTGACTCGGAGCAGCTGCGCGGGATGATCTACAAGGTCCATCACCTGGTCGAGGTCTCGGAGGATGTCGATGCCTGAGACCGAGACGCCGTCGATCGGACTGCACAACCTTCAGCCTGCCCCTGGCTCGCGCAAAGCGCGTAAGCGCATCGGTCGCGGCGAGGGTTCGGGCACCGGCAAGACCTCAGGTCGTGGTCAGAAAGGCGCGGGCTCACGCTCGGGCTCCAAGCGCCGGGCGCGCTTTGAGGGCGGCCAGAACCCGATCCACATGCGGATGCGCAAGCTGCGCGGTCCGCACATGAAGAAGTCGATGCCGTTTGAGCCCTTCCGCACGCACACCCAGGCCGTCAACCTGCTCGACCTCGAGGCGCGCTTTGAAGCCGGCGACTCGGTGACCCTGGAGGCGATGAAGGCGAAAGGGCTGGGCACCCGCAGGGACATTCCGGTCAAGGTCCTGGCCAAGGGGGAGCTGACGAAGGCACTCACCGTGCATGCCCACGGGTTCAGCAAGGCGGCGCGGGAGCAGATCGAGGCCGCCGGTGGGACCTGTCAGGAAGTGAGCGCAGCCGCAAGCGCGCCGAGCTCCGCATCCCCGGTAGCGAGCGACTAGGCGTATTCGATGATCTCCACGATCCTCGGGGCGTTCAGGGTCGGCGAGATCCGCAACAAGGTCCTGTTCACGGGGCTCGTGCTGGCGCTCTACCGCTTGGGCACCCACCTGCCCGCGCCGGGTATCAACTCGGCGGCCGTCAATCAGATCCAGAAGAACTTCGGCGGCAACAGCATCCTCGGGCTGCTGAATCTGTTCTCCGGCGGCGGCCTCGGCCGGATCGCGATCTTCGCGCTGGGGATCATGCCCTACATCACCGCCTCGATCATCCTGCAGCTGCTGACGGTCGTGGTGCCCTCGCTGGAGAAGCTCCAGAAGGAAGGCGAGGTGGGCCAGGCGCGGATCACCCAATACACGCGCTATCTGACCGTGGGGCTCGCGTTCGCGCAGTCGATCGGCTACGTGTTCCTGTTCCGCAGCTTCGAGAAACAGGCCGGCACGCCGCTGATCTCGAACTTCACGCTGGCCAAGGTGTTCCTGATCGTGATGTCCCTGACCGCAGGGACGGTCCTGCTGATGTGGATGGGCGAGCTCATCACGCAGCGCGGGATCGGCAACGGGATCTCCCTGATGATCTTCGCCAGCATCGTCGCGCGGATCCCGAACGGGGTCCATTCGTGGTGGACCAGCCCGAATCAGGTGTTCCGCGTGGTCATGCCGTTCATCGCCATCGGGGTCGTTGCCGCGGTGGTGTTCGTCCAGGAGGGCCAGCGGCGAATCCCGATCCAGTACGCAAAGCGCGTGATCGGCCGGCGGATGTCCCAGGGCGGGCAGACCTATCTGCCGCTGCGGGTCAACATGGCCGGCGTGATCCCGGTGATCTTTGCCGCCAGCGTGATGGCGATCCCCCCGACTCTCGGCCAGCTGATCGGACAGAACCACACCCACAGCCTCGCCTACAAGATCCAGACCTTCTTCAACCCTCAGGGGTGGCACTACATCGCCGGCGAGAGCCTGTTCATCATCCTGTTCACGTACTTCTACACCGCCGTGACGTTCAACCCCGTCGACCAGGCGGACAACCTGAAGAAGTACGGAGGCTTCATCCCCGGGGTCCGACCAGGTAGGCCCACGGCCGAGTTCCTCGACCGCATCCTCGCTCGCCTGACCTTCCCAGGAGCATTGTTCCTGGCTGCGATCGCGGCCCTGCCGACCATCCTGATCAACTCGACCAGCGCCAACTTTTTCTTCGGAGGGACATCGATTCTGATCGTCATCGGGGTCGCGCTGGACACGATGAAGCAACTCGAGGCACAGCTGATGATGCGCAACTACGGCGGCTTCTTGAAGTAACGGGAGTGGTGCGCGCCCGTCGGCTTTCGCCATGCGGCGTGCGCGCCGCGCCGGTACAGTGACCGTCGTGTCACAACTGAACCTGATCCTGTTCGGTCCGCCGGGCGCTGGCAAGGGGACCCAGGCCGAGCGCCTGCGGCGGGACTTCCAGCTGCCGTTCATCTCGACCGGCGAGATGCTGCGCACGAACGTGAAGGAGGGCACCGACCTCGGCAAGGAGGCCCAGCGCTATATGGACGCCGGCGATCTCGTGCCCGATGAGCTGATCGTCAAGATGGCCGCGGAGCGTCTGCAAGACCCGGATGCGCAGGACGGCTTCATCCTCGACGGGTTCCCGCGCACGATCGACCAGGCCACCGCCCTGGACGAGCAGCTCGCAGCGCTGGGACGCAGGGTCACGGCGGCGCTGCTGATCGACGTGCCCGACGAGGAGGTGATCCGGCGTTTGTCCGGACGGCGCGTCTGTGTGAAGGCTGGCCACAACTACCACGTCGAATTCGATCCCCCCAAGCACGAGGGGGTCTGCGATCAGGATGGGTCTCGGCTGATCCAGCGCGACGACGACAAGCCCGAGGTTGTCAGCAACCGGCTGAAGGTGTACCACGAGCAAACCGAGCCGCTGGTCGATCTGTACGACGAGAAGGGCATGATGCGGCGGATCGACGGTACGCGCGATCCCACCGAAGTTCACGACCACATCCGGGCCGTGATCGCGACCCTGCGCCTTGAGGAGAACGTCTAGGGCGGCAGGATGATCATCAAGAAGAATCCAGAGGAGATCGACAAGATGGCGGCGGCGGGGACGATTCTCGTCAAGACGATGAATCTGCTCGCCGGCAAGATCCGTCCCGGTGTGAGCACCCGGGAGCTCGATCAGGCAGCTGAGAAGTTCATTCGCTCGCAGGGTGCCGAGCCGGCGTTCAAGGGCTACCGAGGATTTCCCGGCTCGATTTGCGCCTCACCGAACTCGATGATCGTCCATGGGATCCCCGGCCCGTACAAGCTCGAGCGGGGCGACATCATCTCGGTCGACATCGGGGTGATCTTGGACGGGTGGGTCGCCGACGCCGCCCGGACGTTTCCCGTCGGTCCGGTCTCGCCGGTCGCGCACAAGCTGCTCGGCGTGACCGAGGAGGCACTTCATCGCGCGGTTCCCCAATGCCGGATCGGAAACCGACTCGGAGATGTCTCGCACGCGATCCAGGAGCACGTCGAAGCGCACGGATTTTCAATCGTGCGGACCCTGGTCGGGCACGGAATCGGCCGGAGCATGCACGAGGAGCCGCAGATCCCCAACTACGGCGGGCCCGGCACCGGCGTCCCGCTTGAGGACGGGATGGTGCTGGCCGTCGAGCCGATGGTCACCGCGGGACGTCACGCCGTCCGGGTTGGCGAGGACCACTGGTCTATCTTCTCTCAGGACGGTTCGCTGGCCGCCCATTTTGAGTTCACGATCGCGGTCACCGCCTCCGGCCCCCGAGTGCTGACGCCGTGGCACGAGGCTGGAAACGGGCGCTCAGCAGCCTAATCTAATCTAAGCGTCGGACGCCCGTAACCCTACCCCTGCTAACATCCCCGGGTGCGCTCGTAGCGCCATTGTTTTGCGCTGCGTTCCGCTCTTCAGCGGGGTAGCGGCGACCGTACCGGTCGCCAGAGCCACGCTGAGGATCTTTTCTAAATTGCTACGGAGCCAAACGACGTGAAAGTACGACCCTCGGTCAAGCCGATGTGCGAGAAATGCAAGATCGTCCGCCGTGATGGGCGGGTGCTTGTCATCTGCTCGAATCCTCGTCACAAGCAGCGGCAGGGCTAACGGGCGAGAGGGCGAGAAATGGCGAGAATTTCGGGGGTCAACATCCCCCTCAACAAGCGCGTCGAGATTGGCCTCACCTACATCTATGGGATTGGCCGCTCGACGTCCAACAAGCTGCTCGCCGAGGTCGGCGTGGAGCCCGACCGCAAGGTCCGTGACCTGACCGAACAAGAGGTCGTCCGGCTGCGCGAGGTGATCGACAGCGGGCTCACCGTGGAGGGAGACCTCCGCCGCGAGCGCTCGCAGAACATCAAGCGCCTCCAGGAGATCGGCTGCTATCGCGGGATGCGCCACCGTCGCGGGTTGCCAGTGCACGGTCAGAACACCAAGACCAATGCACGCACCCGCAAGGGTCCCAAGCGCATGCAGGTGGCCGGTAAGAAGAAGGCGGCCAAGAAATGAGCCCAGCTCCGAGAAGGCCTCAGCGTGGCCGACGTCGCGCGCGCAAGAACATTCCCATCGGTCAGGCCCACATCAAGACGTCGTTCAACAACACGATCGTGTCGTTGACCGACCGCGAGGGCAACGTGATTGCGTGGGAGTCAGCTGGCGGCGCCGGATTCAAGGGCTCACGCAAGTCGACCCCGTTCGCTGCCCAGGTGACTGCCGACGCGGCCGCCCGCAAGGGCATCGAGCATGGCCTGCAAAAGGTCGAGGTATTCGTCAAGGGTCCCGGCTCGGGACGCGAGACGGCGATCCGTTCGCTGCAGGCGGCCGGACTCGAAGTGACCGGAGTCAAGGACGTGACGCCGCAAGCCCACAACGGCTGTCGTCCCCGTAAGCGGAGGCGTGTCTAATGGCTCGTGATACAGGCCCGCAGTGCAAGCAGTGTCGCCGCGAGGGGCAGAAGCTGTTCCTCAAGGGCGAGCGCTGCCTGACCGACAAGTGTGGCGTCGAGCGACGCTCCTACCCACCCGGCGATCACGGGCGCGGACGCCAGAAGCAGAGTGAGTATCGCGTCCAGCTGCGTGAGAAGCAGAAGGCCAAGCGCTACTACGGAGTGCTCGAGAAGCAGTTCCGGATCTATTACGACAAGGCTTCACGGCAGACCGGAATCACCGGTGAGAACCTGCTGCGGATGCTCGAGTGCCGGTTCGACAACGTGCTCGTACGGCTCGGATTTGCCGCGTCTCGGCGCCAGGCGCGCCAACTGATCTTGCACGGTCACTGGACCGTGAACGGGCGCCGGGTGAACATCCCGAGCTACCAGATGCGCGACAGCGACGTGATCGCCATCCATACCCGCTCCACCGCGGGACAGGTGATCCGTGATGCCACCGAGCTCACCGGCCAGGTGCCGGCGTGGCTGCAGGCGGACCACGATTCGCTCACGGCGAAGGTGCTGCGTAAGCCGGAGCGGCGGGAAATCGCCGCGCCGGTGCAGGAGCAGCTCATCGTCGAGCTGTACTCGAAGTAGAAGCAAGCTTTTCAGCCGCGCGGCCGGTTTCGGCGGGCGCGGCTCTGACAGCCGTCTAGGCGGCGGCAGTAACCCCACGACGTTAGGACCCTGATGCTCGACTTCCAAGTCCCCCGAATCTCCAGCGAGTCTGTTGATGACACCCGCGGCTCCTTCACGATCGAGCCGCTCGATCGGGGCTTCGGCTACACGTTCGGAAACTCCCTGAGGCGCGTGCTGCTGTCCTCGCTTGCCGGCGCTGCGGTGACGAGCGTCCGGATCGAGGGCGTTGCCCATGAGTTCTCGACGATCAGGGGCGTCAAGGAGGACGTGACCGACATCGTCCTGAACCTCAAGGGTGTCGTCTGCCGGATGCACAGTGACGCGACCGAGATCGAAGCCCCCCTGGTGGTGACCGGACCCGGTGAGATCGCCGCCAAGGACATCGACCTCCCCTCGGGCGTGGAGATCCTCAACCCCGACGCTCACATCGCGACACTGGAGAACAAGACCAAGCTCGAGGTCTACCTGACGATCGGCCGCGGTCGTGGTTATCGCCCGGCCGAGGAGAACAAGTCCGCGGACCAGCCGATCGGCGTGATCCCGATTGACTCGATCTTCTCGCCGGTGCGCCGCGTGGCCTACAACGTTGAGCAGGCGCGCGTCGGTCAGCGCACCGACTTCGACAAGCTCACGCTTGACATCGAGACCGACGGCTCGATCGACCCGCACGCGGCGCTCCGTGAGGCCGCGGAGATCCTGATCTCCCAGCTGGCGATCTTCACCGACGCCGACCGGGTGATCGAGTTGCGGGACACGGGCTCTTCGGGCGCGCTTGAGCCCGGCTTCGTTGGTGGCAACAACGCCGGCGGTGGTGCGGGAGCGAGGCAGCCCAACGCGATGGACGAGATCCTGATCGAGGAGCTCGAGTTGGGCGTGCGGTCGTACAACTGCCTCAAACGGGCGGGTATCCAAATCGTCGGCGACCTGGTCTCCAAGACCGAGTCCGAGCTCAACGCGATCCCGAACTTCGGCAAGAAGTCGATCGACGAGGTCATCGAGACGTTGCACGCCCGGGGTCTCGGGCTGCGAGGCGAGTAAGGTCCCGGATCGATCATGCGCCACCAGCGTCAGCGATATCAGCTCAGCCGCAGTGCCTCGCACCGCAAGGCCCTGCTGATGAACCTCTCGAAGGAGGTCATCGACCACGAGCGCATCAAGACGACCGAGGCCAAGGCCAAGGCCGTCAAGCCGGAGGTCGAGAAGCTGATCACGCTCGCCAAGCGCGGTGACCTGCACGCCCGCCGGCAGGCGCTGTCGGCGCTCGGGCAGGACAAGTTCGTCGTGTACAAACTGTTCGAGGAGATCGCTCCGCGCTACTCGGAGCGGCCCGGCGGATACACGCGGATCCTGAAGCTCGGACCGCGCCAGTCGGACTCGACCGAGATGGTCCTGCTCGAGCTGGTCTAGGCAGGGGCGCGATGCAGGGCGGGCCAGGAGTCTCTCGGCTCCTGCTCGAGTACGACGGAACCCGGTTCGCGGGCTGGGCAACCCAGGCGGGAGCCCGGACCGTACAAGCTGAGGTCCAGCGGGCGCTCACGGTGGTGCTGCGCCGCTCCTCGGTGCCGTTGACGGTGGCGGGACGCACGGATGCCGGCGTTCACGCCTGGGGTCAGGTGGCGAGCTACCGCGGGCCGGTCGCCCGCGTGGCGGGGCTGAACGCACTCCTGCCCCGCGATGTCGCGGTGCTGTCGTGCTCGGCCGCCGATCCGGGGTTCGATGCCCGGCGTGACGCCACCTCGCGGGTCTACTGCTATCGGGTCCTGCCGCGTCGCACGCGGAGTGCGCTGGAGGCCGGGCGAGCGCTGCACTGGTCCTATGATGTTGATGTCGAGCTGCTGCGCGCGTGCGCGGCGTCCCTGGTGGGCACCCACGACTTCACCGCCTTCACCCCGGCCGAGACCTACCACCGGCGCTTTTCTCGTTCCGTGTTCGCGGCTTACTGGCGCCGGGCGCCCGGCAGCCGGGACGTGCTCGAGTTCTGGATCGAGGCCGACTCGTTCTTGCGCCGCATGAACCGGGCGCTGGTGGGGACGATGCTGCAGGTGGCGGCCGGGCAGCGGTCGGTGTCCTCGTTCGCGGCGCTGCTCCGAGGGGCGCCGCGGTCGGCGGCGGGCGTGACCGCGCCGGCGCACGGTCTGTATCTGGCCGGGGTGGGGTATGAGGGGCGACGGGTTTTGGCGGGGACGTAAGAGAGGGCGGTTCCTGTCTGCCCGCGGCCAGCGGCTCGCGGCCCGTGTCGGCGGCCGGCGGCTGGCGTCCGGCGTCCGGAGTCCGGCGTCCGGCGTCCGGAGGTGTGTCACGACTCTGTCGTGGCGTGTGAGAACTTCGGCATCGAGGGAGTGAGTCAGGCGTTCCGCGGGCTCTTGGCATTCATGGGGGGCCCCGGCCGCGAACAACGAACCAAATTGCGTCGCGCCAACGGACCTTGGTGCGAAGTTCGGCCTGAGGCCGAAGTTCGAACCTCCATCGTCCGGATCGACGGGGTTTGGCGCTTTGTTCGGGATCTCGGCGCCGGCGACCGGGCCGCGGTCGGCGTGGCGGCCCGGCAACTCGCGCTGATCACCGCCGAGCAGCTTTATGCGGCCGGACTCACCAAGGATGCGATCGTCACCCGTCGTCGCCGAGGGATCCTGCATCTTGTCCACCGCGGGGTCTACGTGCTCGGTCATCCGCTCCTGCTCCCCGGAGCCCGGGAGCTGGCCGGCGTCCTGGCCTGTGGTGAGTCAGCGGTGATCAGCCACCGATCGGCTGTCGGCCTATGGGGGATCTCCTCGCTGCCCGCAGGCGTGGTCGACGTCTCGGTCGTCGGCCAGCAGGGCCGCAAGCGCCGCGGACTCCGCGTGCACCGTGTCACGATCGACAATGCGGACCGCCGACTGAAGCACGGCATCCCGATCACCTCACCTGCCCGGACGCTATTCGACTTTGCCGCACAGGCCGAGTCCGATGAACTGGAGCGAGCGATCGCCGAGGCGTACGCGCGAGGGCTGGTCACCGAGACGGAGCTGCGATCCGCGCTCGAGCGCAGTTGCCACCGAAAAGGCGCCGCGCTCCTCAGGGCCGAACTCGCTCGCGAAGGTGGTCCGGCTTGGACCCGATCCGAGGCCGAGCGGCGCATGAAGGAGTTGCTGCGCCAGGCCCGCCTGCCGCCGCCCCAGGTCAACGTGCCGGTCGCTGGCTTCGTAGCCGACTTCCTCTGGCCCGCACATGGCGTGATCGTCGAAGTCGACGGTTACCAGTTTCATGGTCACCGAGCGGCGTTCGAGAAGGATCACCGGAAGCAGACGGTGTTGGCAGCCGCCGGCTATCGCGTCATCCGGGTGACCTGGCGGCAGCTGGAGCAGGAGCCGATGGCCGTGATCGCAGCGATCGCGCAGGCGTTGGCGGACGCAGGCTACGGCAGCCGCGCCCAGCACTAGGATCAGTATGACATGCGTGTACTGCTGACCAACGATGACGGGATCGAGGCAGCGGGGCTGCAGGCGCTGCGCAAGGAGCTGCTGGCCCTGGGTGGGATCGAGCTGGCCGTGGTCGCGCCGGATGGGAACCGCTCGGCGATGGCGCGGTCGATCACGACGCGGCGGCCCCTGTGGGTGCAGGAGGTGAACTTCGGAGACGGGACCGTTGGCTACGCGACTGACGGGACGCCGGTTGACTGCGTACGGCTGGCGCGTCTGGGGCTGATCGAGGGATTCGAGGCGGAGCTGGTGGTGTCCGGCATTAACCACGGCTCGAACCTCGGGGACGACATTACCTACTCGGGCACCGTCGCGGCGGCGCTCGAGGCGATCGTGCTGGGGCTTCCGGGCATCGCGGTGTCGCAACAGTCGAAGGCATGTGAACTCGACTTCACCTCAGCCACCGGCTTCGAGTTCGCCACCGCGGCGGCGTTCACGGCGCGGTTGGTGGCCGAGCTCGAGAGCGTGCCATTGCCCTCGGGCACACTGCTGAACATCAACGTCCCGGGTACCGAGCCCGACGGGGTGGAGGTGGCCAAGCTGGGCAAGCGCATCTACCGGGACGAGCTGGCGCTGGTCGACGAAGGGGACAAGGGACGCCGGCTGTACCGGATCTATGGTGACGCGAGCTACGAACGCGAAGAGACCGGGACGGATCTGTCAGCAGTCGCGGCGGGCCGGATCGCGGTGACGCCCATCCACTTCGATCTCACCGACCGCGCAGGACTCGATGCGCTCGCGCGGTATGACCTGGCGCGGCTGATTGCCCCCGCCGCCGAGGAGGTCGACGCCGGCGAGGTACAAGCGTGAGCGCCCGCGATCCGCAGCCCCGCGATCCGCAGGCCCGCTCTGCCGAGCTCCGCCGCCAGCTCGAGTATCACGGTCACCGGTACTACGTCCTTGACGATCCGGAGATCGGCGACGATCAGTACGACGCCTTGATCGATGAGCTGCGGCGGATCGAGGCCGAGCATCCCGAGCTGGTCACTCCGGACTCACCGACTCAGCGGGTCGGGGGCGAACCCGTCAGCGACCTGGAGAAGGTCCGCCACCCACAGCCGATGCTGTCGCTGGCCAACGCACGCTCGGGCGAAGATCTGCGGGCCTGGATCCAGCGGATGCGCAATCACCTCGCGCGGGAGGGGATCGAGGATCCGGAGTTCGAGTACGTCGCCGAGCCGAAGATCGACGGCCTGGCGATCTCCCTGCTGTATCGCAACGGCAGCTTCGAACGCGGCGCGACCCGCGGCAACGGCGAGGTCGGAGAGGACGTCACGCACAACCTGAAGACGATCGCCGGGATCCCGCTGCGGCTGGACATGGACGATCGGCCGGCGCTGATCGAGGTGCGGGGCGAGGTGTACATGTCGCTGCCGGATTTCACGGCGCTGAACGAGCGCCGGGCGGAGGCGGGGCTCTCGACGTTCATGAATCCGCGCAATTCTGCCGCCGGCACGATCCGCCAGCTCGACCCTAGGCTGTCCGGGGACCGGCCGCTGTCCTTCTGGGCCTACGCGGTCGGCACCACCGAGGGAATCACGTTCGAGGCGCACTGGGACGCGCTGCAGTGGCTGCGCGAGCATCGCTTCCCGGTCCATCCGGACGTGAAAAAGCTGCGGTTGGAAGACGAGGTCGTAGCGCAATGCCGCTCCTGGGAGGAGCGCCGCGGATCGCTCGACTTCGAGATCGACGGAGTCGTGGTGAAGGTCAACGAGGCCGAGCTGCAACGGCGACTGGGCGTCGTCGGACGCGAGCCCAGATGGGCGATCGCCTGGAAGTTCCCGCCCACGACCGCGGTGACCAAACTCAATCAGATCGGCTGGAACCCGGGCAAGTTCGGGGACCTGCACCCCTACGCGATGCTCGAGCCCGTCCGCGTCGGCGGCGTGACGATCAAGCTGGCCACGCTTCACAACGAGGAGGACCTGGCGCGCAAGGACATCCGGGTGGGTGAGGAGGTGATCGTGCTCCGGGCCGGCGACGTGATCCCCCAGGTCCTCTCCCCGGCCCCCCACGTGGCCGAACACAAGAACCGTCCTGCGCTGCCCGCTCCGCCCGAGCGCTGCCCGGTCTGCCATACGCCAACGATCAAGCCAGAGGGCTCCGTGTTCACACGCTGCCCCAACCGTGACTGTCCCGGGCGGCGCTGGCAGTTGCTCAAGCACTACGTCGGAGCGATGGACATCGATGGCCTGGGCGAGCGGCAGGTCAGCCTGTTCATGGAGCTCGGGTGGGTCCGCACCGCCGCGGACTTCTACCGGCTCGCGGCGGAGAAGATCGCCGAGCAGCCGGGATTCGGCCAGGTTTCGGCGGAGAAGCTGGTGGCGGCGATCGAGGCATCCGAGCAGCAGCCGTTCGGCCGGGTCTTGTACGCGGTGGGGATCGAGGAGGTCGGCTACGTGACCGGCCGGAACCTGGCCTAGGCCTTCCGCAACATCGACGCGCTGCTGAGCGCCTCACCGGAGGAGATCGAACGGACCCCCGGAGTCGGTCCGAAGATGGCCCACGCAATCCACGAGCAGCTGAGCGACGAGCAGATGCGGGCGCTGATCGAGGACCTGCGGGCCGAGGGCCTGCGCATGGCGCAGGAGGGCCCGCCCCCGGGCGAGGGCCCGCTCGCGGACAAGACCCTCGTACTCACCGGCACGCTGCCGGACCTGACCCGTGAGCAGGCGACGGAGATGGTCATCGCGGCCGGCGGCAAGGTCACGGGGTCCGTGTCGAAGAAGACCTCGTATGTGGTCGCGGGTGCCAGCCCGGGCACCAAGCTGGCCCAGGCGGAACGGCTCGGCGTGCCGGTGCTAGACGAGGACGGCCTGCGCGCGCTGCTGGCGTAGTACCGGTAACCGAGTCAGCCAGCGTATTTCGCCAGCGCGACGGTCATCCGGTCCTCCAGCGCGTGGCCGTTCACCGGGTCGACCGCGTTCATCAGGAAGGCGAACGCCAGCTGGTGTCCGTCAGTGGCGGTGCAGAGCCCGACCAGGTTCGCGACGTCGTGCAGGGTTCCGGTCTTGCCGCGGCAGCGACCCTGGGCAACGGTGCCCTGCAGGCCGGCCTTCAGCGTCCCGGAGATGCCGGCGACGGACAGCGATCTGACGAACGGCGGGTTAGAGGCCAGCGAGCTCAGCAGCGTCACGACGTCACGCGGGCTGGTGAGATCGTTGGGCGAGAGGCCGGATCCGTCCTCCAGGCGAGGGTGTATGCCAAAGCTCTGAGCGAGCTGGGCGCGCACGACCGCTGCACCCACCGCGGTCGAGCCGCGGCCACCAAAGCTTGCGCCGACATCCTTCAGCAGCATCTCGGCGAAGAAGTTGTCTGATGGGGTGTTGGTCAGCTGGATCAGGGTGGCCATCCGCGGTGAGTGCACGGTGGCCAGCAGCCGGGCACCGACCGGAGCGGCAGCGGCATAGATCAGTGTCTTCGCGGGCACGGCCACCCGGGCTGAGCGCAGCGCCTCGGCCAGACGCTGGGCAGTGAACAGCGCGGGACGCGCTTGAAACGCCGTCCCCTGCTCGTCGGCCAGCCCGCGATCGTAGGCCAGCGCGCTCAGAAGCCCCTCGACGTCGGACGAGACCCGAAAGCGGGTCGGCGGCGTACCGCGCAGCGAGTCGAAATAGGACTCATCGCCCACGATCGGTCCGTTCACCGAAGTGATCCCGGACTGGTGGATCAGGGTCGAGACCAGCCGCTGCATGGTCGCCCCGGTCCCGTAGGCGAAGTTGTCAAACGAGGCAGAGCCGAAGGTCGGGTCGCCGCCGCCTCTCAGATACAGGGTCCCGTGCCAGCCACCGGTCCCGTCAAATGCGCCTGAACCCAGGATGCTCGTGACGAGGTTCGCGTTCGGCCCGAAGCGCAGCAGCGCGGTCGACGTCGTGTAGAGCTTCTCGACCGAGGCCGGCATCCGCGGCGTGCCCGGAGCGGCGGAGAACAGCGCCCGGTGAGTGGTGAGATCGACAACGTAGGCGCCGCTCGCGCCGTGGGCGGCGCGCAGTGAGCGAGACAGCGCGCTCCGCAGCGCCCGCTGCGCGGACGCGGTCCGCTGGGCGAGGGCGCCCGGGGGACTGAGCAGCAGGCAGCAGCCAGCCAAAGGCAGGGCGAGAAACCGGCGCATCAGAGATATCTAACCGGTGAGAGCGGCGAAAAGCGCGGTGGTTGCACGTCTCCCTCCCTACAATCGAGGCGAGCATGGGCAAGGTCGTCAAGCTCGACACGGCGGGCTCGGAGCGGTCCGCGAGCGGTTCGCGCACCGCAGGAAAGCGTCGACGCCAGCCGCGATCGAGGTCGGCGCTCGTCCTCGGCGGGGGCGGCTTCACCGGCGGGGTATACGAGATCGGGGCGCTGCGAGCGCTCGACCTGCTGTCGGTCAACCGCACCGTCAACCAGTTCGACGTGTACGTGGGCACTAGCGCGGGGGCCTTCGTCGCGGCTGCGGTGGCCAACGGCGTCACGCCTGAGGAGATGATGCGCGTGATCGTCCAGCAGGTGCCGACTCCGTTTCCGGATGCTCGGATCAGCGCACTGCTCAAGCCCAACTACGGGGAGTTCCTCAGCAAGGGCGTGATGCTGCCCCTGCGACTGGCGCGGGTCGTCCGGAACCTGCTCCGGGATCTCGGCCAGATCTCCGCCGTGGATCTGGCCGTGGGCCTGGCTGAGGCCCTCCCGTCCGGGCTCTACTCCGGCCAGGGAATCGAACGCTACGTGCGGGCGATCCTGTCCGACCCAGACCGCACGAATGACTTTCGTCTGCTGCCCAACGAGCTGTATCTGGCGGCGACCGACCTCGACACGTGCGAGCGGGTCGTGCTGGGGGCCGAGGGGTGGGACGACGTCCCGATCTCGACGGCGGTGAGCGCGTCCGGCGCGCTTCCGATGCTCTACAAGCCGGTCAAGGTCAAGGACCGCGAGTTGATCGACGGAGGCATCCTGTCCACCACGAACCTCGACATCGCCGTCGAAGCGGGGGCCAAGTTCATCATCGTGGTCAACCCGCTGGTGCCCTACGTCAACGACTTCGCGCGGAACATCCCGACGATCACCGGCTCCCGGCCCCGGCGGGTGTCGGACATGGGCTTTCCCCAGATCGGCTACCAGTCGTTCAAGCTGCTGGCCTACCAGCGACTGCACGAACTGGCCCAGCGCTGGGAGGAGCGCTATCCCGGGGTCGACATCATCCTGATCGAGCCTGAGCCGAACGACGAGCTGATGTTCCAGACCAGCATCATGAACTACACCTCACGCGTCGACATCGCCCGCCACGGGTTTCAGTCGGTGACGCTGAAGCTCGCGCACGACTACACGCGGTTCAAGCGGATCTGCGCCCGGCACGAGATCGAGATCTCGGCCACCCGGGTGCGCAAGGTGGTCAAGCACTTCGAGGCTGAGCGCGAGCAAACGCGCGCTTGGCGAAAGATCCTCGAGCAGACCACGTCGACGTTGCTGAGGCAGTCGTCCCAGGATTAGTCAAACGAAGCCCCGGCAAAGCCGGCCATAAATACCCTATGCGCTGGCGGCCTGCGGCTGATGCTGCTGCGCGGGCGAGATCGCCTGGAGACTCGAGAGGAAGAGGGTTTTGTCTATGCGACCGTTGAAGATCGGGACGCCCAGTTCGACACACTTGACGATCACATCGCGGCGTTCAAGGCCAGCTTCTCGTGCAAGTTCCGTAGGCGTCAGGTGATTGGCCATCGGTCCGTCTCCTCCTTTGCCGTTCTCTACATGTACACAAGTATGCCCGGTCGAGCGGACGGGCTCAATGGCAGCGGATGCTTTTTTTCTCACGCTCCATGCAGAAAATCAAGCGGCCCGGCAATGACAGCGGCCAGAAGGTGTGCGCGCCGGAGAGGCTGGACACGGCCCAGATAAACGGTAGAGTTCAGATCGGTAAGGCAGGGTAGCCCCCAGGGGGAAACAGCTGGTCATGTCATTCGCTCAGCGCGAGACGCAACTCGTACCCTCGTGCCCAGATCACGAGCTGGTTGTCGCGGTCCGAGGCGGGAACGACCGGGCCTTCGAGGAGCTGTACGGCCGCTATGGATCGAAGATCCGGGCCTACGTCCTCGGCATGGTCGGGGATCACGGCCGGGCCGAGGACGTCACGCAGGACGTGTTCATCTCTGCGCTCCGCCGCCTCCGGGCAACCGAGCGGCCGATTGTCCTCAAGCCCTGGCTCTACGAGATCGCCAGAAATGCCTGCATCGACGAGTTTCGGCGCCGCGGCCGAGCCCACGAGGTCTCGCTGGAGGGCTCGCGGGAGGGCAACGAGCGCTTCGTCTCCTGGGCCCCTCCGCCGGAGGCAGCGATCGAGAACAAGCAGCGCCTGGACGATCTCCGCGGCGCCTTCCGAGGACTGTCGGAGAACCACCACCGCATCATGGTGATGCGGGAGCTGGAAGGCCTCTCCTACGGGGAGATCGGCGAGCGGATGGGGATGAGCAAGCCGGTCGTGGAGAGCAACCTGTTCCGGGCCCGGCGGCGCCTGCACGCGGAATATGACGATCTGGTCAGCGGGCGGAGGTGTGAGCAGGTCCAGACAGCTATCGCCACGGGCAGCGAGCGGCCGGTGCGTTCGCTGGGCGCACGCGAGCGCCGGCAACTCGCCCGGCATCTGTCCCACTGTCAGCCGTGCCGTCGCGCCGCCCGGATGGCCAGCGTCGACGAATCCTGGTTCCACGTGCCCGGCCTGGCCGGCAAGATCGCTGCTCTGCTGCCGTTCCCGTGGCTGCGTTTGCGGCTGCGCCGGGGGGCTCGCGGCGGTGCCACAGTGGCTTCCCCGTCCGGCCATTCGGCCTCGGCGCTGCGACCTGTCCAGGCCGTCGCCCAGCTCGCCGATCCGAGCGGTCCCGCGTCTGGGCTCGGGCGCGCCGCGACGGCGGTCGCGGCGATCGTCGTGGCGGGCGCGGGGGGCGGGATCGTGGTTGGACTGAACGCTCCCGACGCCCATCACAGAGCCGTGGTCCCGAGTGTACGCGCGCTTTCGCCCGCCGCTCCGGTGGCCGGCCCCGCCGTGGCCAGCCACGAGGCCGGAGGTCGCGTCCGAGTTGCCCAGGCGTCTCGCTCCGCGGCGGCCGGCACCCACGGCGCAGGCGGACACGGTGGTCCGGTGCGATCGCGCACATCTTCGGCTCGGTCCAGCGCGGGCCTGCGAACGCAGAAGTCAGCCGGTGCCACAGCCCCCTCGCGATCCACCGGAACAGCGGCCGGCGCGCTGGCCACCACGGGCAAGCTCGGCGGTGCCGTGCTGGGCGGCTCCGGGCTGCTGGGAGCGTCCGGATCGAACGGCACCGCGCTGCCGAAGCTCCCGTCGCTCGGTCTGCCCAGCACCCCAACCCCCGTCGCCAATACGCTGAACGGATCCCCGTCAGCGCCGCCGCCGGACCTGGGTCTGTCTAACCTCCCGGTTCCGTCGCTTCCGCGGTCGGATCCCGGCGGCCTCCTCCCGCCGCTCGGCTATCACTCGGGCTGAACGCGACAGAGCGCCGGAACACCGCCCCTGTGGGATACTGGGATGATCGGGGCGTGGCGCAGCCTGGTAGCGCGCACCGTTCGGGTCGGTGAGGTCCGCGGTTCGAATCCGCGCGCCCCGATATCTCCCTGCAATCGGCAAGTTTGCTCGCCCAAATCGTGGTGCACTGGTCACCGCAAGAGATGGATGCGGTCCCCCGGGTCGGTGAGGTGTCCCGGTCACCTATGGCTCGACGAGGGATAATCCCTGCTCATCGTGAGGTTCGCCGGGCGGCGCCCCAGCCCGTGGCTAGCGGGGTCAGCCCGCAGGGCGGGCCGGGCGGCCGTCGACGGCCTCATTACGGCGGTCACGGTCACCTGCGAGCACCCATGACCGAGATCACGCCGCTGGCCTTCGGTGCCCGGGGCTGGAGGCGCCCGATGGCCGCGTCTCGCAGTTCCCGCGCGCGATGTGCCGCGTGCGCTCCGGCGATGGCCGCACCGGCCTGAGCTGGATCGAGTGGAACCGGTTCAGTGTTGATCGCGCCGGGCGACCTGCTTGTGCTTCGGGCAGGTGCGATACGTGCGGGCGGCGCGCAGCGTGGTCGCGCGTCCGTGCGTGCTGACACGTAGGACAACCAGGACGTGAAGGTTCCGTGCGGAGAAACCACGGAACGCTGCGGCCGCGGACCCGCGGCGCCCAAAGCGAACCGGAACGCGACGGCCGTTGACCGTCACCGCTGCGTATAGGACGCGAACGCCGCGGCCACGGCGCAGGTAGATGGTCAAGCGACGGGCATCCACACACGCCCTGGCCCCGCGCGCGGCCGCCGGAAGGCTGAGCGAGCCGCCACCGCCGGTGATGATGGTCGTCCCGTTTGCCTTCATGGTCGTCGTGGTCGGGATCGCCACTGACCCTCCACCGGGCGCCGCGGGACAGCGCAGGCTGAGTGGCAGCTCCCGCGGCTCCGATGGGTTGTTCGACTGCGGCGGCGGGTTCTGCTGGTCGGGAGGGTTGACCGGACCGGCCGTCGCACCGTCGTAGGGCCTGCGCGCCTGGAAGCCGAGGGCGTTTGCCGCGTCGAGGTGGTGGTTGATGATGTCGTCGCCGAAGTGCGAGTTGATCGTGAAGAAGCCCTCGTCGCCCCCGTCGACAAGCGCGACGACCGGGTACTCGAAGGCAGGCGGGGTGTAGCCCAGCTGATCGTTCGCCAGCCCGAAGACAAACGGGGGCGACGTGGTGCGCACACGCTTGGCCAGCTCGGTGGCGACCTCAGGATACGCCTCCCCAGGCGCACCGGCCAGCAGCAGGGGCCCGACCCTGAAGGTCTGCAACTCGGCGTCGAGGACGGTGCCGGTCGCGTAGGGCGGCAGCACCGAGCGCATCACGCCGCCGAGCTGCCCGGGAAAGCCGGTCTCGTCCTCGAACAGCGGGATCAGCGCGGGTTCGCCCAGCTCCTCGGGCAGGTGGGCGTCAATCGCTTCCACCGGTCCGGCTGCCAGTGACTGCGAGCTCGCCAGTGCAGCGCCGACCCGACGCGCCATCACATCGCCGTAGGCTGCCACCTCGACGAGCTGGTCATGGCTGTTCGGATCGGTTCCGCTCGGAAAGCTCGGTCCGGTCCGGCCGACGGCACCGGCCATGACGACGGCCTGATCGCCCGGCAGCTGACGCTCGAGCACCGTGGCCACACGTCCGGGCCAGTCGGGATCGATCAGCTGACCATGACCCTCGTCGATCGGCCCGGCGACATCGGCGTGGATTCCGGCGTTGACCAGCGTGGCGATCGGCGCGCAGGTGCGGGCATCGGTGGCCTGCAGCACGCGTAGGGTGTGATCGGTGGGATAGTCGACCGGATCTCGCCGCACCTGGTCATAGGTGCTGAGCAGCGCGGAGACGTCTGCCGACCCCACCCGCAGCTGCGCCGGTCGCATTCGCGCCAGGGCCGTTTCGATGGCCACGACGGTTTGCGCCTTGACGCTGGACAGGTATGGCGCCTTGTTGTTGGCCGTGGAGCCGCCGTCCCACACGCCGACGCTGTCGGGTGAATTGTGCGTGTGCGTGGCGGCGATCAGCAGGTTGCCGACGGCCACGCCGGTGTCGCGCTGAACGATCTGCCGGATCGCGGTGCTGCCGAAGCCCGCGGCGCCCGCACCCGGATCCTCCTTGTAGGCGCTGAAGTAGCCCTGGCTGTCGAGCGCCGTGAGGACGATGACTCTGCCGTTCGTGCAGGATTGGATCGCCATGCTGCGGGCGTAGAACGGATGCGCAGCGCCCACCGCCATCCGTCCGATCCCATATGCGGCCTCGGCCACCGGCCATGCCGTCGGGGTGATGTCCGCCTTGGCCGCGCCCACGTGGATTGGTTGGGCATCGGCCTTAACGCGCTCACCGCGGTGCGCCTGGTCTGGCCGGCCGCGGGTCGGCCCTGGTTGGCGGGACGTTCAACAGCAATACCATCAATCTGGCCGCGGTTGTCGTCGCGCCGGCATTGTTGGTCACGGTCGCCGGGCTGTCAGCGACAGCTCAGCTCGATCTCGGCTACCTCATCGCGATGACGGCGGCGAGTCTCGCGCTGTTCGCGCTGCCCGGGGGGATGCGACCGCCCCGGGGGAGCGGCACTCATCGCCCTCTATCTCGGTTTCGTCGCGTTTCAGCTCGCGACCGCATAGGCGATGCTGCGCCCCGGGACAGGCAGGCACGCTGGCAGCCGTCTGATCGACGTCGAGCGACGAACCAGCGCTCCGGGCGCACGCAGTCTCTGCGGGTCTGCGCTCAGCCGCGTCTGCCGGCAGGGAGGAAGACTCGCGGTGGGTAGGCTGGCTCGCGACAGCATGAGCGCAGCCGTTATCCAATTGCTCCGGGCCGATCCCGACCTAGCCGAGCACATGCGCCCTGACGCCAGGGAGCAGGCGACCGATCTTGTACGCGTTCGGGTATTCCGGGTGCCGAAGGGAATCTGGCAACCGCCGGAGATCGATCATGGCACGACCGGCCTGCTCGTGCTCGAAGGCCTGATGGTTCGCACGCTGCGCCTGGGGCCGGTCTCATCCTCCGAGGTTGTGGGTCCGACCGACATCATCCGCCCTTGGGAGAAAGACCTGATCCCGAGCGTTCTGCCCGCGCTCGCCGACTGGCGGGTCTTACACGAGGCTCGGGTGGCGCTCCTCGATGCGCGGGCGACCGCCTTGATCTGGCGCTGGCCGGAGCTCGCCTCTGCGGTCGCCGGGAGGCTGCTGCGGCGCTCGCGCTCGCTGGCCTATGTGATGGCTGCGCAGCAATTCGTCAGGGTGGAGGACCGGCTGCTGGCGGCCCTGTGGCATCTGGCAAGCATGTGGGGTCGAGTCACCCCGGAGGGCACGGTGGTGCCGTTTCGCCTCACGCACGAAATGCTGGCGAACATCATCGGCGCGAGGCGCCCCACGACGACGATCGCAATCGGCTCGCTCAGCCAGCAGGAACGTCTCATTCGCAACGCCGACCGCTGCTACGTGCTCCTCGGGGCTCCGCCCGACTGGAGCCGCGAACGTCCGCCGGCGGCGGCACTCGAAGTCTGAGCGGCCTGGCGGTTGCAGACCCCGCAGGTACTTCATCGGCGCTCGGCCGCGGACACGGCCACCAAGAGACAGACGACACCGGCGCGGGACAACGAGGGACAGCGACGGCGACGGCTTGTGA
>JBPCMW010000016.1:0-27870 GCA_051001875.1 Solirubrobacteraceae bacterium | reverse complement strand
GGTGGAGGACGCCGGCTTTGATGCCAAGGGATGCGGCGCTGCCGCCGCCGCCGGCAGCGCCGCAGTCACGCTGGTGCGCGGGCAGCCGCTGCTGGACGCGGCCCGGGTCGGGGCGGGCGAGGTCTCGGCCGAGCTCGGCGGCCTGAGTTCCGGAAAGCTGCACGCGGCCGAGCTCGCGGCCGACGCCCTGGCCAGGTCGCTCGGCGCCGCCGTACGCGAACGGGCGGACCCGGCTCAGCGCGTGAAGGGACGGACGCTCGTGGCGATGAGCGGCGGCGTCGACAGCGCGGTGGCGGCGCTCGAGTGTGCACGCACCGGGGACGCGGTGGCAGTCACCCTGGAGCTGTGGTCAGACCCGGAGAACGACGGAGAGCGAAGCTGCTGCTCGGCCTCCGCAGTCGCGCAGGCTCGCCAGCTGGCCCACTCGATGGGCCTGCCGCATCTCACGATCAACCTCCAGAGCGAATTCCGCGCCGGCGTCGTCGAACCGTTCATCGCTGGATATGCCTCGGGTGAGACCCCCAACCCGTGCGTCGGCTGCAACGGCCATGTGAGGCTGGACGCGTTGATCGAGCTCGCCGATCGGCTCGGCTGTGAGGCCCTGGCGACCGGCCACTATGCGCGGGTCGTCGAGTCGGACGATCCCGCGGGCCCGCTGTTGCGCACCGCGATCGATCCCGCCAAGGATCAGACCTACATGCTGTCAGCGCTGTCCCCAAATTCGCTGGCGCGGCTGCGGTTTCCCCTCGGCGAGCTCCACAAGCCGGCGGTCAGAGAACGCGCGCGAGCGGCTGGGCTGGTGGTGGCGAACAAGCCCGATTCTCAGGATCTATGCTTTCTCGCCGGTACCGATCGCGCCCGGTTTCTGGCTCGGCACGGCGGGATCGAGAACCGGCGAGGCGCGATCGTCGACCAAGACGGCGTTGAGCTGGCCGTGCACGGCGGCCAGCATCGATTCACCGTGGGTCAGCGCCGCGGGTTGGGCGTCGCGGGAGAAGCGCCGGTGTACGTGCTCGACAAGGACGCGGCGAGTAACCGGGTCACGGTCGGTCCCCACGAGGCGCTGCGCACGGATCAGGTCAGGATCCGCGGAGTCCGGCTGCACCGGGCGGGCACCACGGTGGATCAGGTGAAGCTCCGCTACCGGTCAAGGCCGACTCCCGCCCGCCTCGCCGGCACGCCGAGCGCCGGACGCCATTCGAGACTTTCGCTGGAACTGGGCGAGCCCGCATACGGAGTTGCCCCGGGTCAGCTGGCGTGCCTCATGAGTGGGGAGAGGATCGTCGGCTGGGGGACGATCACGCGGGGCTGAACCTAAACGGCCAAGCGTCTAGCGCACCGCGGACTTCGGAAGATGGCCGCCTTACACTGCGTTTCGATCATGACTTCCGACGAAATCCGGCGGACATATATCGAGTTCTTCGAGGCGCGTGATCACAAGCGACTGCCCTCGGCCTCGCTGATCCCGGCCGAACACGATCCCTCGGTTTTGTTCACGGTCGCCGGCATGGTCCCGCTGAAGCCGTACTTCCTCGGAAACGAGCGACCGCCGCATCAGCGCTTGACCACGTGTCAGAAGACGTTTCGCACCGCGGACATCGAGATCATCGGCACCACGACCCGGCACCTCACGTTGTTCGAGATGCTCGGCAACTTCTCGCTCGGCGACTACTTCAAGGACGGTGCCGTTCGCTACGCCTGGGATTTGTCCCGTGAGGGGTTCGGATTCCGCGAGGAAGACCTCTGGATCACGGTCTTCGCCGGCGACGAGGAACTCGGCCTCGGGCCCGACGAGGAGGCGATCCAGGCCTGGCTGGACGTCGGCGTCCCTCGCGAGCGGATCGTCGAGTGTCCACGCTCGGAGAACTTCTGGCAGATGGGTCCGACAGGCCCCTGCGGACCGTGCTCGGAGCTGTATCTGGACCGCGGCGTCGCGCTGGGCAAGCCGGAAGATCTGCCCGGTGGCGACAACGAGCGGTTTCTGGAGTACTGGAACCTCGTGTTCATGCAGTACGACCTGAGCCCCGATGGCGTACTCACTTCGCTCCCAGCGCAGAACATCGACACCGGCCTGGGCCTGAACCGGCTGGCGGCGATTCTGCAGGACAAGGAAACCGTGTTCGAGACCGACCAGTTCGCTCCGCTGATCGCGCTCGGGGAGGAGCTCTCCGGGCGCCGGTACGGTGAGGACTTCGCCACTGACCGCGCACTGCGCGTGCTGGCCGACCACGGGCGGTCGATGACGTTCCTGATCGCGGACGGGGTCGTCCCGTCAAACGAGGATCGGGGCTACGTCCTGCGTCGGATCATGCGCCGGGCGATCCTCCAAGGTCGGCACACGCTCGAGTTGGACCCGGGCTTCCTGGGTCGATACGCGGACGCCGTCACCGAGCTGATGGGGTCGGAGTATCGAGAACTGGCCGAGCATCGCGACACCGTACGCAAATGGCTGCAGGCCGAGGAGGAGGGGTTCGGCCGGACGCTGGTCCAGGGCAGCAAGCTGCTCGATGAGCTGATCGCCGGCGCCAGGGAGTCCGGCGCCGAGGGCATCCATGGGGCCGACGCCTTTCAGCTGCATGACACCTACGGGTTCCCGATTGACCTGACGCTGGAGCTGGTTGCCGAACACGGGCTTGGAGTCGACGAAGCGGGCTTCGAGACGCTGATGGAGGATCAACGCACGCGGGCCCGCGCGGGCGCGGGCCGAGGACGGATCGGCGAGAAGTTGCGTGAGCAGGCTCAGGCGTTCGCCGGCCAGACCGGCTTCCAGACAGAGTTCGTCGGCTATGAGACGACGGAGCGGGAGACCACCGTGGGCGCGGCAGCCAGCGAGAACGGGCGCGTGCTCGCCAAGCTCGTCGAGTCACCGTTCGACGCCACCGGTGGCGGGCAGATCGCCGACTCCGGAGTGGTGGAAAGTTTCGACGGCGAGTGCCTCGCCACGGTCGAGGATGTGCTGCGCCTGGGCGACGACCAGGTGATCGCGCTCACGCCCGACTGCGGGAAGGTTGAGCCCGGCACGCGCGTGCGGGCCCGGGTCGATCGAACCGCCCGGCACGCGACGGAGTGCAATCACACCGGCACGCATCTCCTGCATGCCGCGCTGCGCCGCCGGCTCGGCTCCCACGTGCACCAGGCCGGATCCTACGTCGGCCCGGACAAGCTCCGCTTCGACTTCACCCACGGGAGCGGACTGAGCGCCGACGAGCTGTCCGACGTGGAGAGCGAGGTCAACGGGTGGATCCTGGCCAGCCATCCGGTTCGGGCGCTGACCACGACGCTTGTCGAAGCTCGCCGGCTGGGAGCGACCGCGCTGTTCGGCGAGAAATATGGCGACATCGTCCGCATGGTCGAAGTTGACGACGGTTCGTATTCACGTGAGCTGTGCGGCGGCACACATGTCCGCTTCACGTCGGAACTGGGCGTGTTCAAGGTGCTGAGCGAGAGCTCCAGCGCGGCCAACGTGCGGTGCATCGAGGCGCTCACCGGTCCCACGGCGGTCGAACTGCTGCGCACCCACGATCACGTGCTGGGCGAGGCCGCCGAGAGGCTTCGGGTACCTCCCGAGCGGGTCGCGGACGCGGTGGCGGCGCAGCGGTCGCGGATCCGCGAGCTCGAGCGTGCCGCTCGCCAGGGCCCGCCCGGAAACGGCACACTCGACGTGGAGCAGCTGCTGGGCGGCGCCTCGGAGACCGGCGGCGCCCAGGTGCTCGTGGCCACCGTGCCGTCCGTCGACGGCAAAGCGCTGCTTGACCTCGCCGACCGGCTCCGGGCCAAGCTCGGCGACGCTGCGATCGTTCTCGCTAGCACCAGCGAAGGCCGGGTCGACCTCGTCGCCACGGTGTCGCCGTCGCTCGTGGAACGCGGTGTCCGCGCGGGGGAGATCGTCAAGGTCGCGGCCGCCGCGGTCGGAGGGGGAGGAGGCGGACGAGACACCCTGGCTCGTGCGGGCGGACGGGACCCGGACAAGCTGCCGGAGGCGATCATCGCGGCGCGCCAGGCGATCGAGGCCGCGCTCAATCGATAAGGTCATGCGGGTGCTCGCGCTCGACTATGGCAGCGCGCGTTGTGGCTGTGCGGTGAGCGATCCCACTGGCGTGCTCGCCACGCCCTTGGATCCAATCACCGCACCGCGCACAAAACGTGGCCTGGCCCGATTGCGTTCGCTGGTGCGCCAGCTCGGCGCCGAGCGGGTCGTCGTCGGCCTGCCCCTGTCGCTGTCGGGCTGCGACTCCGCCCAGACCGTTGAGACGCGCGACTTCGCTGCCGCGCTGCAAGCCGCGGTGGAGGTGCCCGTGGAGCTCTACGACGAGCGTTTCACGACGCGGCTGGCTGCGCGCACGGGCGGGCGCGCCAGCGAGGACTCTCGCGCGGCTGCGCATCTGCTGGAGAGCTGGCTGGCTGCCCACACTTCGGACGGGGGCGGGCGATGAAGGACTGGCGACAAAGAAGCGCTCAGGAACGCGAGGCAGCCCGTCTCGAGCGCGAGCGCCGCAGAGCTCAACAAACGGCACCCCCCGTCGCCCCGGCACCCCCTGCCGCCTCGGCACCCCCGGCCCCCGCGGCATCCCCGGCCTCCGCGGTACCCCCGCCACCCCCAGCCCCAACGGCCGTCGAGATTCCCGCACCCGCCCCGATAGACCCGGAGCTGCCGCCGGCGACGGAGGCGGAGCCGGAAGGTGAAGATGGCCGTGAGCCGCTCGACGGAGAGTCACCGGTCGGCACGAAGCGGGTAAGCGGCCTGGATCGTGTCCCGACGCGCCGCCGCGCCGCACGCCAGGGCCGGCCGCCAGTACGAACGCGGGCCAGGCGTGGCCGGTCGCCGATTTCCCGCGGCGGCCGGTGGGTGCCGATCATCGCGATCGTCCTCGCCGCGGCGCTGATCTGGTCCCTCGTGCAGCTGTTCCAGCCCTTTCACGGCGCCGGCAGCGGGAAGCTGACCGTAAGCATCCCTGCTCACTCGACCTCGAGCCAGATCGGTGACCTCCTGGCCCGGGATGGAGTGATCTCATCAAGCTTCTTCTTCGAGCTGCGAGCCACGCTCGCGGGAGAGCGAAGCAACCTGCGCAGCGGCACATACCGGTTCGCCCGCGACATGAGTTATGGGGATGTGCTGACGGCTCTTACCACGGCTCCCCCAGCCGCCAAGGTGACGGACCTGACGGTGGTCGAGGGGCGCACCAGGCGCCAGCTCGACGCGTTGCTACGCAGCCAGGGCGTGCGCGGGAGCTACCTGGCGGCGACGCGGCACTCGAAACAGCTGGATCCAACGAGCTATGGGGCCCCGCGAGGCATCGGGTCGCTCGAGGGGTTCCTGTTTCCCTCGACCTACCAGCTCCGGGATCCGATCAGGATCAGCTCGCTGGTCGCCGACCAGCTGCAAACGTTCCGGCAGAGGTTTAGGCAGGTCCAGCTGGGATATGCCACACGCAAGCACCTGACGGCGTACGACGTGCTGACGATCGCCTCGATCATCCAGGGCGAGGCCAGGACGGCGGGTGACCGGGCGCTGATCTCGTCGGTCATCTACAACCGGCTGAAGGCACACATGCGGCTGCAGGTGGACGATACGGTCCGGTACGCCACGGGCAACTACGAGCACCCGATCACCGTCTCCCAGCTCGCCTCGCCCTCGCCCTGGAATACGTATACGCACGACGGTCTGCCGGTCACACCGATCGACAACCCGGGACTGGCCGCAATTCAGGCGGCCGCGCATCCGGCCAGCACCAATTACCTGTTCTTCGTCGTCAGGCCGTGCGGCAACGGCGCCCATGCGTTCGCCAGCACCTACTCACAGTTCCAGGTGCTGCAGAACCGCTATCAGGCGGCGCGGACCCAGCGTGGCGGCTCGCCCGCGTTCTGCCACTAAGTGGCCCCGTTAGGAACCACTAAGTGGTCGCATTGGACGGCGTGACCCGCCTCGGTGTCCTCGGGTGGCCGGTCGCACACAGCCGCTCCCCGAGCATGCACAACGCCGCGCTGCACCGCGTGGGCCTGGACGGCTGGCGCTATCAGCTGCTGCCGGTCAGTCCAGCGCTGTTCGGCGAGGTCGTCCGCGCGCTGCCTGCGGCCGGCTTCGCCGGGGCCAACGTGACGATCCCCCACAAGCAGGCTGCGCTTGAACTCGCCGACGAGGCCACTCCGCGGGCCGCGGCGATCGGGGCGGCGAACACGCTGGTGTTCGTGGATGGGGTCTTCCGCGCCGACAACACCGACGCACCGGCGCTGATCAACGCGCTGCCGTTCTCCCCGGGCGGCCGCAGCGCTGTGGTGCTCGGCGCTGGGGGCAGCGCCCGCGCCGCGGTTTGGGCGCTGCTGGATGCGGGTGCTGCCGAGGTCAGGGTGTGGAACCGGACTCCGGCGCGGGCGCGAGGACTCGGCGAGCAGCTCGGAGCGATCCCGGTCGAGGAGATCGGCGCCGCCGATCTCCTGGTCAACTGCACCTCCATTGGGCTGGATTCCTCGGAATCCACGTTCAAGCAGTTGCCGTTTATGGCCGATGAGCTGGTCAGGTACGACTGCGTGGTTGATTTCGTCTACAGGGATCCGGGGACCGAGCTCGTGCAGGCTGCGAGAGAGCGTGGCGTGCCGGTAGTCGACGGATTCGAGTTGCTGGTGGGGCAGGGGGCATTGAGCTTCGAGAGCTTCACGGGCCATCCCGCTCCCGTCGACGCGATGCGCGCGGCGGTGCGACAGAAGTGAATGACCCCGGCAATCACCTTCGGTCCGTAGACGCGGCGATGAGCACCACCGGTAGCCCCCCTGCGAAGTTCGACGGCCTGACGCCGCCGAGGGCCCGCGGCGGGTCGGGGCGCTTCATCACCGATGTGCTGGTCGAGCTCGGGTTCACCGACGACGAGCGTGCTCGAAAGGCGATCGAGGAAGCGCGCGTCGCCGGGACGACTCCGGAGCGGATGCTGCTCGAGCAGCGCGCCATCACCGGCGAGCAGCTCTCACAGGCGATCGCGGAGCGCTACGGGCTCGACCATGTCGATCTCAGCATGTTCAAGGTCGATATGGGCGCGGTCAACCTATTGACCGCCTCGGCGGCCAAGCGCTACCACGCGGTGCCCGTCTCCTACCTCGACGACCGCACCCTGCTGCTCGCGATGGCGGATCCGGCCAACGTCCTGGCCGTCGACGATATCGCGCTCCTGACCCGCATGGAGGTCAGGGCGGCCGTCGCCTCAGTCGAGGACATCGCCTCGCTGATCGGGCGGATGAACCGCTTCGAAGATGCCGTGCAGGAGGCGGTCCAGGAGGACGAGGACGGCGCACCGGTGGAGATCGTCGATCTTCGGGAATCGGCCGAGGACGCGCCGGTGATCAAGCTCGTGCACTCGATCATCGCCCAGGCTGCCGAGCGGGGCGCATCGGACATCCACTTCGAGCCCCAGCCCGACGACGAGGGCCGTTCCGGACGGGAGATGCGGGTCCGGATGCGGATCGACGGCGTCCTCACCGAGGAGACCTCGGTCCCGAAGCGGATGATCGCGGGAGTGGTGTCCCGCATCAAGATCATGAGCGACCTGGACATCTCGGAGCGGCGTCTGCCCCAGGACGGGCGCGTCGGCCTGACCATCGAAGGGCGCCACGTGGACGTACGCGTGGTGACGATCCCCAGCGTCCACGGCGAATCGGTGGTGCTGCGGATCCTCGACAAGGAGAGCATCCGCCTGGAACTTGAAAAGCTCGGGTTTCAAGAGCACGAACTGCAGCTCTTCCGCCGGTCGTTCAACCGGGCCCACGGGGCGGTGCTGGCTGCGGGCCCCACCGGATCCGGTAAGTCGACTTCGCTCTACGGCGCGCTGCTCGAGCTCAACACGCCCGAGAAGAACATCATCACGATCGAGGATCCGGTCGAGTACCAGATCAAGGGCATCACGCAGATGCAGGTCAACACAAAAGCGGGGTTGACGTTCGCCAACGGACTAAGGTCGATGATGCGGGCTGACCCGGACATCCTGATGATCGGCGAGATCCGCGACCGGGAGACCGCGCAGATCGCGATTGAGGGCGCACTCACCGGCCACATGGTGCTCTCGACGCTGCACACCAACGACGCGCCCTCGGCGATCACCCGTCTGGTCGAAATGGGGATCGAACCGTTCCTCGTGGCCTCGGCGATCGAGTGCGTGGTCGCGCAGCGCCTGGCCCGGACGCTGTGCTCGCACTGCAAGCAGCGGGCGATCGTCCCCGCGGAGGTGCTCCGCGACCACGGCTTCGCCACCCAGTTCGACCTCGAGGCATACGAGCCGGTCGGCTGCGGCCGCTGCGGCGGCATGGGCTACAAGGGGCGAACCGGGCTCTACGAGGTGATGGTGATGTCACCGGAGATCCGCTCGCTGACGCTACAGCGCGCATCGGCGGATCAGATCACCGCCGTCGCGGTGCGGGAGGGCATGCGCCGGCTGCGCGAGGACGGCCTGGACAAGGTCAAGTCTGGACTCACGTCCATGGCCGAGATCGCGCGCGTAACGGGATCGTCCTGAGCTGCCGATAAGGAGCCAGATGGAACTTGACTTCGCCGAGGTGCTGATGGAGGTCGTCGACCGCCGAGCCTCCGACCTGCACCTGACAGCCGGGGCTCCGCCGATGGTGCGGGTCCGCGGGCGCCTGACCGCAATGGATGGCTATCCGGTGCTGACGCCCACCGACACGCGGGAGATCGTCTACTCAATCCTTTCCAACGCGCAACGCCAGAAGCTTGAGAATCATTGGCAGATCGACTTCGCCTACCAGATCCCCGGAGCGGCGCGCTTCCGCGTCAATGCCTATTTCCAGCGCTCCGCGCTCGGCGCCGCGTTCCGGCTGATCCCGTTCGAGATCACGCCGCTCGAGACGCTCGGGCTGCCCCCGGTGGTGGCCGAGTTCGCCCAGAAGCCACGCGGCCTGGTCCTGGTCACCGGGCCGACCGGCTCCGGTAAGTCGACGACGCTGGCCTCGCTGATCGACGTGATCAACCGGGAGCGCGAAGAGCACATCATGACGATCGAGGACCCGATCGAGTTCCTGCACCACCACAAGAAGTGCATCGTCAATCAGCGGGAGCTCGGCGCCGACGCGACCAGCTTTGCCGAGGCGCTCAAGGCGGCGTTGCGCCAGGACCCCGACGTGATCCTGGTGGGGGAGATGCGCGACCTCGAGACGATCGGTACCGCGATCACCGCGGCGGAGACCGGGCACCTCGTGTTCGCGACTCTCCACACGCAGGACACACCGCAGACCATCGACCGGATCATCGACGTCTTCCCTTCGGCCCAGCAGGGACAGATCCGCGCGCAGCTGTCGGTCGCACTGCAGGGGATCATGACCCAGACGCTGCTTCCGACCGCGGACGGCGCAGGACGCTGCGTGGCCACCGAGGTACTGGTGCCGACGCCGGCGGTGCGCAACCTGATCCGCGAGGGCAAGAGCCATCAGATCTATTCGGTGCTCCAGACCGGTGGTGCCTTCGGAATGCAGACCATGGACGCATCGCTGTCCCAGCTCGTCCGAGCGGGCAAGATCACCCGCCAGCTGGCCGAGGCACGCGCCCACTCTCCGGAAGAGCTGCGGCGGCTCCTCGGAGGCCAGATGAACACTCCGCAGATGGCGGCGTAGCGGTGGCGACCTTCGTCTTCAAGGCGATGGATCTGGCCGGCGTGCCGGCCCAGGGAGAGGTCGAGGCCGTCTCCAAGCAGGACGTCGCCGACCAGCTTAAGCAGCGCGGACTGGTCGTAGTCGATATCGCCGGCAAGTACCGCTCCAAGGAACTCAACCTCGAGCTGTTCTCACGGGTCAAGCCGAAGGATCTGGCCGTGGCCTCCCGGCAGCTCGCGACGATGGTCACATCCGGGATGTCGATCCTGCGGGCGCTCTACGTCCTCGAGACCCAGACGGAGTCGAAACTTCTCAGCAGCACGATCGTCCAGGTTCGCCAGGACGTCGAGGCCGGCCTCCTCCTCTCCGACGCCCTCGCGCGTCATCCGAAGGTCTTCGGTCCGCTGTACGTCGCGATGGTGCGGGCCGGTGAGGCGGGCGGTGTGCTGGAGGAGTGCCTGATGCGGACCGCCGACCAGCTCGAGAAGGACGCCGCGCTCAAGCGCCAGGTCCGCGCGGCGATGATCTATCCAGCGCTCGTGATCAGCTTCGCCGTGATCGTTCTGCTCGCCCTGGTCGCCTTCTTGATCCCGGTGTTCGAAGGGGTGTTCAAGCAGTTCCCGTCGGGCCACCTCCCGGCCCTCAGCCAGGTGATGGTCAACTTCTCGCACCTGCTGACCAAGCAGTGGTACGTGCTGATCGTCTTCGTCGTGGTGGTGGTGAGCTCGTTCGTGTACGTCAAGCGCTCATCCTGGGGCCGGCCGCGTTGGGATGCGTTCAAGCTGCGGATTCCGATGAAGATCGGCGATGTCGTCCAGAAGGTGGCGATCGCGCGGTGGTCTCGGACCTTCTCCTCGCTGACCACGGCGGGTGTGCCGATCCTTCAGGCGATCGAGATCACCGGCAAGACCGCCGGCAACGCCGTGGTCGAAAAATCGATGATCGACGTGATCGCCTCCGTCAAAGCGGGTGGGACGATCGCCGCGCCGCTGCGCGAGGCCAGCGTCTTCCCCCCGATGGTCTCCCACATGGTGGGCGTCGGCGAGGAGACGGGCGCGATGGACACGATGCTGAGCAAGATCGCGGACTTCTACGACGACGAGGTCGCCGCTGCGGTGAAGGCCCTCACCTCGATCATGGAGCCGGTGATGATCATCTTCGTCGGAGGCATCGTCGGTGTGATCGTGATCTCGATGTACCTGCCGCTGTTCAGCGTTTACAACAGCATCAAGTAGCCCCGTCCTGACCGGCTATCGTCCCGGTCCGTGATTCTCACCAACGCCGTCAGCTCGTACTTGGAGGCCGTGCGGGCCCCCGCGGACGACGTTCTCGCCGAGATGCAGGAGCACGGCCGACGCGAGGGCATCCCGGTTGTGGTCCCGGACACCGGTGCCCTGCTCCATCTGCTGGCGCGCGCGGCGCGAGCCCAGCGGATCCTTGAGGTCGGAACCGCGATCGGCGTGTCGACCCTGTATCTGGCCCGCGCGGTCGGGCCCGGCGGAACCGTCGTCTCGTTCGAGGTCGACGCTGAGCGTCACGCCGCGGCAGAGTCCTACCTCGCGCGCGCCGGGGTGGCTGACCGCGCCGATCTGCGGCTCCAGGACGCACGGGAGGGCCTCGCGTCGCTTGAGGGCTCGTTCGACTTTGCCTTCATCGACGGCGTCAAGGCGCAATACGACGACTACCTTGGACTGCTGCTTCCGCTGCTGCACCGCGGCGCCGTGCTGACGGTCGACAACGTGCTGATGTCCGGGACGGTCGCCGACGGCCGGACCGACGGTCACTGGACCGACGAACAGATCGGGCAGATGCGGACGTTCACCCAGCGCGTCCTGTCGCTGTCGGAGCTCACCTGCACCGTAGTGCCGGTCGGAGACGGTGTTCTCGTGGCGGTTCGGTCGTGACGCCACCGGAGGACGAGCGTGGACGGGAGACCGCAGATCGCTCAACCTGCACCTCCTGCCGGGGCACCGGGACCGTCCTCTCGGGCTTGGGAGGGTCACCCCACAGCGTGACCTGTCCGTGGTGCGGCGGGTCGGGCAGGTTCGAGCCCGGGACCGATGCCCAGCAGCAGGGGCCGGCCCAACCAAGCGCTGAGTAGCACAAACGTCCAGCGCGGCTAATGGGATGGGCGCTGCGACCGATAACAAGCCTGCCAGAGCAACAGGTGCCAGAGGCAAACCGTTCGTGAGGGCGGGACGCAAAGCCACGGGTCTTCGGTGTTCGGAGACAGCCGGGTTTCCACCAGGCTCAATGCTGTCGTAGCCAAGGAGGCAACGGTCCCGGGGATCTGGCGATTTGACCCAATCATCAGATCCTAGGAGGATCCATGCTCTACAGATTGCGCCGCCGCGCCCAGGACGAGAAGGGTTTCACCTTGATCGAGCTTCTCGTCGTGATCCTGATCATCGGCATTCTCGCCGCGATCGCGATCCCGTCGTTCCTGAACCAGAAGTCCAAGGCGAATGACGCCTCGGCGAAGGAGCTGGCGCGGACCGCTCAGACCACCGCCGAGACGGTTGCCACCGATCACAACGGTGACTACACGACGGTGAACCCAACGACTCTGAACGCGGCTGAGCCGTCGATTGGGATCATCGTGAGCACCACGAGCGCGTATTTGCTCTCGGCGAGCGGAAGTACGACGGGTTATACGGTGACCACGAAGTCGGTCCCGACTGGGAACACCTTCACCATCACCAACAGCAACGGAGTCGTATCTCGGAGCTGTACCGGTACGACCGGTGGGTGTGTGAACCTCACCTGGTAGCAGCAGGCCGGGAGGTCCGCCTCCCAGTGAGAGTGTGTAGGAAGTGTCGATGGGGTGGCCTCGCGGCCACCCCATCGCTGGTTCCAGAGCCGTCGCAAAACACGAGTGCTCACACAAACGTCCACCGGCGGTAAGCCTGGAAACGCCGGCTGTCGATAAGACCGTTGCCGGAGCCAGCGGTGCAAAAGGCAAACCGTCTGTGAGGGCGGGACGCAAAGCCACGGGTCTCCAATCATTGGAGGCAGCCGGGTTACCACGAGGCTCAAGACTGTCGTAGCTAAGGTTGGCAACGGACACCAAAGGATCTGGCGATTTGACCCAATCACCAGGTCCTAGGAGGATCCATGCTTTACAGGTTGCGCCGCCGCGCCGAGGACGAGAAGGGTTTCACCTTGATCGAGCTCCTCGTCGTAATTTTGATCATCGGCATTCTGGCCGCGATCGCGATTCCGTCGTTCCTGAATCAGAAGTCCAAGGCAAATGACGTCTCGGCCAAGGAGCTGGCGCGGACCGCCCAGACCACGGCGGAAACGATTTCGACTGATCACAACGGCGACTACTCGACGATCAGCCCAACGACGCTGAACGCCGCCGAGGCGTCGATTCCGATCATCGCCAGCACCACCAGCGCCTACCTGAGCGCTGCAGCGCCGATCGGTGGGCCCCCCGCGACCGGTTACTCGGTCACAACGACGTCCGAGCCGACCGGGAACACGTTCACGATCACCAATACGGCCGGTGTGGTCACTCGGTCGTGTACTGGTACCACCGGTGGGTGTGTGAACAGCACCTGGTAGCAGTAAGCCGGGAGTCCGCCTCCCACTGAGAGCGTGTAGGAAGCGTCGATGGGGCGGCCTCGCGGCCGCCTCATCACCGTTGAGAAACCCGTTGTCTGAACTGCTTAAGTCCGCAGCGACGGAAACCGATAGAAACGGCATGAGCTTCCTCGGCCTCAAATCCTCGTCGCAGCGCCACACGGGCCTGTCCCGAGCCACGCCGATCGCGGTCGCCGCCCTGGGGGCGGTTGCCGCGGCGCAGCTGAGCCTCAGCTCGGTGACGAGTGGCGATTATGCGGTTGGTCACGCGGTGGCCGGCGACAACGCGGGTCCCGCAATCGATGCGCTCATCCACGGGCATATCTCCACCGTGATCTCCCAGCAGCCGTTGATGGGGCTAACCTCGCTCCTCCTGCGGGCCCCGTTCGCTGGGGCGGTCGCATTATTCGGCGGAGGCAACCCGCTGGCTTATCGGGTCGGTGCAATGGTGTGCCTGCTCCCCTTCGTGGCGCTGGCCACCTGGCTGGCCGGCCGACCTGGAATCAACTCCCGCCAGCGGCTTGCGGGGACGATCGCAGCCGTGATCGTCCTTGTCGGTCCCGCCACTGCCGAGGCGGTGCAGGTTGGTCATCCCGAGGAGGTGCTGGCGGCCACGCTGGCCACTGGAGCCGTGCTCGCCGCGATGCGCGGCCGTACGGGATGGACCTGGCTGTCGCTCGGTCTCGCGGTGGGCGCCAAGCAGTGGGCGTTGCTCGCTGCACCGTGCGTCCTGCTGGCCCTTCCCGAGCGCCGGGTCGCGACGGCGGTGAAGGCCGCGGCGCTGGCCCTGGTGCTATCAGCCGCGCTCCCGCTCGCCGATCCCGCGGCGTTTGCCCGGGCTGACTCGGCCGTCGGAGGCTTCGGCTTCACCAATCCGTTCAGTCTCTGGTGGCCGGTTGGTCGTCCACTGGGCGTTGCGGCCCACGCGGCCTTCATACCCACGGGCCACCTGCTGCCGTTTGGGATCACCCGGTCCGTTGCCGCGGCGTGCGGTCTCGTGCTCGCCCTTGGCGGATTGTGGCTGTACTGGGCCCGTAGCGGTGGGCGCACCCGCCAGATCAACCCGCTGGCCCTGCTGGCGTTCTGCGGGCTCGTCCGCTGCCTGGCCGACCCCGATCCGCTCCATTACTACTTCGTCGCTCTGCTGATCCCACTCGCCGCATGGGAAACCGTGGAGCTTGGGCGGCTGCCGGTCGTCACCGCCCTTGCCATGGGCGCGGCGGCGCTGCTCGCCCGGGGAGCCGTTGGGCTCGACGCGGGCGCTGGCGTTCATCTCACGGCGGCGGTCGTCAACGCCCTGTCAATCGCCTGGGGGCTCGTGCTCGCCTTCTACCTTGCTCGGTCTGTCGTTCACCCACGCGCCGAGCGCAAGCTGGGCGAGTTCAGCTCGGTCCCGATGACCGGGCTCCGGCAGGGGGCATAGATGCTGGCCGGGCAACTCACGCTGGCATTGCTCGGCGGATTGATTGTCGGCTCCTTTTTGAACGTGGTCGCCTACCGGCTCCCGTTGGGCGAGTCGCTGGTGCTCCCCGGCTCTCACTGCCCGAGCTGCAACGTGCCGATCAAGCCCTACGACAACGTCCCGGTACTCGGGTGGCTGCTACTGAAGGGGCATTGCCGGGCGTGCCGGACACCGATCTCAGCCCGCTATCCGCTGGTCGAGGCGCTGACCGGGGCGCTCGCCGTTACAACGGTGTTGGTCAAGCACTCGGCCGCCGACATCACGCTTGGTCTAGTCCTGGTGGCGGTTCTCGTGCCGGTCGCCCTGATCGATCTCGACCGCCGGATCATCCCCAACAAGATCACGCTGCCGGCGGCGATTCTCGCCGTCGCCATCGAGCTCGCTCTCGCCCCGAGCAAGGTTCCCGAGCAGCTGATCGCGGGCGCTGCGGCCGGCGGTTTTCTGCTCGTCTTCGCGCTCGCGTACCCGCAGGGCATGGGGATGGGGGACGTCAAGCTGGCTGGCGTGCTTGGCCTGTTCCTAGGCCGCTCGGTCGCCGTTGCGGTGCTCGTCGGAGTCCTCACAGGAGCGCTGTTCGGAGCGGTGGTGATGGCGCGCCTCGGTGTCGCCCGAGGCCGCAAGACCGCGGTCCCGTTCGGTCCGTTCCTGGCGCTTGGGGGGATCGTCGGGCTGGTCGCCGGGCCCGCGATCGTTCACCTGTATCTGCACTCGGTCGGCTGACGGTCAGCACAGCGCTGGGTCCGTCCACAAACCACTGGACGGTCCTCAACTTGTGGAGCCAAACCGCCGAAAAGGATTTAGAGCAATGCGACTCAGCACAGCAAAAACCGTTGTCGGGGTGGACATCGAACCGGGTTATGTGGCGGCCGTGGAAGCACGCGCCGGTCAGGTCGCCGTGGATCGTGCCGCCATCGTGCCGCTGCCGCCCGGGGTGGTGCGGGACGGAGAGGTCGCCGACGTCGACACACTCTCCGATGCCCTGCGTCAGCTCTTTGCTGAGCACAAGCTCGGACGGCAGGTCCGCCTGGGGGTCGCCAACCAGAAGATCGTGATGCGGACCGTCGACCTCCCCCCGATGAAGGACGAGAAGCAGATCGCTTCCGCAGTGCGCTTCCAGGCTCAGGATCACATCCCGATGCCACTGGACACGGCCGTGTTGCAGCACCACCTCGTGGGACTGGTCGAGACCGCAGGAGGCCCTCGGACCCGCGTCGTTCTCGTCGCCGCTCGGCGGGACATGATCGAGTCGCTGCTGGAGGTGACCCGGCGCGCCGGCCTGCGGGCACAGGGCATCGATCTGTCGGCCTTCGCGATGATCCGCGCCCTGCATCGTCCCGGGCGGACCGAGCCGACGCTGTACGTCAGCGTGGGCGGGATGACGAACCTCGCCGTGGCCAGCTCGACCAATTGCTTCTTCGCCCGGGTCGTACCCACCGGAACCGAGATGATGGCTACCGAGCTCGCCGAACGGCGCGGGCTGACGCTTGAGCATGCCCGCTCCTGGCTGAAGCACGTGGGCCTCGAGACGCCGATCGATGATGTGGACGGAGAGCCCGAGATCGTCGTCGAGGCGCGCAGCGTCCTCAGCGACGGCGTCCGCCGAGTCGCCGACGAGATTCGCAACTCCCTTGACTACTACCGGACCCAGGACGGTTCCGCCGACGTCGTCAGCTCCGTGCTCACCGGACCGGCCGTTTCGATCTCCGGCTTCTCGGAGCAGCTGGGCCGGGAGATCGGCCTCCCGCTGGAGGTTGGACTGCCGGCCGAGGGGCGGGACGGAGGCTACGGGGCCGCCGATCCTGGTCACCTCGCCGTCGCTGCCGGGCTGACCGTCAACGAGGTTCCGGCATGAGGGCCGTAAACCTGATTCCCGGCGACGCACGAGGCGCCGGGGGGATGAGGCGCAGCCTGGGCCTAGGCCCAGGCACCGCGGTGATCGGGGTTCTCGGCGCAGCGGTTCTGTTCGTGTCGGTCTACGTCCTGACCTCGAACACGATCTCCGACCGTCAGGCCAAGCTCGCAACTCTCCAGAGCCAGGTCACCCAGGTGCAGGCGCAGGCCAGCCGCCTGGCGAACTACGCGGCTTTCGTCAAACTCGCGCAGGCGAGGGTCGACACCGTTCGCCAGATCGCGTCGAGCCGTTTCGACTGGCACGCAGCGCTCGCCGACCTGTCCAAGGTCATTCCTGCCAACACCTCCTTTCAGTCACTGACCGGCACCGTCGCCCCGGGCGCGAGCGTCTCCGGCGCCGGCGGCACCGCCGGAGCGGGCTTGAGTTCGCTCCGCGGCGACATCGCCGCGCCCGCGTTCGAGATGCAGGGCTGCACGCAGACGCAGGACGATGTCGCCCGCCTGATGTCGAGGCTGCGGCTGATCAACGGCGTGCAGCGCGTCACGCTGGCCAGTTCGGTGAAGCAGGACGGCGGCCAGACCGGCGCGGCCGTGACGACGTCGGGTTCCGGAGCGGAAACCGGCTGTGGGAAGAACGCGCCGACGTTCGATCTCGTCGTGTTCTTCGCCCCACTGCCGGCTGGGAGCGTGGCGACCGCGGTCCCCGGCGCTGCCCCAGCGGCCAGCACTGCCCCAGTGGCCAGCGCCGCGACGCAGGCGACGCCGGCCACCCCCGTGGCCGTGCCGACGCAGAGCGCCACCCCGAGCGCGACGCAGCCGGTCAGCGCTGCCAGCCCCACAGGTGGCTCGAGATGACCGCGCGTGATCGCAAGGTTCTCGTGATCGTCGCCATCCTGGCGGTGATCGCTGCGTCCTGGCTGCTCGTCCTGGGACCGAAGCGCAGCGAGGCCTCGAAGCTGGGTTCTCAGGTCACGGCCGCGCAGTCGCAGCTCGATGCCGCCCGCGCGCAGGTCACCGCAGGCGAGGCCGCGCGGAGCACGTTTGCCGGCAGCTACACCACGCTGGCGCGATTGGGCGAGGCGGTGCCCTCCGACGACAACGTGCCGTCGCTGATCTACCAGGTGCAGAGCGCCGCCGACGCCGCGCGCGTCGACTTCCGGAACCTCACGCTCAACGCTGGCGGTGGAGCAGCGCCCCCGGTGGCGTCCGCATCCGCGGCGCAGTCGGCGACTGCCGCGCTGCCGCCCGGGGCGACCGTCGGGCCCGCGGGCTTTCCCGTCGAGCCGTTCACGTTCACCTTCCGCGGCAATTTCTTCCACCTCTCCGATTTCCTCGGGCGGCTCGAGCGGTTCGTGGTGGCCGGCAACGCCCGCGTATCGGTGAGCGGTCGCCTGATGTCGCTGAACGCCATCAGCCTGGGCGCTGGACCGAGCGGCTTCCCGCAGATCACCGCTTCGGTCTCCGCCACGACTTACCTCGTGCCGACGTCGCAGGGCGTCCTGAACGGCGCCACGGCGGCCGGACCCGCTGCGCCCGCAGCATCACAGCCGGTCTCCGGATCGAGTTCCCCTATCCCTGCGGCCCCGGCGACCATCGCCGCTCCGGTGAAATGAGCTTCTTCGACTCAATCCTGCGCGATCTGCGCGAACGAAAGCTGTGGCCGGTCGCCCTGGCCATGGTCGTGGCGCTCGTCGCGGTGCCTGTGCTGCTCTCGAAATCCGGCCGCGCGGCGACCCGCGCGGCGGTCTCGCCACCCCTCGCCGCGACGGCGAGCCCCGGCACCGCCGTCCCCGCGGTCAGCGTCAGGACCGTGCCGCTGCGCTCACGGCTCCGTGGACACGGGCGGGATCCGTTCGCGCAGCCGAAGCCCCAGGCTGGGGCCACTGCCCCGCAGGTGCTGAGCACCACCCCAGCGGCGACCACACCCGGCACGACGGCGGCGACCGGAACATTGACGACGAGCACCTCGACAGCGGCAACAGCCGGGACGAGTTCGAGCAGCCCCGGTGGCGGCGGCTTGAGGGGCCCATCCGCTCCGACGACGCCCATCTTCCCCACCGTTCCACGCACGCCGGCGCCCACCGGGCTGAGCGCCACCGAGTCCTACCGTGTCAGATTGGCGATGACCAATACCGCCGGTGGGCTTGACCGGTTCGACCCGCTCGAGCGACTGAGCATCCTTCCGAACGACCGGGAGCCGTTGCTCGTCGAGCTCGGTGTGTTGAGGGGCGGCCATCGCGTGCTCTTCGCCGTAGAACCCCAAACCGTTGTGAGCGGTCCCGGGAGATGCACGCCCGGACCGGCCGACTGCGAGATTCTCTCGCTGGCGCCGGGCCAGGTCGAGAAGCTCTCGATCTCGTCGCTAACTGGCACTGTCGCAGTGGACAGGTTCGCCGTCACCGCTCTCAGGGTTGACAAGCACCGCTCCGCTGGCGCCGCGGCCCGGGCCCGTCGGATGGAGTCCGCAGCCGGTCGCCGTCTGCTCAACCGCTCGACGCTCAGTGCGCTGTCGCTGTTCGCATACAAGCCGAGCCTCGGCGTCGTCGTCGACTTGCGCAATCTGTCGGTCGGAGGCAATTGACCGGGGCCTTGAGTGGCTCCCCCTCGGACGCGAGCGGATGCTGAGGCCGCGCCGCCCGTAACCTACAGCGCCCATGGCGCTGCATCTCGTAACTGCCGGCGAATCGCACGGCCCAGGCCTCACCTGCATCATCGAGGGGCTCCCGGCTGGTCTGATCCTCGACCGCGAGGCCCGCGACCGTGATCTCGCTCGGCGCCAGCTCGGGCATGGCCGGGGTGGGCGGATGAAGATCGAGAAGGACAAGGTCGATGTGACCGCGGGCGTGCGTCACGGACGCACTCTGGGGGGGCCGATCGCCCTGCAGGTGGTCAATCGCGACTACGCCAACTGGGAGGAGCGCATGAATCCGTGGCCCGTGGAGGCCGCGGTGCAGGAGGTGCACCTGCCGCGGCCCGGTCACGCCGACCTGGTCGGAACCCAGAAGTACGGGCTGACCGATGTCCGCGACGTCCTTGAGCGCGCCAGCGCCCGGGAAACCGCTGCGCGCGTCGCCGGCGGAGCCGTGGCCAAGGCCTTCCTCAGAGAGCTGGGGGTCGAGGTCTTCTCGCACGTGCTCCAGATCACCGGCGTCACGGCGCCGCAGCGCGGGGACCTCACTCCTGAGGACTTCGCACCGGTGGACGACTCGCCCGTGCGCTGCCTGGACCCGGAGGCGACGCGGGAAATGGTGGCTGAGATCGACCGGCTCCGGAAAGCCAACGAGTCGCTCGGAGGGGTGTTCGAGGTCCGGGCGTTCGGCGTGCTGCCCGGGCTCGGCTCGCATGTCTCCTGGGAGGAGCGGATCGACGCGAGGCTGGGTCACGCGATCCTTTCGATCCAGGCCATGAAGGCGGTCTCCATCGGCGACGGATTCGAGGTCGCGGGCCTGCCGGGCTCGGAGGCCCACGATGAGATCTTCTACGACTCCGAGCGCGGTTACTACCGCAACACCAATCGCGCCGGCGGGGTCGAGGGCGGCATGACCACGGGCGCGCCGGTGGTGGTGCGCGGATCGATGAAGCCATTGCCGACGCTGACCAAGCCGCTGCGCTCGGTGGACATCGAAACGCACGAGCCGGCGGAGGCGCTCCGCGAGCGTACGGATTCCTGCACGGTGCCGGCGGCAGGCGTGGTCGGCGAGGCGATGGTCGCCTTCGTGCTGGCGGACGCGTACCGGCGGAAGTTCGGCGGCGACCACATCGACGACGTTCGCCTCGCTGTGCTCGCCTACCGGGAGCGCATCGGATGGCGCGGACCCTGACGCTCTCAGGCACCCGCACGATCGCGTGCATCGGCTTCATGGGGGCGGGTAAGTCCACCGCTGCCGCCGCCATCGCCCGATTGACCGGCCGGCGCCAGCTCGACATCGACCGCGTGGTCGAGCAACGTCTCGGCAAGTCGATCGAGCAGATATTCGCCGAGGATGGAGAGCCGGCCTTCCGAGCGGCCGAGGAAACGGTGACGCTCGAGCTGCTCGACGATCCGTCCGCCCCCGTGCTCGCGCTCGGCGGGGGGGCGATCGAATCGCCGGCGGTGCGGGACGCTCTCGCCCAACCTCTGGTCCTATGGATCGACGTGGACCCTGACACGGCATGGCGCCGTGTGCAGGGCGGCGCGCGGCCGCTGGCGCGGGAGCGTGAGGAGTTTGATCGTCGCTTCGCACGCCGGGAGCCGCTGTACGCGGCTCTGGCCGACGTCGTGGTCCCGTCGCAGAGCCTGGGTTCGATGCAGACAGTGCTCAGCTCGGTCGAGGGGATCCCGTCGGATACCCAGGTGATCTGGGCGGCGACTGCGTCCGGCAGCTACCCCGTGTACATCGGCGCGGATCTGCTGGAGGGCCACCGATTCTGGCCGTCGACAGTCTCCGGTCGACGGTTTCTGGTCACGGACGGTAACGCCGGCCGTCACTACGGGCACACGCTCGATCCCCTGGACGGCCGGGTGGCGATCATGCCCGGGGAGCAGTCAAAGACGATCGCCCATGCCGAAATCGTGTGGACCGAGCTCGTCCGGGCCGGCATGACGCGAGAGGACGTCGTGGTGGCCCTCGGCGGCGGCGTGATCGGGGATCTGGCCGGGTTCTGTGCGGCGACCTACCAGCGCGGCGTCCGCTATGTCCAGGTCCCGACCACCCTGGTGGCGCAGGTCGACTCCGCCTACGGCGGGAAAACCGGCGTTGATCTGCCGGAGGCGAAGAATTACGTCGGCGCCTACCACCAGCCCTCGGCAGTGCTGGCGGACACGCAGACTCTGGCCAGCCTCCCGGAAGCCGAACTGGCCGCCGGCTATGCCGAGGTCGTGAAGACGGCGCTGATCGCGGGGGGGGATCTGTGGGAGCGCATCCGAGCGGGCGCTGACCCGGCCGCGCCCGCGGTGATCGCGGCCTGCGCGCTGACCAAGCTGAGAATCGTCGCGCAGGACGAGCGCGACGGCGGGCTGCGGCAGGTTCTCAATCTCGGGCACACGGTCGGCCACGCGATCGAGACGAGCACGGGCTACGCCCGATATCGACACGGCGAGGCAGTCGCACTGGGGCTGCTCGCGACGCTGCGGCTCTCCGGCCAGAGCGCTTTGCGTGACGAGGTGCTCGGCCTGCTCTCAGCGCGGGGGCTGCCGACCAGGCTCGAGGATGCCGATCCGGATGCCGTGGTGATGGCCACTGCCCGGGACAAGAAGCGCATCGGGGAGGCCCCGGTTCCGTTCGTGTTGCTCGAAGGTCCGGGCCGGGCACGGCCGGGGTGCGCCGTGGCTGCTCGCGATCTGATCGCCGCCGTGCGAGAGTTGGCCTGAGTTATGGACATCGCCCGCAATCGCGTCGAGATCATGCACGGCGTCAACCTCGACCAGCTCGGCCGCCGGGACCATGAGCACTACGGTGGGCTCACCTTCGACGAGCTCGAGCGGCGCATCGCCGACGCTGCCGGACGCCTGGGCCTCGAGGCCAGGTTCTTTCACAGCAATCACGAGGGCGAGTTCGTCGAGCACCTGCACCGGCTGGAGGATCTCGCCGACGGACTGGTGTTGAATCCGGGAGCCTGGACTCATTACTCCTACGCGATCCGTGACGCACTCGAGCTCACCGGGCTGCCGGCGGTCGAAGTGCACCTGTCCGATGTCGATGCCAGGGAGCAGTGGCGCCGCCGATCGGTCATCGCCGAGCTCTGCATCGCCCGGATCGCCGGCAACGGTCCGGACGGATACCAGGACGCCCTCGAGGCATTGAAGACGGAGCTGGCGGGTTGAGCAGCCGGCCAGACCGCCTCGTGGAGTTGCTTCCCGAGGCTGGCATCGACCTCGTGCTGGTGACCGAGCTCGTGAACGTGCGCTACCTGACCGGCTACACCGGGACCAACGGCCTGGCCCTGGTTGGTCCCCACACTCGGACCTTCGTCACCGATTTCCGCTACGTCGAGCAGGCCGCGGAGGAGGTCGATCCCGCCTTTGAGCGCGTGCGTGCGCCTCAGGACCTGCTCGAATCGATAGCCGACCTGCTCCCCCCCGGAGAGGTACGGCTCGGGTTCGAGGACGCGAACCTCTCGGTGCGCAGGCACGCGCGGCTGCGCGGGCTGCTTCCCGGGCGCGTCGACGTCGTCGGCGCGGCGGGACTCGTCGAGCGCATTCGCGCGGTCAAGGAGCCCGAGGAGATCGAACGGATCAAGGCGGCGAGCGCGATCGCCGACGAGGCCTTCGAGCGCCTGCTCGGAGACGGCCTGGTCGGTCGTACCGAGCGGGAGGTTGCGCTCTCGCTCGAGGTGACGATGCGAGAGCTGGGGGCGCAGCGACCAAGCTTTGAAACGATCGTCGCCGCAGGCCCGCACGGTGCGCTGCCGCACGCCCAGCCCCGCGACATCGCGATCGAGCCTGGCCAGCTCGTGGTCATCGACTGGGGGGCGGAGCTCGACGGCTACTGCTCGCACTGCACGCGGACGGTGGCCACCGGCGAGCTCGACGATCAGGGCCGCGAGGTCTACGCGCTGGTCAGAGCGGCCCAGCTGGCGGGGGTGGAGGCGGTGCGGATGGGCAGTGCGGGTCGGGACATCGACGGGGTGGCCAGGGGGGTGATCGAGCACGGCGGTCACGGCGAGCGCTTTGGGCACGGGCTCGGGCACGGGGTGGGGCTCGAGATTCATGAGGCTCCCCGCCTCTCGCAACGCTCCGAGGACCGCCTGGAGGTCGGCAACGTCGTAACCGTGGAGCCGGGGATCTACCTTCCCGGAGCGCTGGGCGTCCGGATCGAGGATCTGGTCGTGGTCACCGAACAGGGCTGCGAGATCCTCACCTCGGTGCCCAAGGAGCTGCGGACGGTCGATTGACCGGGTGTGTCAACATCGGAGGCGACGATGATCTCGACTAACCAGTTTCGCAACGGAAGCCACATCGATGTCGAGGGCAAGATATTTAAGATCCTCGAGTTCCAACACGTCAAGCCAGGCAAGGGCGGAGCGTTCGTGCGCACAAAGCTGCGCCGGGCAAACGACGGTGCGGTGATCGACCGCACCTTCCGCGCCGGCGAGAAGTTCCGTCCCGTCCGTACCGAGGTGCGGCGCATGCAGTTCCTGTACAAGGACGGAACCGACGCGCACTTCATGGACAGCGAGAGCTACGAGCAGCTGACGATCCCCGAGCCGGCGCTCGCCGAGCCGTTGCGCTGGATGAAGGAATCCGACGAGGTGGAACTCCTCTACATCGATGACGAGCCGGCCGACGTCCAGCTTCCGAGCGCGCTCGAGCTCACGGTGGCCCAGACCGAGCCGGGGGTTCGCGGTGACACCGCCTCGGGCGGGGGCAACAAACCGGCGGTGCTCGAGACCGGCACGAAAATTCAGGTTCCGCTGTTCATCGACGTCGGCGACGTAGTACGGGTGGACACGCGCACCGGCGAATACGTTTCGCGTGCGTAGAACCGAGCAGCGGCGGGCGGCGATCTGGGCCCTTTACCAGAGCGACCTCCTCGGTCGGCCGCTCGAGGAGACCTTCCCCCGGGATACCCACGTGTTCACGCGCGTGCTGGCCGAGGCCGTCCGCGAACATCAACCGGAACTGGACGGGCTGATCAGCGCGCACTCGACCGGATGGTCGCTGGAGCGGATCGCGCCACTGGAGCGGTCGATCCTGCGGGTCGGCTTGGTCGAGATGCTGTATCCGGATGCGCCGCCGTCCGAGCACGCAATCCCGCCGGCCGGGGCGATCAACGAAGCGGTTGAGACGGCCAAGCGCTTCTGCAGCTCCGAGGCGCCCGGTTTCGTCAACGGGATTCTCGCCGCTGTGCTGCGAGCTCGCCCGCCCCAGCCCGAACGTGAGCCAGAGCCCGAGCCCGACCCCGAGTCCGAGCCGATTCCCGAATCGGAGCCGGCTTCCGAGTCACAGTAAGTCCTACGTAGGAAACGCTCGCCCGCAGGCAGAGCAGCGACGACAATGGCTTCATGAGACTGCTGGTGGTCGATGATGATCGTGCGCTGAGAGATGTGCTGCGACGGGCGCTGACGCTGGGTGGATACGAGATCCGCCTGGCCGAGACCGGCTCCGACGCCCTGATGGAGGTCACCACCGGCGTCCCAGACGCGGTCGTTCTCGACGTCGGCCTTCCCGACATCGATGGCCTTGAGGTCTGCCGCCTCCTGCGACGGGAGGGCAATCGTGTCCCCGTGCTGATGCTGACCGCCCGCGACACGGTCTCCGATCGCATCGATGGACTCGACGCAGGCGCCGACGACTACCTCGTCAAGCCGTTCGACATCGATGAGCTGAAGGCCCGGGTGCGCGCGCTGCTGCGCCGAGCCGGCGCGGAGACCGATGGCGATGGCGGGCTGTCGTTCGGAGAGCTGCGCCTCGACGCGGCGCGCCACGGCGTGAGCGTGCGCGAGACGTTCGTGGAGCTCACGCGGACGGAGTATCAGCTGCTGGAGCTGCTGATGCTCAACCCGCGACGAGTGCTACCGCACAGCCTGATCTACGACCGTGTATGGGGTTATGACTTCGGACCGACCTCGAACGCGCTGCGCGTGTACATCGGTTACCTGCGCCGCAAGCTCGAGGATGCCGGCGCGCGCCCGGAGATCCACACCGTGCGAGGCGTCGGGTATTCGCTGCGTGAACCGGAGCCCGGTTCGGCATGACCCTGCGGGTACGGCTGGGACTGGCCGCCGGGATCGCGGTGACCTTGGCCGTGCTCGCGGTGGCCATCTCAGCCTATGCGGGCACCAAGTCGGTGCTACGCGGGCAGCTCGACACCTCGCTGCGCAACCTGAGCAATCAGATCACGGCTTCCTCCGGAAGGTTTGGCGAGCCCGCCCCCGGGGCTCGGGGCGGTCCTTCCGCGGGGAGCTTCGGCTCCGGCGCCTCGCCGGCCGCCGGGGGCAGCGAGGAGCTGGGCGTCGGTGACGAGGGGCTCCCGCTGGAGCATCGCGGCCCGGGCTTCGGGGGCCCGGCCGGAATCGTCACGCTGATTCACCGCAACGGCAGCACGTTCGTGCCGAGCAGCCAGACCTACCGGATTCCCGTGAGCGCTCTGATGACGTCGCTGGCCGCCCGCGGGCGAGGACAGAGCTACACCGAGACGCACGTGAAGGGGACCCACCTTCGCGTGATGGTCAGGGGGATCGGCAACCTCGGCGCGATCGCGGTGGCGCTCCCGATGACCGAGGTTGATCACGCGCTGTCCAGTCAGCTCCTGCTGCTGCTCGCGATCGCGGCGGCGGGAATCGCGCTGGCGGCTCTGCTCGGCGTGCTCGTCGCGCGGACCGCGCTGGCGCCGATCGCTCGCTTCACGGGACAGGCCGAGGCGATCGCCGCCAATCCGGACCGGCTCGAGCACGACCGGCTGGAGGTCACCGGAAGCGATGAGCTGTCTCGTCTCGGCCGGACGTTCAACGCCACGCTCGATGCGCTAGAGCGCTCGGTCCAGTCGCAGCGCAATCTGGTCGCGGACGCCTCGCACGAGCTCCGCACGCCGATCGCATCGGTGCGAGCAAATCTGCAGCTGCTGCGCGACGAGGCGCAGCTCTCCCCTCAAGACCGCGCCGCGCTGCGCCGCGACATGATCGACGAGCTCGACGAGTTGACGGCACTCGTAGCGGACGTGGTCGAGCTCGCCCGCGGGTCCAAGCCGAGCGCCGCCCCGAGCGAGGTCCGAGTCGATGAGATCGTCCGCGACGCCGTGGAGCGAACGCGTCGCCGGTCCTCGCAGGTGACAGTGATGACCACGCTCGAGCCGACGCTCGTGCGCGGCGAAGGCGATCGCATTGCCCGGGCAGCAGGAAACCTGCTCGACAATGCCGCCAAGTGGAGCCATCCCGGCAACACGATCGAGGTGACTCTGAGCGACGGCGTGCTCACGATCCGTGACCACGGGCCCGGTTTTGACGAGGGTGATCTCCCGTTCGTGTTCGATCGCTTTCACCGGGCCAAGGCCGCTCGGTCCAAGCCGGGCTCCGGGCTCGGTCTGGCCATCGTCCGCCAGGCGGCGGAGTCCCATGGAGGCTTCGTAGCGGCCGCCAACGCGCCCGGAGGAGGCGCCCTGATGCGGATCTCCTTCGGTCCTGGGCTGGCGCTCGACCCGGAGATCCCGGAGCCCGTGGAGCTAGCCGTGTCGGCGCCGCTACTTCGTGGCCGCGGGTCGCGGCGAGGCGGCGGTGCGCAGCAACGGCGCGAGTGAGGGAGTGCACACGCAGGCGGCCCCGCCGAGCCGGGGCAGGCCGAACAGGTCCTCGATCGTCTGGAGCACGGAATAGTGATCGGTCGGGGTTCGCAGTCGGGCGCCCGCTCGGGCCACCGGGCCGGCGACGATCATCGCGACGTGACCGCCGCTGGCGAGCCGGCAGCAGCCATCGTCACTCGACCCCTCGTCCCAGGTCAGCAGCAGCAGGCCCCGCGGGCCGAGCGCGCGGAGCAGCGGGGGAATCGTCCGGGCCAGGAAGCGATCGCCGGTGGCGGGGTCGCAGTCGTGCATGTCATGGCAGAGGTTGGGCGTGATCCACGTAAACGCGGGCAGCGAGTTCGAGGCCTCGTCGCGCGCGAGCATGGGGAACGGCACGACCTTGGCGCACAGGGCCGGATTGCCGCTGACCCCGGTGTAGTAGACGAATGGATCGTGCTTCTTGGCATAGCCGCCGGCGCCGGCGCCGGTGAAGCACGAGGAAGGCATGTCCTCCATGTACGCCCTCCAGCTCACGCCGCTGGCCTGGAGTTGCCCGGCCAGGCCGGTCCCGGGAACCGTGCAATCGGTGCAGTCGCTGTCGATCCCGTGGGTTGAGCCCCCGGTCAGGGCGAGGTAGTTGGGCAGCGACGGATGTCTGATGGCATACATCTGGGTGGCCAGCCCATATCGGCGCGCCAGGCTGTTGATGTACGGCGTGCTGCGGGAGCCGACGATGTCCCCATACTCCTCGTTTTCCATCACCACCACCGCGATGTGAGCCGGGCGTCCGCCGGCGAGATGCGCCGGCGGCGATGGCTTGGTCTGAGGAGCCAGCCGGACACTGCTGCCGCAGGCTCCCAGCCCCGCGGACAGCAGGATCAGCACCAAGCCGGATCTGAGCCGGGCGGACATCGAAGCGGTCAATCCCCGGCCACGCGCAACGATGCGGACCGGCCGCGGAGGACCATCGCCGACCCCGTGGCCACCGCGATCGCCTTGCCATCCGCGTCGAAGACCTCTGCGCCGGCGACCGCTATCCGCCGCCCCGAGTGCACGACATGCCCGCGGGCGTGCGCGAGCCGACCGTCGGCGGCGAGCGGCCGAAGGTAGTTGACCTTCAGGTCGACCGGGGCGATCGCGTTCCCGGCCGGCATACGCGTCTGAATCGCGGCGCTCAGGGCGGTCTCGGCC
>JBPCMW010000015.1:0-22298 GCA_051001875.1 Solirubrobacteraceae bacterium | reverse complement strand
CCCACGTGTTACTCACCCGTTCGCGGCTTTGCCCCGGGCCGAAGCCCGGTTCGTCGCTCCACTTGCATGTGTTAGGCACGCCGCCAGCGTTCGTCCTGAGCCAGGATCAAACTCTCCGTGAAGAACTGCACGGCAGATGGTCAAAGACCATCCACCGATCACAAAGAGTCGTCAGAGAATTGTCACCCGCTGTCAATTAAGACAATGGGTGAACTCCGGGCCTGTCCTTGGCAGGATCAGACCCATGCACCACTACTTCGAAGCCCGAGTACACAGGTGGGCTCCAGGATGCACGACGGGGTCAATCTTGGCACCGTCGTCCCGTGGCGACCCGCAAGCGGGCCGATTTAGGCGACGGCGTCGAACCTGGACACACTCCTCGACCGAAGATCGGTCGAAGGGTGCGCATGCTGTTGAGTTTTCAAAGACCGTCGCACCTCTCGAGAAGGGGTTCTTCTCAGGCGCGTCCGAGAACCCGAACTCGGTTCCCGAAGCGGACCGATGAGTATAGCGCCGCAGCGATGAGGTTGAAAAGGCCCCAGTTGCCGCATGGACTGCTCCTCGGTCGCGTCCTAACCCGAAGGACAGGCCGCCGCGCAAGTATAGGGCATTCGGGCATTCAACCCACCCGCACGCGCGCGAACCGACGCCGACCGAGTTGCAGCACGCGACCGTCGACCTGCTCCGGCTCCAGATCCAGCGCGTCCACCTGCACCGGCTCACCGTCGAGCTTCACGCCTCCCTGCACCAGCGCGCGCCGCGCCTCGGACGTGGAGACCCCGAACGCCTGGGCCAGCAGCGCCGGCAGGTGCACGGACGGACCTGTGAGTGTCCCCTCCGCGCCCGCCGGCTGCCAGTGCACCTCAGGTACATCGCTCGGCGCCCGGTGCTCTACGTGCACCCGGTCGAACTCCTCCTCGGCTCGGAGCGCCTGCGCCTTGTCGTGAAAGCGAGCCACGAGCGCACGCGCCAGGCCGCGCTTGGCATCCCGCGGACTGTCTCCCTCCGGCGGCTCCCGGCCGAGCAGCAGCGAGTACCACAGCGCCAGTGACGAGTCCGGGATGCTGAGTGTCTTTCCGTAAATCTCCTCCGGCGGCTCGGTCACTCCGATGTAGTTACCGTAGGACTTCGACATCTTCCGTTCACCGTCGGTGCCGGTCAGCAGCGGAACGGTGAGGATCACCTGCTCGGGCTGATCGTAGGCACGCTGGATGTCACGCCCGAGCAGCAGGTTGAACTTCTGGTCGGTGCCGCCGAGCTCGACATCGGCCCGGACGGCGACGGAGTCATACCCCTGAAGCAGGGGGTACAGAAGCTCCAGCACCGAGATTGGTGCTTTGGCGCGCAAGCGCTTGGCGAAGTCGTCGCGTTCGAGCAGCTGCGCGATCGTCGTGGTGCGCAGGAGCGCGAACAGTTGCTCCATCGGCATGTCGAGCCACTCACTGTTGTGACGGATTTCCAGCCGCCGCTCGTCGAGCACCTTGAGTGCCTGTTCCTGGAACGTCTGGGCATTGGCCTCGATCTCGGCCGCTCCGAGCACCGGGCGGGTGGTCGACCGGCCGCTGGGGTCACCCAGGCGCGCGGTGTAGTCGCCGACGATCAGCACGACGGTGTGGCCGAGATCCTGGAACTCACGCAGCTTCTGCAGGACGACGGTGAACCCGACGTGGATGTCCGGCGCGGTGGGGTCGATTCCCAGCTTGACCCGGAGCGGACGTCCGATCGACAGCCGGCGCTCGAGCCCGCCGCCGGGGAGGCAGTCGACAGCGTTGCGGCCCAACCAAGCCGCCGCCTCGGCGGGGGTGTGAAGAGAACTGCTGTCGGCCTCCGGCTGGTCGGGATCCATCTGGCGCAATGCTAGACTCTCGCCTCCAGTCCGGACCCTCCGCGCCCGTGCCGTCCGGGCTTCGAGGGTTCCTAACGTGGCCGTCTGGCCGCGAGGCCGACAAGGCCGCCGAACATCAGCCTGCGATCGCTTGAGCGACGACGTTGACAACCCCAAGCAGGGCGACGATCCTCCTGCACCGATCCAGTTCGCCGCGCCCCGGCGGCGCTGGCGACGAGGCCCCGGCGGCGAGCGGCCGCCGAAGCCACGGCTGCGCAAGCTTCGCCTGTTCCTGATCCTGGTGGGCCTTGGCGCCCTCGCCTTCGTCTCGACGGTGTTCGGGATGATGATGGCGGTCGCCTCAGACCTCCCCCAACTCGAGAACAAGCAGCAGTACAGGAAGGAGGCCAACTCCTTCCTCTACGACGACCGCTGGCGGCCGATCGGGATCTTCGCGCCGCCCAACAACGTCGTCATCGACGAGATCACAGGCGGCAAGCAGGAGATCTCCACCGCGATGCAGCACGCGATCGTCGCGATTGAGGACAAGCGCTTCTTCAGCAGTCCCGGGGTGGATATCCGCGGAATCGCGCGTGCCTTCGTCGCCGACATAGGCGGGGGGGCCCGTCAGGGGGCATCGACCATCGCCCAGCAATTCGTCAAGAACGCATTGTCTCAGCAGAACAACCGGACAGTCCTCGAGAAGCTCCGCGAGGCGGCGCTGGCCTACCACCTGACGCGCAAGTGGAGCAAGCAGAAGATTCTCCAGGAGTACCTCAACTCGATCTACTTCGGCAACGGCGCCTACGGCGTCGAGTCCGCCGCGCGCGTGTACTTCGGCAAGAAGTACGGATTCGACACCTCCCTTTCCGCTGATCAGGCGGCGCAGACCACTTCCGGTTGCGGCGATACCACGGCGGGGGTCCAGCGCCCCAAGTGCGCGTCCAAGCTGACGCCGTGGGACGCGGCGCTGCTGGCCGGGATGGTCGCGTCCCCGTCCGCCTTTGACCCGATCGCCCATCGGCAGGCAGCCACGGAGCGTCGCAACCTCGTGCTGCGCAACATGCTCGACCAGCGCTACATCAGCCGTCCGCAGTACGACCAGGGTCGCGCCGCGGCGCTCCCGGTCGAGGCCGACATCCAGCAGCCATCCGAGCCGACGGCGGCGCCGTACTTCACCAGCTGGCTGCGACCTCAGATCCTGGCGGCGATGGGGCTCGGCCGGGGGGTTTCCCCCGCCATCGCCGAATACCGAGCCTACTACGGCGGCCTCAAGATTCGGACGTCTCTGGATCTGCAGATGCAGAGCGCGGCTGAGCAGGCGGTCAGTGCGGAGCTCCCGTCCGGGTCCGGTCTGCCCAGCGCCTCGCTCGTGGCGATCGATAACAAGACCGGCGAGGTACGGGCGATGGTCGGCGGCCCGATCGTGAACGGTAAGGAGGACTTCACTCACTTCCCGTTCAACCTCGCCACCCACGGACAGCGCCAGCCCGGTTCGGCGTTCAAGCCGTTCACGCTGGCGCAGGCGCTGATGTCCGGTAAGTACGGACCGGATTCGGTGATCACCTCGGCCCCGCAGAACTTCATCGTCCCCAACAGCGGGGGCAGAGAGCACTTCATCGTCCATAACTTCGGCAACTCCTATTCCGGCTCGATCACCCTGGCCAACGCCACCGCGGTGTCTGACAACTCGGTGTACTCACAGGTCGGCATCAACGTCGGCACCAAGAAGATCGCCCGGCTGGCCAAACGGATGGGCATCCGGACGCCCGTGTCCAACAACTACGCGATGATCCTCGGCGGTCTCAGGCAGGGGGTCACGCCGCTGGACATGGCGCATGCGTACGAGACGTTCGCCACGGGTGGCAATCGCGTGTTCAATCCCCAGCTCGGGGCGCCGAACAAGGGCCCGACGGGGATCGCCGAGATCCATTGCTACGTGGTCGCGTGCAACGGCAAGCGTGACCTGGTCGACAAGCCGACCTACCGCCGGATCATCCCGGCCAGTATCGCCCAGAGTGTTCACGACATCCTCGTGGGGGTGGTCCAGTCAGGCACCGGAACCGCGGCGGCGATTTCGGGAGTCGACGTGGTCGGTAAGACCGGGACGACGTCCAACTACGGTGACGCTTGGTTTGTCGGCTGGACCCCTCAGATTACGACCGCTGTGTGGGTGGGCTTCCCGACCAAGCTCGTCTCGATGGCGACCCTGTACAACGGCGGCCCGGTCGAAGGCGGTACCTACCCGGCGGTGATCTGGCGGAACTTCATGACCCAGGCGCTGCAGATCGAGGCCAGCTACGGCCAGCAGCCAGGGCAGAGCACAGTCGCGTCAACGTCCAGCAGCACACCGGCGAGTGGCTCGGGCGCCTCCTCCGGCAGCTCATCCGCGTCCAGCACCGGTTCTGGCACGAGCAGCCCCGCCGTGGGCGCGGGCGCAACGGGCGCCGGCGGTGGAGGGAACGGCGCAACCGCAGGGGGCGGTGGTGGTACGCCGGCACCCGCAGGGGGCGGTACCGGCACACCGGCTGGGGGTGGTACCGGCACACCGGCCGGGGGCGGTACGGGCACACCGGCCGGGGGTGGCGGAACTCCAGCCGGTACCGGCGGGGGTGCGCCCAGCGGTACTGGCGGCGCCGGCATCGGCGGTCAGTGACCAGTGCCGCGTGAGACGAAGCGGCTGTCCGTAACCGTGAAGCGCCACGGCAAGTCGACCGCCTTGGTGATTCCGATCCGCCGGTCGACACTGATCGGCGCTGGCCGCCACCCCGCAGGTCGACCCGAGATCACAACGGGCCCGTCCAGCAGGTCGGTGCCGTTGTGGACCAGCTCGATTCCCATGGCCTGGGTCAGCTTGCCCGGTCCGGAGCACAGATCCTTGAGCTCGGACAGTCCGCGCCGGCGGCGCATCGTCTCGATCCCGCTGAGCGGCTTAAGGGCTCGGATCAGCACCGCCGCCCCGACGCCCTCCGGCTCCACGACCGCGTTCAGCAGCGCGTGGATCCCATAGGAGCGGTACACATAGGCGATGCCCGGCGGCCCGAACAGGGTCGCCGTGCGCGGGGTGAGCCCGACGAAGGCGTGACAGGCGGGCTCGGAGTCGTGGTAGGCCTCGGTCTCGACGATCACCCCGGAGCAGCCATCGTGGGTGACGACGCAACCGAGCAGATCGCGCGCCACCTCGAGCACCGGGCGGTCGTAGAAGTCTCGCGTCACCTCAGTGCCGCGCGCGCCCGCTCCAGCTGCTCGCGCACCCGCGCGAGGCTGGTGCCTCCCTGCGAGACCTTTGATTCGAGCCAGGCGCCGTCACCGAGCACCGCGTAGAAATCGTCGTCGAGCAGCTCCGAGTGCTGCTGGAGCTGCTCGCGGGTCAGCTCCGACAACGACCGGCCCTCGGAGATGGCGAGCCGAACCAGCCCCGCGACAACTCCGTGGGCCTGCCGAAACGGCATCCCGCGCCGGACCAGCAGGTCGGCGATGTCGGTGGCGGCGAGGAACTCGTCGGCCGCGGCGGCGGCGAGCCGCTCGCGGCGGAAGCTGATCGACGCCATCATCCCGCGGGCCGCGGCCAATGACAGCTCAAGTGTGTCGACGGCGTCGAACAGGTGCTCCGTGTCCTCCTTCATGTCCTTGTTGTAGTTCAGCGGGAGCGCGTGGAAGGTTCCGTGCAGGGCGACCAGGTGGCCGGCGATCCGCGGCGCCTTGGCCCGCAGCAGCTCAGCCGCGTCGGGGTTCTTCTTCTGCGGCATGATCGAGGAGCCGGAGGCCCAGGCATCCGAGACCTCGCAGAACCCGAACTCCTCGGTTGACCACAGCACGATCTCGGCCCCCAGACGTGAGAGGTGAGTGGCACACGTCGCCGCGGCGGCGAGGTAGTCGAGCACGAAGTCACGGTTGGATACGGCGTCGATCGAGTTCTCCGCCACCTCACCAAAGCCGAGCTGCTGCGCCACGTACTCACGGTCGGTGTCGAAATTCACCCCGGCCAGCGCTCCGGCACCGAGCGGGAGCCTCGAGGTCTCTCCGGCGACGGCAAGGAACCGGCGGCGATCACGGGCCAGCATCCAGACGTAGGCGAGCAGGTGGTGGCTGAGGTACACGGGTTGCGCGCGCTGGAGGTGCGTGTACCCGGGCATCGGCCAATCGAGGTGCCGCTCGGCCAGGTCGGTCAGCGTGGCGCCGAGCTCGCCGATCGCCTCGATCGCCTCGATCGCGTGCGCGCGGACGAACATCGCCGTGTCGGTGGCGACCTGATCGTTACGGGAGCGCGCGGTGTGGAGCCTGCCGCCAGCCGTCCCGGCCAGCTCGGTGACCCGCCGCTCGATCGCCATGTGGATGTCCTCGTCACCGTCGGCAAACGGGAACGAGCCGTCGCTCAGCTCCTGCCCGACCTGGTCGAGCGCGCGGTGCAGCTCGTCGCGATCCTCAGCGGAGATGATCCCGCGCTCGGCCAGCATCGACGCGTGCGCGCGTGACTGCTCCACGTCGTAGGGTCCGAGGCGCCAGTCGAAGCCGATCGAGTCGTTGAGGCGACGGAATGTTTCGTGCTGGGGCTCGGCGAAGCGGGACATGCGCGACGACGATGTTAGGGACGCGCTTGCCCAAGGACGTCGGCCAGCGCAGCCGCCACGCGCTGCACCTGGCCTTCGGTCATCTCAGGAAAAAACGGCAGGGCGATCGAGCGGGCGGCGACGTCCTCGCACACGGGGAACTCACCCTCACGGTGGCCGAAGTGCTGCCGGTAGTAGCTCATCAGGTGAACGGCCGGGAAATATGGCTTGCTGGGGATGTCGTGGCGCTCGCGCAGCGCCCGCACCACGTCGTCGCGGTCAACCCGGCGCGGCAGCTGCACGACGAACACGAACCAGCCACGGCGGTTGCCGTCCGCATCAGGGCACGGGAGCTGCAGGCCCTCGAGCTCCGCGAGCACCTCGCGATACAGCGCAGCGACCCGTGAACGGCCGGCCAGCATCTGGTCGAGTCGGTCGAGCTGCGCGAGTCCGACCGCGCTGGCGAGATCCGATAGGCGGTAGTTGAAGCCGAGGCGGTCATGGTCGAGCCACCCCATGTCCGGTGCGCGGCCCTGGTTTCGCTCGGAGTCGATCCGCTCCTTCAGGGAAGGGTCGGCCATCGTCACCATGCCCCCCTCACCCGTGGCCAGCTGCTTGTTGGCGTAGAAGCCGAACACCGCCGGGTGCCCGCGCGCGCCTACTCTGACCCCGTCGGGATGTACAGCCCCCAGCGCCTCGCAGGCGTCCTCGACGATCGGCACGCCAAGCCGCTCGAAGGCGGCGATGTCGGCCGGGTAGCCGAACACGTGGACCGGAAGCAGGGCGGCGGTGCGATCGGTGACGGCCGCGGCGGCGGCATCGGGGTCGAGGTTCAGCGTCACCGGGTCGATGTCAGCGAACACCGGCTTAGCGCGTTCGTAGACGGCGACGTTGGCACTGGCCACGAACGAGAACGGCGAGGTCACGACCTCGTCTCCATCGCTTACCCCCGTCCCGCGGAGCGCCAGGTGCAGTCCCGCGGTCCCGCTCGATACGGCGCTGGCGTGAGCGGCGCCGGTCCAGGCGGCGAACGCCCGCTCGAATTCCGGGCCGGTCGAACCGAGGGAGAGCTGCCCGGAGCGAAGGACCTCGAGCACGCGCTGTTCCTCGGCGTCGCCCAGCACCGGGCGCGCGAGCGGAATCGCCTCCTTCCTCACGCCGGGCGGGCTGGGGTTATGCGGCCCCGAGGCTGGTGGCGGACCACCTGCATGCCGTACTCGAGCGAATCGACGAGCGCCTCCCAGGAGGCCTCGATCACGTTCTCCGACACACCGATCGTCCCCCAGACCTCATCCCCGTCCGAGGTATCGAGCAGGACGCGAGTGACCGCACCGGTGCCCTTCGCTTCATCCAGAATCTGCACCTTGAAGTTGACTAGGTCGATGTCTGCCAGGTGGGGGTGGATCTCGACCAGCGCGTCCCGGAGCGCCCGGTCGAGCGCGTTTACGGGACCGTTGCCCTCGGCGGTGCGGACGTAGCGCTCCCCATCGACCCAGATCTTGATCGTTGCCTCTGTCTCGACGCGCCCGTCGGCGCGCTGTTCCACGATCGCGCGCCAGGACTCGAGGCGGAACAGCGGTTCGTGCTCACCGGTCTCCCTGCGCAGCAGCAGCTCGAAGGAGCCGTCGGCCGCCTCGTAGTGATAGCCCTGGTGCTCGAGCGCCTTGACCCGTTCGATCACGCGTCCCGCCGTCGCGTCGTCGAGCTCGATGCCGGCGTCCGCCGCCCGGGCATGAACCGTGCCCTTGCCCGAGAGCTCGGACACCAGCAGCTCACGCGAGTTGCCGACCACGGTCGGGTCGATGTGCTCGAACGTGGCCGGGTCGGCGTTGACCCCGGCGACGTGCATGCCGCCCTTGTGCGCGAACGCGTTACGACCCACGTACGGCTGGTCGGGATCAGGGGTGAAGTTGAGCAGCTCGTCGAGGAAGTGGGCCGCCGGGGTGAGTGAGGCCAGTTGTGCGTCGGAGACGCATTCGTAGCCGAGCTTCAGCTGCAGGTTGGGAATGATCGAGACGAGGTTGGCGTTCCCGCAGCGCTCGCCGTAGCCGTTCATCGTGCCCTGTACGTGACTTGCTCCCTGTGTCACCGCGGCCAGCGAGTTCGCCACCGCGCAGCCGGCATCGTCGTGGCAGTGAATTCCGACCGCCGTGGCGGAACCCGCCAGGGCGCTCACCACCTGGGCCATGGCCAGCGCCACCTGATGGGGAAGCGTTCCCCCGTTGGTGTCGCAGCAGACCACGGTTTCAGCACCCGACTCGGCGGCGGAGCGCAGACAGGCCAGCGCGTATTCCGGGTCGTCAAGGAAGCCGTCGAAAAAATGCTCGGCGTCGTACACGACGCGCTTGCCTTCGGCGACTAGGAAGGCGACCGAGTCGGAGATCATGCGCAGGTTCTCGGCCCGGTCGACCTTGACCACCTTCTCCAGGTGAAGCCCCCACGTCTTGCCGACGATCGTGCACACCGGCGCGAAGCACTCGGCGATCGTGCGCAGCGCCGGGTCCTCTGAAGCCACGCGCGACTCACGACGGCGGGTCATCCCGAACGCTGCGACCTCGGCGTGGACGAACGTCTCGGCGGCGAGGAGCTTGAACAGCTCCAGCTCCTTCGGATTGGAACTCGGAAACCCGGCCTCGATCAGATCGATCCCGACCGCGTCGAGACGGTGGGCGACGCGGAGCTTCTCCTGCGCCGACAGGGACATTCCCTCGCCCTGCATGCCGTCACGAAGGGTGGTGTCGTAGAGCTGGATCTGGGTCATACAGGCGGGTCGCCCATCACGCCGCCTTCGTCGGCACCTTCACGTGGTCGAGCCACTCGGCGTAGCGCGGGTCTCGGCCGTGGAGCGCGTCGTCGAAGACACGTTGTACCTCGCAGGTCACCGGACCCGGTTCGCCGGCGCCGATCTGGTGATCGTCGATCTCCCGTACCGGCACGAGCTCGGCGGCCGTACCGGACATGAACACCTCATCCGCGAGATACAGCTCCGCGCGGGCGATGTCGCGCTCGAGGACCTCATAGCCCAGGTCCCGGGCGATCTTGATGATGGACTTGCGATTGATGCCGTCGAGGATGCCCGCCGTCTGCGGCGGGGTGAGCAGCTGCCCGTCCCGGAAGGCAAAGATGTTCTCGCCTGATCCCTCGCACACGAAACCGTGGGGATCGAGCAGGATCGCCTCCTGGTATCCGGCCTTGGAGGCCTCGATCTTGGCCAGCACGTTGTTGAGGTACTGCCCGGATGCCTTGGCGTGCGGGATCAGGGAGTCGTGGGAGATCCGCCGCCAGCTTGAGACCTTGGCCCGAATCCCGTGCTGCTTGCCCTCCTCACCCAGATACGCCTCCCAGCGCCACGCGGCGATCGAGACCTCCACCGGGGCGTCGAGGGGATAGAGGCCCATCTGCCCGTAGCCGCGGTAGACGATCGGACGGATGTAGCACTCACGCAGCTCGTTGGCGTTGATCAGCTCGTGGGTCGCCGAGCGCAGCTCCTCGAGTGTGAACGGGATCGGCATGTAGAACAGTTCGGCCGACTTGAACAGGCGATCGAGGTGGTCGCGGTGGCGGAAGATCGCCGGCCCGGTGGGAGTCTCGTATGCGCGCTCTCCCTCGAACACCCCCGTGCCGTAGTGCAGGCCATGGGTGAGTACGTGAACCTTTGCGTCCTCCCAGGCGACGAGCTCTCCGTTCTGCCAGATGAGGTCCGCTTGTTCCACAGCTACTCCTTAGAGGTGTTTGAGGACTGCCCGGGTGGCCTCCGCTGTCGTCGCGGTACCTCCCAGGTCCCGGGTACGCAACCCGTCGGCCAGCGCCCGGTCGACCGCCGATTCTACCGCCGCCGCCTGGGTTTCCCACCCGAATCCGTGACGAAGCATCATCGCGGCGGATAGGAACATGGCCAGGGGATTGGCGGCACCAGTGCCGGCGATGTCCGGCGCGGAACCATGCACCGGCTCGAACACGCCGGGTCCCCCCTCCCCCAGCGACGCGCTCGGCAGCATCCCGATCGAGCCGGTCAGCATGGCCGCCTCGTCGCTGAGGATGTCGCCGAACATGTTCTCGGTGACGATCACCTCGAAGTGCCGCGGCGCCGAGATCAGCTGCATCGCGGCGTTGTCGACCAGCACGTGCTCGAGCTCGATGTGCGGAAATTCACGACCATGCAGCTCCCGGATCACCTCGCGCCACAGCCGGCTGGCCTCGAGCACGTTGGCCTTGTCAACACTGGTGACCCGGGAGCGGGCAGCTCCGAACGCCACGCGGCCGATCCGCTCGATCTCCGCCCGGGTGTAGACGCACGTATCCGAGGCCGAGTCTGCGGTCCGGGTCTTCTCGCCAAAGTAGATCCCGCCGGTGAGCTCGCGCACGACGAGCAGATCTGTCCCGTCAATCACCTCTCGCTTCAACGGGCTGGCGTCATAGAGCGCCGCCAGCGGCCGCACGGGGCGCAGGTTCGCGAACAGGCCCAGGCCCTTGCGCAGGCCCAGGAGGCCCTGCTCCGGGCGGGGCTTGGCCGGGTCGGTGGTGTCCCATCTGGGGCCGCCCACGGCGGCCAGCAGCACGGCATCCGCGGCCCGGCACGCCGCGAGTGTCTCGTCGGTCAGCGCCGTCCCGTGAGCATCAATCGACGCGCCGCCGAACCGGTGCTCCTCGTAGTCAAAACGTAGGCCCAGGGCGTTCAGCACCGTAAGGGCGGGAGCGAGGATCTCGGGGCCGATGCCGTCGCCGGGCAGAAGCACGATCTTCTGAGTCATCGCCGGCAAGCTACAGGTCGAGGCTGGATAATGAGGGCATGGCGTACGACGAGGATCTCGCGGATCGCATCCGGGAATTGGTAGCCGACGAGAACGGCCTGAGCGAGAAGAAGATGTTCGGTGGTCTGGCCTTTCTGATCGGCGGCCACATGGCGGTCAGCGCGAGCGGCCAAGGCGGCCTGCTCCTGCGCATCGACCCCGCGCAGACCGACGAGCTTGCGGACGAACCGCACGCCGAGCCGTTCGTGATGCGCGGACGCGGGATGCAGGGCTGGCTGCGCGTGCACCCCGCCGGAGTGGCCACCACGCAGGAACTCGTGCGCTGGGTCGGCCTGGGCGTGGCCTACGCTCGCTCGCTCCCCCCGAAGGGGTCCTAGCCTCGCCCCTAGTCGGGGTTGCGCGCGGTCATGTTCAGCCGCACGTAGTCGAGCACGAGCGGCTCGCCGGTGCGCTGCAGGATGCGCTCCACGAAGGGCTGACGCAGGTCCCGGGGCAGCCGGTCCAGATGCCTGACCAGACAGACCGAGCGAATGAAGGCGGCGGCATCGGCGAGCGTCACCGAGCGCGGCTCGAGCCACGCATCGACCTCGGTAAACCCGGCCTCCTCGAGCCGTTGGGCGGTCTCCGGCGCCGTGGCGAAGATCCACGGACGCTGCCAGCCCTCGAAGTGCTCAGCGAACGGGGCTTCGCCGGCCACCTCATCGGACTGTGCCCGGAACACCTCGATGTTGCCCTGGCCGCCGCATTGAGCCATCAGCCGCCCGCCCTGGCTCAGGTTGCGTCGCAGCGCAGCGAACAATGCGTCGTGATCGGGGACCCAGTGAAAGGTCGCGTTGGAGAAGATCACCTCGACCGGCTCGGGCAGCGAGAGTTCGGCCAGGTCCTGACAGAGCACGGTGACCCGGTCGCCGAGCCGCACCCGGGTGTGCTCCACCATCGAGGGCGCCGCATCGACCGCGTAGACCCGTCCCCGAGGGGACCGCTCGAGCAGCAGCTCGGTCACCCGCCCCGATCCACAGCCGGCGTCAAGCACGACCTCATCGCCGCGCAGCTCGAGTCGCTCCAGCTGCTCACGAGCCCACCCCATTTGCGGATCGGAGATACGGTCGTAGGTAGCAGCGTCCCAATCGCGCCCTCCCGTCCGGAGCGTCACAGCGCGGTGCTGACCGGGCCGGGGCGCTCCCGCGTGCCCTCGTAGGCCGAGATCGCTTGATCGGCCTCCAGCGTCAGCGCGATGTCGTCCAGCCCGTTCAGCAGCCGGCGCTTGATTTCGGGATCCACCTCGAATCGAGCCGTCCCGCCCGGCCAGCGAACCTCCTGGGCCGCCAGATCCACCTGTGCCTGGCCCGCGTCGGCGATCGAGGCGCACTCGGTGGCGCTCAGCTCCACCGGGAGCAGGCCGATCTTGGTGCAGTTGGAGCGGAAGATGTCGGCGAAGCTCGGGGCGATGATGGCGTGGAAGCCGTAGTCCTCGAGTGCCCAGGGAGCGTGCTCACGACTCGAGCCGCAGCCGAAGTTGCGCCCGGCCAGGAGAATCGGATTGCGCGGCAGGTCCCACCCCGGCTCCTTCGCCCAGTCGTAGAACAGAAATTCCCCGAAGCCGGTCCGCTCAACTCGCTTGAGGAACTGCTTGGGGATGATCTGGTCGGTGTCGACATCGTCGCGGTTCAGCACCGAGACGGGTCCGGTGATCGTTTCGATTGCTTTCATGACTGCCACTCCCGGATGTCGACGAACCTGCCTTCGATCGCGGCGGCGGCCGCCATCTGCGGAGACACCAGGTGGGAGCGAGCTCCTCTCCCCTGACGTCCCTCGAAGTTGCGATTTGACGTGGAGGCGACGCGCTCTCCCGGCGCGGCGATGTCCGGGTTCATGCCCAGGCACATCGAGCATCCCGCGCCGCGCCAGTCGAAGCCGGCCCGCCTGAACACCTCGTCGAGGCCTTCGCGCTCGGCCTGCGCCTTGACCTGCTGGGATCCCGGGACGACCATCGCGTAGACGTCGGCGGATACCTTGTGGCCGTCCACCACCGCGGCCGCTGCACGCAGGTCCCCGATTCGCGAGTTCGTGCACGAGCCGATGAACACCCGGTCGAGCTTGATCTCGCTGATCGGCATCCCGGGTTCCAGGGCCATGTACTCAAGCGCGCGCTCGTCCTGCTCGGAGGTCGGCTGGGGCACGGATTGGGTAACCGACACCACCATCTCCGGGTTGGTTCCCCAGGTCACCATCGGGCTGAGCGCGTCCGCGTCGACGACAACCTCCTTATCGAAGCTGGCTCCGTCTTCGGTCTTCAGCGTGCGCCATGCTTCCGGAAGCACCGCGGGCGCACCGGGACGGCCCGCCACCCATTCGAACGTCGTCTCGTCGGGCGCGATCATCCCGGCTCGGCCACCCCCCTCGATCGTCATGTTGCACACCGTCATGCGGCCCTCCATCGACAGCGCCCGGATCGCCGGGCCGGCGAACTCGACGACGTGACCTACCGCACCGGCGACGCCGATCCGGCCAATCGTGGCCAGGATCAGATCCTTGGCGGTCACCCCGTACCCGAGCTCGCCCTCATAGCGGATCCGCATCGACTTGGGCTTCGACTGCACCAGGCATTGGGTCGCGAGCACATGCTCGACCTCGCTCGTGCCGATGCCGAATGCGAGGGCCCCGAACGCGCCGTGCGTCGCGGTGTGCGAGTCGCCGCATACGATCGTCATCCCGGGCTGGGAGACGCCGAGCTCCGGTCCGATCACATGCACGATCCCCTGGTGCTCGGAGCCCAGCGAGAACACCGGGATGCCGAACTCCTCGCAGTTGCGCTCGAGCGTCTCCACCTGCACCCGGGACAGCTGGTCACGGATCCGCGCCGCGACGGGTGTCCCGTCGGTGGGGACATTGTGATCGGCGGTCGCGAGCGTGCGGTCTGGCCGGCGCACCTTGCGCCCGGCGAGGCGGAGCCCGTCGAACGCCTGCGGGCTCGTCACCTCGTGTACGAGGTGCAGGTCGATGTACAGCAGGCCGGGCGCAACCTCGTGCGCACTCCAGATCTTGTCGAACAGGGTATTTGGCATCGTCGTCCTAGCTCCTTCGCAGGCCGGCGCTGACCACGGCCAGCAACACGGCGTCATCGGGTCCTGCGTTCTCGAAATGGTGGGAGAGATCGGCGTCGAACGTGACGCAGTCGCCGGCTGAGAGCTCGAACCGCTGGCCGTCACACACCAGCACGACGGCACCAGACTCGACCAGCGCAGTCTCGCGGCTCCCGGGTTCGTGCATCGGCGGGTCGCCGGAACCGCCGGTGATCCCGCCGGGTGCCAGTGCGTGCCGCGACAGCTCCGCGCGCTGGCCCGGCAGCGGCGGGGTGAGGATTTCGTAGCTGTGGCCCCTGGCTCTTCCCGGTCCCTTTCGCCGCTCGGTCCGGCGGACGATCGTCACCGCGCCGCTCTCGTCCAGACGGAGCAGCTGCGACAGGCGCAGCTCGAGTCCGGCGGCGATCCGGCTCGCGACCTGCAGGGTCGGGCTGGTCTCGCCACGCTCGACCTGCGAGAGCATCGGCGCGCTCACGCCTGAGCGCTCCGCAAGATCACGCAATGACAAATCCATCGCCTCCCGCAGGGCGCGGACGCGAATTCCCAGTGAGTCGATCGGGCCCGCTGGTTCTGTCATTACTGGCATACGTGCGTACGTTATCACGTACAGGGTGCCTTCGGGGCCGCGCGCCTCGGGTCTGTAGCCTGACATCCATGATCTCGCGTCCGGACGTGCTCGTACTCGGTGGTGGCGGTGTGCTGGGGGAAGCCTGGATGATGGGCGTCCTCGCCGGCATCGAGGACGCGACCGCGATCGACCTGCGCCGGTGCGAGTACTTCGTCGGCACCTCGGCGGGCGCGATCGTCGCGGCCCACCTGGTGGCGGGGAAATCACCGCGGCGGCCGTCGACGGTCGGCACCGAACTGGAGGTCGCCGCCTCTCGTCCGGTCAACACTCTGGCCAACGTCGCGATCGGCGCCGCGCGCCGGGCCGGTTCATGGGCGCTCGCCGCGGGCGCCTCGTTCGCCCCGCTAGCGCTCGGGCTGGCGGCCCCCGGCGGGGCGCTGCTACGAGCCACGATGCTGCGTGGGCTCCCCCGCCCCCGGGACACGCTGGATGACCTCCGCCGCGACGTCGAGCAGTCCGGCGCGAGGTTCGACGGCCGGTTGCGGGTATCGACGGTCGACCGGCGCAACGGGCGCCGGGTGATGTTCGGCAGCCCCCGCGCCCCGCAGGCCAGCGTCGCCGAGGCGGTGGCGGCCTCGTGCAGCGTGCCGTGGCTGTTCGCGCCGGTGAGGATCGCCGGGCGGGACTACGTCGACGGGGGGGTGTGGAGCGCGACCAACCTCGACGCCGCGCCCGCTGGGCAGCAGACCCACGTCCTATGCCTGAACCCGACCGCGAACATCGTCGGGACGCACAGCGTGCTGGCGCTGGTCCGCAACGTCGCCCGCTCCGCGGTCTCGATCGAGGCCATGGCCCTGCGCCGCCGCGGGGCCGCCGTTCAGGCCGTGGCGCCCAACGTCGAGAGCGCGTCGGCGATGGGCACCAACTTCATGGATCGCGAACCCCGCGGCCGGGTCCTGGCCGCGGGGTACCGCCAGGGGATGTCGCTGGCTACGGCGTCCGTACCGGCTCAGCCGCCGCGGCGGTAGCCGCTTCCGCTTCGGCCATGATGCCTCGGCGGCGCACCGCGTTGGACAGCGCCCGCACATAGGCGCGCGCCGCCGCTTCGAGGATGTCCGTGGAGACGCCCTGGCCCGAGCCGGTCACGCCCTTGACGTCCAGAACGACTGAGGTCTCGCCTAGCGCGTCCTGACCGCCGGTGACCGCGTCGACCCGGAATTCCCGTAGCTTCGCGTCGGTTCCGGTGGCCGCGTTGATGGCGCGGAAGATCGCGTCGATCGGTCCGTCGCCTGTGAACGACCCGGTGATCTCCTCGCCGGATGGGGCAAGCAGGCCGACCGTCGCGTGCGGGGGACGGCGCGACGAGGCCTCGACGTCGAACCACTCGAGCTGGTAGCCGGCCACCTCCTCCCGCAGCTCGTCGGTCATCAACGCCTCCAGGTCCATCGCTGTGACCTGCTTCTTCTTGTCCGCGATCTCCTTGAAGCGCTTGAACGCGGTGTTCAGCACCTGGCCGCTGACCTCTAAGCCGAGCTCAGACAGCGCCTGCTGCAGCGCGTGTCGCCCCGAGTGCTTGCCGAGCACGATCGAATTGGTCTCCAGACCAACCGTTGTCGCATCCATGATCTCGTACGTCGTGCGCTCCTTCAGCACGCCGTCCTGGTGGATGCCGGATTCGTGCGCGAACGCGTTGCGGCCGACGATCGCCTTGTTGGGCTGCACCGAGTACCCGGTCAGCCGGGAGACCAGCCGCGAGGTCCGGGCGATCTCCTTGGTCACGGCGCCCGTGTGCAGGCCCACGTCCGCCCTGCGGGTGTGCAGGAGCATCACGATCTCCTCCAGCGAGGCGTTGCCGGCGCGCTCGCCGATCCCGTTGATCGCACATTCGACCTGACGCGCGCCCGCCATCAGCCCGGCAAACGAGTTGGCCACGGCGAGGCCGAGATCGTCGTGGCAGTGGACCGACAGCACCACGTTGCGCAGATCCGGGACCAACGAGTAGAGCCGCTCCAGATAGGCGGTGAACTCGGGCGGCATCGTGTACCCGACCGTGTCCGGGATGTTGATCGTCGTCGCGCCCTCGTCGATGGCGATCTGGCACACCTCCGCGGTGAACTCGACGTCGGCCCGGGTCGCGTCCATCGGTGAGAACTCAACGTCATCGACGTACTGCTTGGCGTGCGTGACGGCGGCCCGCGCCTGCCCCTTGACGTCCTCGCGGGTGCTCTGGAGCTGATGGACAATGTGGATGTCCGAGGTTGAGATGAAGGTGTGGATCCGTGGGCGCGCGGCATCCTTGACCGCATTCCAGGCGGCGTCGATGTCGGCAACGTGGGTCCGGGCCAGACCGGCGATCACCGGGCCCTCCACCGTGCGTGAGATCTCCTGCACGGCCTCGAAGTCTCCGGGCGAGGTGATCGGGAAGCCGGCCTCGATCACATCCACCCCAAGCCGGGCGAGCTGCTGGGCGATCTCCAGTTTCTCCTGGGTGTTCAGGGAGATTCCCGGCGACTGTTCGCCGTCGCGCAGGGTCGTGTCGAAGATCAGTACTCGATTGGGATCCTCGTTGGTCATGTCAATTCCCTTGTGTCTCGAACTTGGCTTCTTCTCGGTGCTGGTTCGCGGCTACGTGCGGCCGCCGGCGCGCTATTCCCCCTTGCGGGGGAGGAGAAAAAGTGCAAGGGCGAGACGGAACGACATGCCGGGCAAAGACTAGCAGCGCTCTCCGGGCGCGCATGCGCGTCAGCGCTACGCGTAAAGCGCGTCTATCTCAGCGGCGTACTTCTCGGCGATCGGCTTGCGCTTGAGCTTCATCGTCGGAGTGAGTTCGTCACCCGCGGGCGGCCAGTCGGTCGGCAGCACGGTGAAGCGCTTGATCTGCTCGACCCGGGAAAGATGGGAGTTCGCCCGGGCCACCGCGGCGCTCACCTCCTCAAGCACGTCGGGTTCGGCGGCCAGCGCCTCGGGCGAAGCGTTTGGCAGGCTCTGCCGCTGCGCGAACGCCGCGGACGCATCGGGGTCGAGCACGATCAGGGCGACGTTGTACGGGCGGCCGTCGCCGATCGCCACCACCTGGCCGATCAGCGGGCTGCCCTGCTTGAGCTGCTGCTCGATGTTCGCAGGCGACATGTTCTTGCCCGCCGCGTTGATGATCAGCTCCTTCTTGCGGTCGATGATCTTCAGGTAGCCGTCGCCGTCCAGCTCGCCGATGTCCCCGGTGTGAAGCCAGCCGTCCGCGTCGATCGTCTCCGCGGTCTTCTCAGGCTGGTTGCGGTAGCCGGCCATTACGATCTCGCCTCGGACCAGCACCTCCCCGTCATCGGCGATACTGATCTCGACCCCCGGCAGCGGCTTGCCGACGGTGCCGAACTTGACTCCGTCGGCCGGCACCAGGGTGGCCACGCACGAGAGCTCGGACATACCCCAGACCTCGCAGATGGACATCCCCAAGGCGGCGAAGAACTCGAACACCTCCAGCGGCGCCGGCGCCGCGCCGATCATGTAGTGCTCACAGCGGTCGAAGCCCAGCTTGGCCCGAATGGCCGAAAAAATCTGGGCGTCGGCGCGTCGGAAGGCGTCCTCGAGCTCGGGACCCAGGGTCTGCCCTCGCTGCTGGGCCCGGACCTTGGACAAGCCCAGCTCGAGCGCTCGCTCGACCGCCTGGCGCTTACCCTGGTCGGGCTCCGCCGCGAAACCGGCCTGTAGTGCCGCCATCAACTTCTCCCACATTCGCGGCACGCTCCCGAACCGGGTTGGCCGCGCTTCCGCCACATGTCCAAAGACCTGGGTGGCGTCGGGACAGGGGGTGATCGTGAACCCCCAGATCATCTGACCGTAGTGGAGAACCCCGCGGTCGGCGATGTGGGCGCTCGGTAGAAACGAGACCATCGAGCCGCCGGGAGCCCAGCCGGTCGCCTCGTACAGGGCGCGGCACTCCGCAAGCTCGTTGGCGTGGGTGATCTGGACACCCTTCGGCGGACCGGTGGTCCCGGAGGTGTAGATCAGCGTGAGCACATCCTCCGGTGCGACCGCGCGCCAGCTCGCCTCGAAGTCGAAGCCGGGTTCAGGCCTCAGTGCCTCGAACTCGGCGAGCGAGATCGCATCCTGCGGCTCGGCGTCGAGCACGATCAGGTGCTCGATCGCGCCAGCGTCGGTGATCGCCTGGCGTGCCCGGTCCAGGAACGCCGCCTCCACCACCATCACCCGGTTTCCCGCATCGCCCAGCAGGTAGGCGATCTGCTCGGGCGACGAGGTGTTGTAGATCGAGAACGGAGTGCCACCGAGGTGCATCACGGCCGCGTCGAGCAGATGAAACTCGGGCCGGTTGGTGAGCATGAAGCCGACCGTGTCGCCTCGGCCCACGCCGAGCGACCGAAAGCTGCCGGCAAACCGGCGAACCTGGTCGGCATACGCGGTGAAGCTGAGCGTGACGCCGTCGCCGAACGTGCGCAGGGCCACTGCATCCCCACGGGCGGCGGCCGTGAGCTGGAACGCCTCGCACATGTTGCTCGCCTGCAGGGAGCGAGGGGGCGTCTGCTGCGGCCGAGTCTCGAGTGCGCCCTCCATCGTGGTCTAGATCTATCACTCTCGCACGGCTACCGCCAGGGTCGCGTGCTACAGCGATACCGTCCGTCCCGCTTCGAACCCCTGGCCGGCGACGATCTCGTCGATGACTTCCCGGGGTACCGCCGCGTCGGTGGTGATTGCCATCGCGGCGAAGCGCCGGTCGCCATCCTCGCCTTCGCCCGGCTGGCGGCCGACCGCCGCGGAGACGATGTTGACCCCATGCGTGCCAAACGTCGTCCCGACCCGCCCGATCATGCCCGGTAGGTCGCGGTAGCGGAACAGGGTGATGTGGTTCTCGAGCTGCACATCGAAGCGCTGGTCCCAGGCCTCGAGTAGGTGCGGCCGGTTGCGGCGCCCAATCAGCGTGCCCACGACCCGCACCCGAGTGTCGCCGCAGCGCAGCGTGACGCGCACCAGGTCGGTGTAGTCACGGACGCCGCTGCTCTTGGTCTCGGTGATCCGGATCCCGCGCTCCTCGGCCATTGCCGGGGCATTGACCTCGTTGACCTCCTCCTCGGTGTGCTCGCGCAGCACTCCGAGCAGCACCTGAATCGACAGCAGCCGGGTGTCCCGGTCGGCGATCCGCCCGAGGAACTCGGTCTCCACGGCGTCGACCGACGAGCCGTCGGAGAGGGCGATGGCGATCCGTCCCAGCGAGCGACACAGGGGCACGAACGGCCCGAGCACCTCGATGTCCTCGGCGGGGATCGCCGGGACGTTGACGGCGCTGGTGACGACGCCGCCGGTCAGCGCCGCGACCACCTGCTCGGCCGCCTGGTAGCCGGCGCGGTCGGTGGCCTCGGCGGTCGAGGCCCCCAGGTGCGGGGTGACGATCACGTTCGGATAGGCGAACAGCGGGTGCTCGGTGACCGGCTCGGAGCGAAACACGTCAAGCGCTGCGCCGCCGACCTTCCCGGAGTCGAGCGCATCCTTGAGGTCCTCCTCCACCACGAGCGGCCCGCGGGCGACATTGAGGATCCGCACGCCGTCCTTGCACTTGGCCAGCGCCTCCGCATCGAGCCACCCCTCGGTATCGGGCGTGTTCGGCAGATGCAAGGTGATGAAGTCGGCGTTCGCGTACACGTCATCGGAGGCCGCGGCCTTTTCCACCCCCAGTTCCCGGTAGCGCTCGGCGCCGACGTACGGATCGAACGCGATCACGTGCATCCCGAACCCCCGGGCGCGATGGGCGACGAGCTGACCGATCCGCCCGAAGCCGAGGATCCCAAGCGTCTTCTCGTACAGCTCGACGCCGGAGAACTTCGACCGCTCCCACTTCCCCGAGGTCAACGACGCGTGCGCCTGAGGGATGTTCCGGGCCAGCGCCAGCAGCAGCGCCATCGTGTGCTCAGCGGCCGTGATCACGTTCGACTGCGGCGCGTTGGCCACGACGATCCCGCGCTTGGTTGCCGCCGGGACGTCGACGTTGTCGACGCCGACGCCAGCGCGGCCCACCGCGCGCAGCCGGGTGGCCCGGCCAATCAGCTCGGCGTCGAGCTTGGTCGCGGAGCGGATCAGGATCCCGTCGTACTCGCCGATGTGCTCGGCCAGCTCCTCGCGAGTCCACCCGGCGCCGACCTCGACGTCGAAGTGTTCCTCCAGCAGGTCGATCCCGGATTGCCCGATCTTCTCGGCCACCAGCACGCGGGCGGCCGGTGCGCCGTTGCCCGCACTCACAGCGATCGTTCCAGGACCCAGTCGATGCAGGCGGTCAGGGCGACGACATCGGCCGGATCGGTGGCCGGGAACATCGCTACTCGCAGCTGATTTCGTCCGAGCTTGCGGTATGGCTCAACATCGACGATCCCGTTGGCCCGCAGCGTCGCGGCCAGCGCGGCGGCGTCGACGTCGTCGCTGAAGTCGATCGTGCCGACGACGAGCGAGCGCTTGGCCGGGTCGGACACGAACGGCGTGGCGTGCTCGTGGCGCTGCGCCCAGCCGTAGAGGCTCTCCGACGATGCTCGCGTCCGGGCGACCATCCCCTCGAGGCCGCCGCGCGCGAGCATCCAGCTCAGCTGATCGCCCAGCATGAACAGCGTCGCGATGGCCGGCGTGTTATAGGTCTGGTCCTTGCGGGAGTTCTCGAGTGCCGTACTCAGGGACAGGAAATCGGGAATCCAGCGCACGGCGGCCGTCGACGGACGCTCGCGCTCGATCTGCTCGATCCGCTCGATCGCCGCCGGGCTCAGCAGGGCCAGCCACAGGCCGCCGTCGGAGGCGAAGCCCTTCTGCGGGGCGAAGTAGTACGCGTCGGTCTGGGCCACGTCCACGGGCAGTCCCGCGGCGCCCGAGGTGGCGTCGATCAGCACGAGTGCGCCCTCGGTGCCGGCGGGGCGCTGGACCGGGACCATCACCCCGGTGGACGTCTCGTTGTGAGCCCAGGCGAGCACGTCGGCGCCGGGCTCAGCTCGGGGTGCCGGAGCATCGCCGGCCGGCGCGTCGAGGACCATCGGGTCGGCCAGGAACGGCGCCGCGCGCGTGCAGGCGGCGAACCTGGAGGAAAATTCTCCGTAGGTCAGGTGCAGAGCCCGCTCGCGGACCAGGCAGCAGGTTGCCGCGTCCCAGAACGCGGTGGTTCCGCCGTTGCCGAGCACGACCTCGTAGCCCTCGGGCAGCGAGAAAAGCTGACCCAGGCCGGCGCGCACGCGGGCGACCAGTTCCTTGACCGGCTTCTGGCGATGCGAGGTGCCCATCAGCTTGGCGCCCGTGTCGGCGAGGTTCAGCAGCTGTTCGGCCCGCAGGCGCGAGGGTCCCGAGCCGAACCGGCCGTCGGCGGGCTTCAGCTCGTCGGGTATCTGCAGGACGGTCGAGATCTGGGTCATGCTCGCTCCTCGACGTTAGCGGGATCCAAACGTCAAGGCCCGCTCGTCGCCGCGAAGCGGGATGCCGCCTGGACGGCGCTCGCGGAAAGCAAGCGAAGCTCCAGAGGCACCCACGCCGACGCTCGCGGAACAC
>JBPCMW010000014.1:0-11390 GCA_051001875.1 Solirubrobacteraceae bacterium | reverse complement strand
AGATGCTCGCGTACATCGAGACGTACAACCAGACCGCCCGACCGTTCAAGTGGACGTATACCGGCAAGACCCTCGAAGCATGAACACTCCACTAACAAAACGAACTAACCGGATGAACCACTAGTGTGGGCGCAGCGCGAGATCACGCTGGACCCGCGCCCGCGCGGTTTCCACCTGGTCACCCGTGAGGTGCTCGGCGAGCTGCCGGAGCTGGCGGACGTCGCCGTCGGCCTGCTGCATCTGTTGATCTGCCACACATCAGCGTCGCTGGCGCTCAACGAGAACGCGTCTCCGGATGTTCGCCGTGACTTCGAGACCTGGTTCAACCAGGCCGTCCCCGAAGACGCGGGCTACTGGACGCATACGCTCGAGGGGGCCGACGACATGCCCGCCCACATCAAGGCGTCGCTGCTCGGGCCGTCGTTGACTTTGCCCATCTCCCGCGGCCGCCTCGCGCTCGGCACGTGGCAGGGCATTTACCTGTGCGAGCACCGCGATCGTGGCGGCCAGCGCCGGCTCGTGGCGACGATCTCGGGCGAGCCCGGGTAGGGCGAGAGCGGGTCGGCGCCTCGGCAGCCGGGGCTCAGCGGCCGCGCCACTGGGGCGGGCGTTTCTCCGCAAACGCGCGAGCTCCCTCGCGCGCGTCCTCGGAGGACATCACCGGCCCGGCAATCTCGGCCTGGCGCTCGAAGAACTCGTGATCCGGCCAATCGACCGACTCGGCCAGGATCCGCTTCGTGGCGCCAAGGGCGAGCGGGCCGTTGACGGCGATCGCGTCCGCGAGCTCGAGCGCGGTCTCAAGTGCCTGCCCGGGCTCGGCCAGGCGGTTGACCAGCCCAAGTTCGTACGCGCGCTCGGCCAGAATCGGGTCACCGGTCAGCGCGAGCTCCATCGCGATCCCGCGGGGGATGGCGCGCGGGAGCCGCAGCAGTGCCCCCCCGGCCGCCACCAGCGATCGCTTCACCTCCGGGATGCCCAGCCTGGCGCCGCGGGCGGCGACGATCAGATCGCAGGCCAGCGCGACCTCCAGTCCGCCCGCGACGGCGAACCCCTCGATGGCCGCGATCAACGGCTTCACCGAGGCCCGGCGGGTGATGCCGGCGAAGCCGCGGTCGCCGCCATGGGGCGATTCACCTGCCACGAACGCCTTCAGATCCATCCCGGCACAGAAGCCCTTGCCTTCGCCCGTGAGAACGCCGAGCGAGAGCGCGTCGTCGCTGTCGAGAAGATCGAGCGCTCCGGCAATCCCGGCAGCAACCGCGGCGTTGACGGCATTGCGCTGCTCGGGCCGGTTGAGCCTGATCACCAGGACCCGCTCCCGGCGCTCGGTGAGGACTGCCTGTTCGTCGGTCATGCGGCGAACAGTTTCAGCTCCGGCTCGCGCTCCCCGCGCAGCACGCCGAGATCCACCTCCACGCATTCGATCCCGCGGGACCGCGCCAGCACTCGCGCCTGCGGCTTGATTGCCTGCGCGGCGAGGACACCGCGGCAGGACGCGAACGCAGGGTCGCAACGGATCCGCTCGAGGTAACGGGTCAGCTGCTCGACGGCCTCGATCCCGGCCACCCGCTTGATCTCGACCGCCACCCAGCAGTCCTCGCCGTCCCGGCACATGAGGTCCACCGGCCCGATGTCGGTCGCCCACTCGCGGCGCACCAACCGCAGACCCTCGCCGCACCAGTGCGGCTGATCGGCCAGCAGCACCTGGAGATGCGCCTCGACACCGTCCTTGGCCAGGGCTGCGTCCTCGTCCGGGGAACCCATATCGTGGCTGACGTCCGAGAGGACCTCGGCGATCTCGATCTCCAGCCGATCCTCGCTCGACCCCGCACGCTTGCGCACGGTCATCTGCTCCGCGGATTCCTCGATCACCGTCGGCGGCGTCATCCAGTTCAGGGGCTTATAGCCACCCGCGTCGGCATGCACCAGCACGGAGCCGTCCGCCTTGATGATGATCAGCCGCAGCGCCTGCGGCAGCAGCGCGGTCAAACGGCCGGAGTAACGAACTTCGCAGCGGGCGACGATCAGACGCATCGACCCCACCCTAGAATCCGTGGCGGACAAATGCGAAACCAGCTTCGACCACTTTGCGATCGCGTCGTGATCAAGGAGCTCGACCCGGACCGCGTGCGGCGCTCGGGTCTCCTCGTGCCGGCCGGAAGCGACGAGCCGCCCCCGCAGCACTGGATCGCCCTCGCTGGCGGATCCGGCCTCGACTGGTGGGATCACGCGGGCGTGCAGATGCCGTTCACGCCGGGCGATCACGTCGTGTTCCCGGCGGCCGCGGGGGCGTGGGTCGAGGTCGAGGAGGAGCGCCTGCTCGTGTGCCGCGTCGGGGAGCTCCTCGGCGTGCTTGACCGTGCGGAGGATTGTCCTTTGTGCGGCGGCCGGGGTCTGGACGGGGAAGCCTGCCCGGTGTGCGGGCGCGAGGACTCCGTGACGCCCTCCTGAGCGAGCTGGGCCGCTGGCCGGGTAAGTCGCCGCCCGGGCGGAACTAAGCCGCGCTGCGCTGCGAGAGCTCACGCGGCTGGAGCGCCTCCACGCGCGCCAGCAGCTCCGAGACCTCGAGGTTCTCGCCCAGGGCGAGCGCCCGGTCGCAGGCCGCGATGCATTCCTGGAGTCGATCGGTCCGTGCGAGGGCGTGGGCATAGGTGGACCAAGCCGGCTGAGCCTCCGGCTCGATCATCGTCGCGGCATGCGCCGCGGACACCTCCGCGCCGACGTCGCCTGCGAGGTGGTAGGCCAGCGCGAGGTCTAGGAGACCTTCGAGCGACGGCCCGATCACGCGGGCCCGTTCGAGCGCGGTGATGGCACCGCCGCGGTCCATCAGCCGCAAGCGCAGGCGCCCGAGCCGCTCCCACGCCGATGCGTCCGCGGGGCCCCGCTCGGCCGCCCGCTCGGCCGCCTCGGAGGCAAGGTCGTACGCTCCCATGTCCTCGTAGATGCGGGAGGCGAATCGCTCCGGGGTGGGGCGATCTCCTTCCACCCGCGCCCAGTCACGCACGGCCCGGGCGGCGGCGGGAAGGTTGCCGGCCTGCCAGAACGCCACGGTCAACAACCGCAGCACGGCGGGGTTGGCCGGCTCGGCGTCACGAGCGTAGATCAGACGCCGAGCGGCCAGCGCCGCGTTGCCCTCGGCCAGCGCGTGCTGTGCCGCGGTCATGAAGCGCTGCACGCGGTCCGCGCCGGGATCGGGCTTCGAGAAGTCGACGAACTGAAGCGAACCCGCCGGCACTGTCCGGATACCCACCGAGAACCCCAGCCTGGCCCACTGCTGCACGTCGTCCCCGTCGCCTGAGAAATAGATCCCGCTCACTGTGCCGACGCCCCACTCCGGATAGGACAGACAGCGGGCGTAGCGGTGCACGACTGAGTGGTCGGGCACGCGTGAGCCAAACGGATCGTGCGTGGCCCGCTCGTGAGCCGCGGCACGCTGGCGCTGCTCCTCCTCGTAGGCCCGCCGTCCCGCCTCCTCGCGTGCCCGGCGAGTGGCCGCGGCAGAAACCTTGACCGCGTTCCGGCTGACTCGTCCGCCGCGGGCGGTCTCGGCCAGCTGCTGGAGCTGGTCGGCAGCCTCATTGATGGCCTGAAGGTGGCGCTGATGCTCGTGCTGACGGCCCGGGGGTGCGATATCCGGGTGCCAGCGCTTGGCCATCCTGCGCCGGGCCAGCTGGACGGCGCGCGGGTCGAACGGAGCCTCGAGCTCCAGCAGAAGCATCGCTTGTTCCACGTCGAGGATCCGAGGCATAGGCTCCTACGTTAGCGACCTCGGCAACGTCTTAGCGCGCCCAAAACTGCAACAATTTAGCCTCAACTAGAGTCAATAAGCCTCTTTTGGCTTACGGTTCAGGCATGAACGCTCGTAGGCCCGGCTCTTCGGCTCGGCGCGGTCCGTTGCTCGCCTTGGCGCTGGGCTCGGGAATCTGCGTCGCTGGGCTCGGGGCGGCGATGCTGGCGCTCCTAATCAGTGTGCTGGCCCCCGGCGGCACTTGCGCGCCTGGATCGGGTGATCCCGGGCGATCGATCGCGTTGGGCCCTTCCGGGACGGGGCAGCTCGTCGGCGCCACGGAGTACGGCGGCCCCGGAGATCCGAGTTCCGGGGTCACCGGTGCGCGTGGCGACAATTTGGTCGCTCATCCGGACACCTTTGCCGAGCTTGGTGGCCTGACCTGGCAGACCGCCACGGCGATGGGGGGCCTGGGGTATATGACGCCGCTGAGGGTGACCTGGGGCGCGCGTTCGGCGATCGCCTACAAGCGGGACTTCGGGCTCGGGGGCGCTCCGGTGGCGGGTCTTCCGCGGGTGATCGATCTGTGGTGGCAACTCGCCGGACGCCTCGGGATCCCGTATGAGAACGGCCTGTGGTCGGGCCCGGTCACGATCGGTCGTCCACCGGCGGCCGGCGCGGCGAACCTGCTCGGGCAGGCAGTGGGGCAGGCCGGGACGCTCGTGGCTCCTTCCGCCGCCAGGCTGGATCCCGCCGCCTGCGCGCCGGGCGCGATGACGGGGGTTGCCCTCACCCCGGGCGAGCGGGCCCGGCTGCTGCCCGGCGGTCTGGCGGCCGCGCCGCAGCGGGCGCCGCTGGCGGTCAAGGAGATGATCGCGGCCGGCAACCAGATCGTCGGCAGGCCGTACGTGTACGGCGGGGCTCACGGACTGCCCCTGTCAGCGATCGCCGCGGGCTACGACTGCTCGAGCAGCGTTGAGCATCTCCTGTACGGAGCGAGGCTACTGCCCGTGACCTTTGCCGCAGCGTCGAGCCAGCTCGAGACCTTCGGTCAGGCCGGACCCGGTGGCTGGGTCACGCTGTACGCCAGCGCCGATCACGTCTTCATGTACGTGGCGGGGCTGCGCTGGGACACCCACGACGCGGCGGGAGCCGGGGATGGAAGTGCGGGCATCGGATGGCATCCGCTCGTGCGCAGTGCGGCGGGATTCGTCGCCCGCCATCCGGCGGGGTTGTAGATGCGCCGGGGCGTCTCGCTGGGTGTCTTGGCCGGTCTGACGCTCGGCGGCTGCAGCCCCCTCGGCGGAGTCTCGACCACCTCGTCGACGAGCACATCGAGGCTCGCCCAGGCGCAGGCCGCGCACGAATACCGCTCGCCGGAGCCGCGCCCGCAGACGGCGGCGGCGCTGAGCGCTTCGGCGGTGGCAGCCGTCAGAGCGTTCGCCGCCGGATACATCAACTGGACCGCAGATACGGTCGCATCCCAGATGCGGCAGCTGGCGGCGGGCAGCATCGGCCAGGCGCGTTCGGCGATGCAGCTTGCCGCCGCCCAGACGGCCAATGACTACGAGCTCCAGCGTGGCGGGATCGCCAACCACGGAAGCGTCGAGGCCATCGCGCCGCTGCGCGGAAGCGGCGAGCGCTACGTCGTCGTCACCCGGGAGGCGACGACCGCCGCCCTGAGCTCGGCTTACCAGGGCCTGCGACCGGCGTGGCACGTCGCCGTCGCGACGGTCTCGGCACTCGGGCCGGGTCGTTGGGTCGTGAGCGGGTGGCAGCCGGAGAGCTGACCGCGGGGCAGCCGTCCGACCGACGGTCAGCCGACCGGCTGGCCGTTCGCCGTCAGCGTGACTTCGATGTTGCCGCGAGTCGCGTTCGAATACGGGCACACCTGGTGCGCCGCCTGCACCAGCTTGACCGCCTCTGCGTCCTCCACCTGTGGCAGGCTGACGTCCAGTTCGACGGCCAGCTTGAACCCCCGCTCGGGGGTCGGCTGCAGGCTCACGTGGCTGTCGATCGACACATCGCCTATCTCCGCACGCTCGCGCCGGACCACGGCGCCGAGCGCGCCCTCGAAGCAGGCGGCGTAGCCCACCGCGAACAGCTGCTCGGGGTTCGTCCCGCCGCCCTGCCCGCCCATCTCCTCCGGCAGTCGGAGTTGGACGTCGAGCACGCCGTCGGTGGTGACGCCGTGCCCCTCGGCGCGGCCCCCGGTGACGGTCGCCTCTGCTGTGTAGATGGTCTTGGCCATGGTGCCTCCGCGTCCGGAAAGGTTGGATGTGCTCCTCAGCCTAGTGCGCGCCGCGGTTCGGCAACCTTGACACCTAGCCATTCGAGGCCTAGGATCACGAGGTATGAGCGCCGAGATGATCAAAGGCCACCTCGACGGGCTGTTGCTCGCGGTGCTTGCGTCGACCGGCCCGCTGCACGGTTACTCGATCATCGAGGAGCTGAGCCTCCGCAGTGGGGGCAGCTTCACATTGCCGGAAGGCACGATCTATCCGGCGCTGCATCGTCGGGAACGTGAGGGGCTGCTGAGCAGCCGCTGGTCGTAGGCGGCGGCGCGCCGCCGGCGGGTGTACGACCTGACCGCCCGAGGACGACGGGCCCTCGGCCGGGAGCGCCAGGCCTGGTCAGCCTTCGCCGGCGCGGCCGACGCGGTGTGGAAAGGGGCGGGATGACCGGATCCCCGATCGAGGAATATCTGCGGGCGCTCCGTGCGGAGCTGACCCTGCCCACTCGGCTGCGCGATCGCGTGCTCGCCGAGGCCTCCGACCATCTGCAGCTGGCCGCTGAGCAGCTCGATCCCCAGGGTGCGGGGACCTCAGCACAAGCCCAGCGCACAGCGACGATTCAGTTCGGCTCGCCGAGGCAGGTGGCCCGGCGCTTTGCGCAGGAGCTGGCCACGGACAATGCGCACCGCGCGACACGGGCCGTATCGCTGGCCACGATCGCCTTCTGCGCGCTCGTCGGGCTGTGGCAGCACTCGCTCGCCTCCCGGGGAGGGTTGAACCTCGCGGCTCCATTCGCCGTCCAGATCGCGCTCACGTGCGCAGCGCTGAGCTTCACGCGCTGCGTCCGTCACCGTGACGACCGCACCGTGACGGCGGGCAAGCTGCGCTGGATCCTGCGCGGCGACGCGGTCGCCCTCGGGGTGATTCTCGTGAGTCTGGGCGCGGAGCTGATCGCCGTGGCAGCACACGCCGACTGGGCGGCGCGGTGGCCTACCTCAGCGGTCGTGGGCACCGCCGCGGCGGGCGTCCTGGCGCTGCTCGCGTTGGGACAGCTGATCTCCGGTGACGCGCGTCTGCGCCGGCTGGCCGGGTTCGGTGAGGAGCGGGACGAGCGGGACGAGCTGGCCGACGATCTCGTCGTCCTGGCCGGCCAGGCCCGGACCTGGGCGCGATGGCACCCACAGCTGGCCGGACCCGTGGGCGTGTTCGAAAAGGTCGAGGCAGCCGCGCGCGCCATGCACGTGCCGCCGGAGCTACCCCGCGGGTTGAACCTGCGCACCCACCCGTGGCGAGTCGGGGCTCTGGTGGCGCTCGCGGCGGGTATCTGCGCCGGTCTCGGCCACGGGCTCAGCGAGGGCGCCCCGCCGCTGTCCAAGCTCCCGGGAGCGCTGGAGGCGTTCGGGGCGATCGCCGGGCTCGAGGCGCTCGCAGTGATCGCCTGCTTCGCGCTGCTGGGTCCGTTCCTCGGTATCCGCCGACCGACCCGGGAGCGGCACCTCAGCGCGACGCAACGTTGAGCGCCACCGCGGCGGCGAAGCACAGCAGGGCCAGAAACCGGATCAGCATCCCGGCTCGGTCACCCGGCCGGCCCGTGACCATGCCGACGATGGCCAGCGCCATGCAGGCGACCGCGACCAGGGCGAGGATGGCGGCGAGAGCACGTAGCACCACGTGTGTTCTACCCTCGGACTCATGTCATCGCAGTACATCTTCACGACCTACAAGCTGACCCGCCGGTTTCCGCCCGACAAAGAGGTGCTGACCGACGTCTCGCTGTCCTTCATGCCGGGTGCGAAGATCGGCGTGCTGGGCTACAACGGCGCGGGCAAGTCGACGCTGCTGCGGATCATGGCCGGAATCGACACCGAGTTCGACGGTCAGGCCCAGCTGGCGCCGAAGGCAACGGTCGGCCTGCTCGAGCAGGAGCCCCACCTCGATCCGACCAAGGACGTTCGCGGCAACGTCGAGGAGGGAGCCGCCGAGATTCGGGCGCTGCTCGACCGCTTCAACGAGCTGTCGATGAACTATTCCGACGAGACGGCGGATGAGTTCAGCCGCGTCCAAGAGCAGATCGACCACGTCGACGGGTGGAACCTGGATACCACGCTCGACGTCGCGATGGACGCGCTGCGCTGCCCGCCGCCCGACGCCGAGGTGACCAACCTCTCCGGTGGTGAGCGGCGGCGTGTAGCGCTATGCCGCCTGCTGCTGCGCCAGCCCGATCTGCTGCTGCTCGACGAGCCGACGAACCACCTTGACGCCGAGTCGGTGGGCTGGCTCGAGCGCCATCTGCACGACTACGCCGGCACCGTCGTGGCGATCACCCACGATCGCTATTTCCTCGACAACGTGGCGGGCTGGATTCTTGAGCTCGACCGTGGCCGCGGGATCCCCTACCAGGGAAACTACTCGGGCTGGCTCGAGCAAAAGCGCGAGCGCCTCGCCCAGGAGGCCCGCCAGGACAACACCCGCAAGCGGATGATCGAGCAGGAGCTCGAGTGGGTCCGGCTCAACGCCAGCGCCCGGCGGAGCAAGCCGAAGGCACGGCTCAACGCCTACGAGGCGCTGCTGGCCGAGGACCGCAACGTCAAGCTCGATCAGGTCCAGATCCACATTCCCGCTGGGCCGCGCCTGGGCGACATCGTCGTCGAGGCGGACGGTCTGCGCAAGGCCTATGGCGAACGCGTGCTGATCGAGGACCTCTCGTTCAAGCTGCCGCGCGGCGGGATCGTCGGTGTGATCGGTCCCAACGGCGCCGGCAAGACGACGCTGATGCGGATGATCACCGGCCAGGAGCAGCCCGACGCCGGCATGTTGAAGCTCGGCGACACGGTCGAGCTGGCCTACGTCGACCAGTCCCGGGACGCGCTGGACCCGAACAAGTCCGTGTGGGAAGAGGTCTCCGGCGGCGCCGACCAGATTCCGCTCGGCGAGCGGATGATCTCGAGCCGCGCCTACGTCGCCGGCTTCAACTTCAAGGGCACCGACCAGCAGACCAAGGTCGCCAAGCTGTCCGGCGGCGAGCGCAACCGGCTGCACCTGGCCAAGCTGTTGCGCTCCGGCGGCAACCTTTTGCTGCTCGACGAGCCGACCAACGACCTGGACACCGACACCCTGCGGGCGCTGGAAGAAGCGCTGCTGTCATTCGCGGGCTGTGCGGTCGTCGTCTCCCACGATCGCTGGTTTTTGGATCGGATCGCCACGCACGTGCTGGCGTTCGAGGGCGACTCGCAGGTTCGCTGGTTCGAGGGCAATTTCGAGGCCTACGAGAGTTATCGTCACGAACTGCTGGGAGCCGAAGCCGACCGACCCCATCGGCTGACGTACAAGAAGCTCGTTCGCGGCTAGCGCGCTCAGCTCCCTCGCGCCAAGATGTCGCCGAGGATCGCCCGGACCTCGTGCGCATCACGAGCGACGGCGTCGGCCCCCGTCAGCTCCTCCACCGGGTGAGGCCCGGTCGCCACGGCAATGCAGCGCAACGAATCCGCCCGGGCGCACGCGATGTCACGTTGCGTGTCACCGATCACGATCGTGTCCTCACGTGGGTGTGGCCGGGCGGGGGTACCGGCCCGCCGCCGCGCGATCGCGGGGAGCGCCGCGCGCTCTTCCGAGTCCGAGCCGAATGCCCCCGGGCCGCCACGGAAGTGCTGTCCGATTCCCGCTCGAGCCAGTTTCAGACGCGCCACCGGTTCGTAGTTGCCGGTGAGCAGCCCGAGCAACACATCGTCGCGGCCCGAAAGCCAGTCCAAGGTTTCGCGGATCCCCGGAAGTACCGTGTGGGCGAGGTCTTCGGTGGCCAGGCGCGCGTAGATCTGGCAGCATTCCGCGCGCACGTCCGCCCCCCGGTCGTCGATCCGCTCGGCCGGAACGCCGGCGTCCAGCAGCAGCACTCGCGCGATCTCACCATCGGTACGCCCGGCCGGGGAGATCGGCGTGCGCGCGCCCTGAGCGTCGATCCCGTGGACGGAGAGCAGGGCCGCGTCCAACGCCGCTCGATGCGCCTCGGTGGCACCGGCCACGAGCGTGCCGTCGATGTCGAAGAGCAACAGCAGCATCGTCCGAACCGCTCAGCGCTGAAACGACGTGCCCTGCGTCAGGCGCGCCGCGAACGCCGCGATCAGCCGCGCCGCGGCATCGATGTCCTCCAGCGAGACCATCTCGACCGGCGAATGCATGTACCGGCTCGGCACCGACACGAGACCCGTGGGGACCCCTGCGCGGCTGAGATGAATCGCGTCGGCATCGGTGCCCGTGCCCCGCCCGAGCGACTCGAGCGTGAACGGGATGTCCTCTTGCACCGCTGTGTCATGCAGGAGTTCGAAGACCCTCGGGTTCAGCGTTGTGCCGCGCGCGATCACGGGCCCCGAGCCGAACGTGTGCTTGGTCATCTCTCCGAGCTCAACCCCAGGCTGGTCGGTCTCGAACGTCACGTCGACGACGATCGCCACATCTGGCTCGTGGGCGAACGCGCTCGTGCGTGAGCCGGCGAAGCTGGTCTCCTCCTGCACGACCGCGAGCGCCACCACGTCCCCGGGAGCGCCGCCGTCGGCGGCTACGAGGCGCGCCGCCTCCGCGGCGACGTAACAGCCGACGCGATTATCGAGGGCGCGGGAGATCACGCGACCGTTGCGCAGCTCCAGCGGTGCAACATCGATCACCGCCACGTCCCCGACCCGCACAAGTCTGCGCGCCTCGTCGCCATCCGCTGCGCCGACGTCGATGTGCAGGTCCTTGATCTTGGGCGCCTGCTTGCGGTCGTCGTCCTTCATCAGGTGAATCGGCTTGCGGCCGATCACGCCGGTCACCGAGCCGCTTTGGGTCGAGATGGCGACACGCTGCCCGACCAGCACCAGTGGGTCCCACCCGCCGACCTCGCCGAAGCGCAGGAAGCCACTGTCATCGATGTGGGTGATGTGCACTCCGATCTCGTCGATGTGACCGACCACGGCCAGGGTCGGGCCTCCGGCGGTACCAGCAACCCGCGCGTAAGAAGACCCGAGATGGTCGCTCCCGACCTGCTCGGTGAACGCGCTGCAACCGTCACGCCAGGCGCGGGCAGCCTCGTTCTCGTGACCGGATGGACCAGCGGCGGTTAGGAGGCGGGTGAGAAGCTCAGGAAGCGCCACGGCTCACCGAAGATCGGGTCGCTGGTGGCCCGGGCTGGAGAACACGGTGATCCGTGCGGCCGGCTGCGCTCCTGGGGGGTCGGCCTCCGGCAGTTGCCAGGCAAGCCATCGTGCCAGGTTTCTGAGCGTCGTCACCGGTGCGCTCTACCCACGGGAGCAGGACCAAACACCCGTCTACCTAGAAGGCCCCTGAAGAAGTGAGGTTTTGAAGGACTGCGCCCGCGGGGGTGCGGCGAGTCGCGGTGCTTGGGGCTGTCCGGTGCTCAGGCTTGTTCGGCCGGTCGGGGGTCGTGCGGGGCTCCG
>JBPCMW010000013.1:0-4357 GCA_051001875.1 Solirubrobacteraceae bacterium | reverse complement strand
CTCTTGCCCGATCCGTTACGTCCCACGATCCCGAAGAACTCACCGCGATGCACATCGAACGACACACCCTTCAGCGCCTCCAACTGCCGATAGCGCACCCTGCGCAACGGATGGGCGGCGCGGTCGGCGACTGTGGTCGGGCGGTCAGTGGGGATTCGGAAGGCCTTGCGGAGATCCTGGACGGAGATCGCGACCGGCCCGCGCAGGATCTTCGCACGCTGCGCCGAGCGCTGACGCACCAGCCCGTCATCCTCGAGTCCGAACGCGGCGCGCTGGAGCGAATGCTGCAGATTCAGCATGGCGAGCCCGATGCTAGGGGTTTCAGGCGGGGTTCAGACCCGCGCCCGCCACCGTCGCAGGCGCCGCTGGCTGAACTCCTGGGGGGGCGGGACGCCGGCGTCGCCGAACGGTCCGCCGTCTGTCACGGTCAGCCGTGCTCGAGCCTGCGCGAGCATCTTCCAGATAACTCCCTGGACCAGCGCCAGCTCGCTGCCCAGTGTCTCGGTGCGCCCGGCCAGCGGCCGTAGACCCCGCATCGCGAGCCACACGAGCGCTCGCAGGCTGGAGTCGCAGGCGACGAATCGCCTCAGCACGGCTTGCTTGTCCGTGGTCAGTCGGCCGGCCAGGCGCGCTAGCACAACCTGGGCCTGGGTCTCGCGGGAGGCATAGCCGTAGAAGTAAGCCGCCCGCCAGTTCGTCCACAAGCGATGACGCAGGCGGCCGCCCAGGCGACCCGGAAGGTTGCGGAGCCCGGCGCCTGGCGGGCGCGCCGGGATCCCGGGTCCGTGGGTCACGTCTCCAAACACCGCCCCGGGGTGCTGTACGTAGTCGTACAGGGGACGCTCCACGTAGGCAACCTCGCCCGCCGCCAGCGCCATTACGCCGAGCCAATGGTCATGGAACTGAAGCCCGGGGGTGTCCGGAAACGGCAGCGCCAGCTCCGTCAGCTCGCGCGTGAACAGCGCCGCGGCGCCGGTGATCGTGTTGGCGACGAGCATCGCGGCCAGATCGGTGTGGTTATTGCGCCGGCCGGCCCACAGCGTGTCGCGCAGGACCCGGCCGCCGGCGTCCACGATCCGCTGGTCGGAATACACCAACGTGGCGGAGCCGAGTGCCGCCCGCAGGGTCTCGAGCTTGTCGGGATGCCAACGATCGTCCTGATCGCAGAGGGCCAGAAGCTCGGCCGCGGCGGGGGCCAAGCGGAGCGCGCGCTCGAAGTTGCGATAGAAGCCCAGGCGTTGATCGGAGCGTGAAATTGCGAAGCGTTCGTCGTCGCCGATGGCCTCGAGGATCAGCTGGAAATGCTCCGGGCGCGAACAATCGTCGCTGATCACACACACCCAGCGGTCGTCGCTCTGGCCTCGCAGTGAGTCGAGTTGCGCTGTGAACAGGGACATGTCCGGCTCGTAGGTCGCCATGCACACAGCGATCAATGGGCCATCGTCCCGGGCCGGATGCACCCGCAGCGGTGCGGGCGGCTGCTCCTCGGTGAACTGGACCCGCCCCAGCTCGCCGCGGCAGAACGAACCGTCCGCGAGCCGTGCGGACACCTCGAGCGCCAGCGTCCCGGGTCCGCCCCGCGCCGGAATCGGCACGGTGGCCCAGAAACCGCTGCGACGCCGTAACCGCGCGGATGCAGCTCCGTGTTCGAGTGCGGCCAGGTCGGGCCGCGGCATCGCAAAAGCAGCTGGGGAACGAGGTACGCCGTCGACCAGGATCGAGAGCTCCACCACCGATTGCTCGGAGTGAAAGCAAGCCCCGAGGCAGAAGAGCGCCGTTGCCTGGCCGACTGGGAGGGTGGCGGGCAACGGCCGGTCTAGGCGGGTGAAGAGGGTCAAGCCTCGACGACGGCGGTCTTGACTTCGCCTCGCATGCTCACGTTCCCGGAGCCGGGCCGCGTGCCGAAGACGAAGAAATCGAGTAGGCGCATGATGTGGATCGCCATGTTCCCCTCGTCACGGCTGCGGGACATCCAGCACTCCAGGGCGTAGCGTCCCGGGACGAGTGGATTCTCGATCTCGGCCACGAGCCGGATCCGCTCCCCGGCTGGAATCCGCAGCGGGCGCCCGTCGGAGTCCTCGACCAGCTTGCTGAACGCGAATACCCAGTGACCGTCCATGTCAAGGCAGTGGAAGTTGAACACCGCCTCGGCGAGGTTATGGCGGGCCTCCACGAGCAGGTTGAGCGTGAAGATGCGGTCCTGCTCGACGTTGTCGACCCGCTTGCCGTCCTCGCCCTCGAGCCACACGTCGATCAGTCGCACGTTGACGTCCGGAACAGCCGCCGCTGCGGCTTCGCCGGTGTCGCTGTGTCCGGCGAAGTTGAGTCGGTAGTAGCGCAGGGCGGCTTCTTCGGGTTCTCCGAGGTAGCGTTGTTCGCCGTCGTGGATCAGGGTGGCGCGGTCGCAGAACGCTTGGACGGCGGCCATGTCGTGGGTCACGAGCACGAGGGTCTTGCCGGCGGCACGTTTCTCGCGGAACACGTCGGTGCATTTCTGGGCGAACGCGGCGTCGCCGACGGCGAGGACTTCGTCAATGAGCATGACGTCGGCGTCGGCTTCGACCATCACGGCGAACGCGAGTCTGACCATCATTCCGGAGGAGTAGTTCTTGAGCTTGAGGTCAACGAACGGTTGCAGTTCGGCGAAGTCGAGCACGGAGTCGAGCCTGCGTCTGGCTTCTCGGCGTCCGAGGCCCATCATCACGCCGTTGAGCTCGACGTTCTCTCGCGCGGTGAGCTCGGGGTTGAACCCGACGCCGAGCTCGATGAACGGGGCGAGGCGCCCCGCGATCCGGATCCGGCCGCTGTCGGCTCTGTAGATGCTGGCCAGCACTTTGAGCAACGTGCTCTTGCCCGATCCGTTACGTCCCACGATCCCGAAGAACTCACCGCGATGCACATCGAACGACACACCCTTCAGCGCCTCCAACTGCCGATAGCGCACCCTGCGCAACGGATGGGCGACCCTCTCCTTGAGGGTGTCCACCTTGCGGTCGGGCATCCGGAAGGTCTTCTTCACGTCCCGTACCTCGATCATCGACGGCTCGTGAGTCAGCCGCCTGCGGCGGAGCGTGCTAGCCGCCATCGGGCTCCCCGACGGACCGGCGGCGGCGTATTACAGTGTCCCGGCGGTCGCTCTCCACGCCGTCAACGTTATCCAGCCGAGCGCCGAGCCCCCGTTTCCGTCGCCCTGCCACCGCTGGAGGTCGAGTCCGGCTCGTTTGACCTGATCTGGTCGATCTCGGTCTTCACTCACCTGACCGACAACCTCGCTTCCCTGGCTGCTCGAGCTTCATCGCATTCTCAAGCCCGGCGCTCTGCTGATCGCGACCTACATGGGGGAATGGACCTCGGAGCTTCTGGCCGGGGAGCCGTGGGAAGAAGCGAGAGTTGGGATGAACGTGCTGCGTCACAACCATCCTGCCGTGGACGGGGCGCCATTGGCGATGATCTCCGAATGGTGGCTGCGCGAGCACTGGGGCCGGGGAGTTCGACGTCCTCAAAATCGAGCCGAACATCCACAACCAGAGCTGGGCGCTGCTGCGCAAGCGCGACGTGCAGCCGACGGTCGAGCAGTTCGAACGGCCGGGTGAGGATCCCCGTGGATACCAGGCGCTGCGGCACAACCTCCTCCAGACCCAGCCGCTGCGCAGCTCGCGAGGCTCGTCCGTGAGCGTCGGGGCGGCCGCTGAGCGGTCAGTGCCGGCGCCGCTGCAGTCGCCGCAGAGGCGCGGTGAGCTTCCACCCGACGCTGCTGGTCATCAGCTCGAGCTCGCGCTGGTGCTCGCCGGCTCGCGCGTCGATCTTCATCTGTGTCGAGTAGGCCACGGCTCGGGTGACCGCAGCCTCGGCCTCGCCGCGCCGGGCGCGGTGGCGCCAGCTGCCTCCGGCGAACCCGACGCCGGGCATCCGGCCAGCCCATTTCTCGGATACCGCGATGTGCGCATCCGACCAGTGCCCCAGATCGCTGGCCAGCTCGAGTGAGTGGTTGTGGATCACCTTGAAGTCCGCGGTCACCACCTTTCGCCCGGCGGAGCGGACCTGCAGGCAGAAATCGAAATCGTATCCGTGCAGCAGTTGCCCGAGCGACTCGTCGAAGCGGATGTTCTGCACCACCCAGGGCGAGAGGCCGAGCACGAATCCGTCGACGGTGTCGACCTCGCCCAGCCGCGCATAGGGTGGCCGCTGGGCTTCGTTCCAGGTCAGCGAAGGGACGTCGCCGCCCCCGAGCTCCGTGTAGCGGTGCACGAACGAGGCCCAGGTGACCGAGCCCTCCCACCAGGCGATCGTGCGGACGCCCACCGAACCAACGCAGCCGACCACGCCCACCTGCGGGTCGGCCAGCGCCGTTCTCAGC
>JBPCMW010000012.1:0-18934 GCA_051001875.1 Solirubrobacteraceae bacterium | reverse complement strand
GATCAGCCACCGCGCCCACGGATTTCACTCAGCCGACGCCCTGATCGCGATGGTCTACCTCTGCTGCGCTGGCATCCACATCGACCTCCCTCACCGATGAGTCACCCCCAACTCGACAGGAGAGCCGATTCTTGTTGCTGGGTTGCGGGACGCATCGCAGCGGTAGCGTTCTCACCGCGATGAGTTTTCGTTCCGATCGGTCCGCTCAAAGGCGTTGGCGACGATCTGGTGGCCCTCCTGGCCGAGCTTCCCATGGAACCCCTCGATCATCTCGTCGAGCATCGCGTGCGCACCTCCACGCAGCGCATCGGCCAGGCTCAGAGGCGCATTCCCCATCGCCGCCGCAACGCGAACCTTCTGCTCAAGCACGGCCTTCTCCTCTGGCGTGAAGCGCAGCAGATAAGTCGCGGTGCGCAGTGGCTTCGTGGTTCCCTCCATGACGCTCTCCTTCCGACGATTGCTCGCATATCTCTGGATTGCGAGAAGTTTGAAGGAGGCTCGGACGGATGGGCCGACCGCGGCCGAACTGGTCCAGCGACGCGCTTAGGCTCTCGACCGCCGGCGGGCGACGCTACGAGTTTCGTTGCTGATTCGGAGGGCGGCCAGGTCGACAGGGAGCGCCTCAGCGAGAAGCTGCGGGCGCTCGGCGCCGTTCCGGACCCCGCACAGCGGCTAGTCACCGCACCGTTGAAGGATTGCGGAACGGGCTCGGGCGGTTCGCCGCGGTTGACCCCGGTCCGCCGAGCGTCCTCGCGTCGCACGCCGCTCGGCTGGCACCGGAGCTTGACTGAATATCGGCTCGTCTGGGACGCGTAAGCGGGCGACCGCGCCGCAGTCCGGCTACGGGTAGCGCAGCTCGTTGACTCCAGCGCCAGGGGCGGCGCCCCATTCGAGCTCGGGCGCATTTACAACTGCCGGCAGGAGATCCGTGGGGTCTACGATCGGTTGGGGCCGCCCCGATCCGGGCCCTCGGACCTCGGGCATTCGTTGGCCTAGCGTTGGCCTAGCTCAAGTTTCGTCTCAGGACGCCGATTCAGACTCGACCGGAGACCCGCCTTCGTGAGCCGCGGGGGTTTTTATTCGATCCGAGCTCAAGGAGGAGTCCCATGAAGTTCCCCACGAAACGCGTTCTGCCGGGGGCGGCAGCCATGGTGGCGATCGCGGTGCTCGCGGCACCAGCCGGCGCGCTTGGATCGACCGCCACAACATCTGCGACCCTGACCGCCGGCGCGCTGGCCTTTTCGACCGGTCCGTCGGCCGGTAACTTCCCCTCGACGGCGCTGACCGGCGCGGCCCAGACGATTCACGCCAGCTTCCCCACCTGGGGAGTGAACGACGCGACCGGATCGGGCGCCGGGTGGCACGTGACCTTCCAGGCGTCGCAGTTCAGCACCGGCGGTGCCACCCCCGTCACGCTCCCCGCGAGCTCGCTCGTGTTGACCGCTCCCGCCGTCGCGCCGGCTACCGGCAACATCGCGCTCCTGCCCGTCCTGCAGGCTGCGCCGTACACGCTCGACGGTGGCGCGGCAGTCCCGATCGTCCACGCGCTGGCCCTCACCGGTCAGGGAGGCTGGACGATGACACAGGCGAACCTGCTCGGCGGCGACTTGGCTCTGTCGCTTGCCACCACCGCCGCCGCCGGGACGTACACCAGCACCCTGACGTTCACCCTCGCCACGGGTCCGTAGCCCTTGAGGCGCTCGCGAGGCTCCACGCCGTACGGTTAGGCGGGTGCGCACCCCTATACGCTTGGCGATCGTCGCGGCCCTCGCCGCGGCGATCGCTTCTTGGGCCGCCCCGGGGGCGGCCGCGGGCCAGCCGGTTTCTCGGATCGGCTTCGCGGTGTCCGCGGTCGGCTTCAAGTCGTACTTCGTGTTCGACGCGCGACCCGGCGCCGCCGTCCGCGGCACGCTGCGGATCCTGAGCCTGACCCCGGCCGCCAAGACCATCGTGCTGAGTCCGGTGGACGTCAGCACGGCCGCTGCCGGCGAGCTTCAGTACGGGAGCGACGCCCCGGTCGGGGAGGGCCGCTGGCTGAAGCTGACCGTGCGCCGCGTGCGGATCTCCGGCAGCGGAACCTTGGACGTCCCCCTCAGGGTCGCCGTGCCGCCCGGCGCCGCCCCGGGGGACCACTTCGCCGGCATCATCGCGCTCGATGGCCGCGCTCTTAGCCAGCCTTCGAGCGGTCAGGGCGCGATCCGCCTGCGGCTCGTCCCGCGTCTGGCCATGACGGTGCAGCTGCGCCTGCCCGGACCGCGCGCGCGCGCTCTGGCGGTCCCAAGCGCCGGGATCGACGTGGCCCCGTCGGGCGCGTCGCTCGCGCTCGGCATCTCGAACCCGGGCAACACGCTGATTGCCTCGAGCACCGGAAGCGTGACCGTATCGCAGGGCAGCACGGCGCTGTTCAGCCAGGCCATCGAGCTGGGCGCATTCGTGCCGAAGACATCGATCGCCTACCACGTGCCGTGGAAGGGGACACCGGTGGAGGGGACCTACAGGGTCAAGGGGCAGCTGCGTCCGCGCGGCGCGCCGGTCGTCGCGTTCGATCGCATGGTCACCTTCGGCGCGCCGGCGATCCGCCGGTTCCGAAGCGACACCGGGAAGGCGGCCACGGCAAGTGCAGGGACGCCGGTCGCCCTGATTGTCGCCCTCGCCGTCGCGGTCGCTGTCGCCCTCGGGTTCGGCGTGGCCTATGCGCGCTCGCGCCGCCAGACGGGACGGTGATCTTTCCTGCTCGCCTCCTGGTCATCGAGGACGAGGTCACAATCGCCGACTTCGTCGAGCGGGGGCTCCGGGGCGAGGGCAGAGGGCTACGCGTTCGAGTCGGTCCTCGACACGGTATTCGCGCCGGGTAAGCAGAATACCTGTTCGCCACGTCCCAAGGACGGCGGGCCCGTCCAACCGGACCTCGCCCAGCTTCGCGAGGTCCGCTACCGCCGTCAAGGTCACTTCGCTCCCTTCCCTTCCCCTCCCCTCCCTTCCCCTCCCCTCCCTTCCCCTCCCTTCCCCTCGCTGCGCTCGGTGACGTCGGCGCTCCCGCGCGCGCTGCGGACGCACCCGCGCGCTTACCGGCGGCCGTCAGCCTGCGGGTTCGAGCTTGCCTGCGGCTCGGAGCGGCGCCTCGATCATCTGCTCGGCCTTGTCGACGCGAACGGCGTTCAGCTGCGCCCGGATTTTGCCGGTGCGTTCAACTACGCATGGCTGACCAGGTGCTGCGCCACAGGTCGGGCACCAGAACTTCTGGACTGTCTCTCGTCTCAACCTCATCGATCGCCTCCTGTCACTCACGAGGCGGTGGTCGGATCGGCTCGACGAGCTTGTGTGCTCGCATGAACGCGGCGGCGGCGGCGTAGCCGTCGGAGACCGGGACCAGCTCGATCGCCTCGAGCAGCTCGACCTCGAGGCGGCGGCCGACGATCTCGTGCCAGGTCGCTCCGTCAATCACAGCCACGTCGACTTGGTCGCCGTCATTGGCGGCGGCGATGTCCTCGTCGGTGTGTTCGATCCCGGCAAGTAGCCGCACGCGAATGCCCTGGCTCCACGTGAGAGATCGGCGGTTCTTCGATGCGCGGCTCCCACTCAGACCAGATCGCCAGGTCCGACGAGAGACCATCCGGCCAATCCAGACGGCGGATCTCCGCGCGCCGAAGTCCGGCGTAGAAGGCCAGGGCATACGGAACCGCATCCCGAGGGGCAAGTGCGGCCAGCAGGTCGGCGGCTTCCTCGGCGTCGGCAACGCGCGTGCGCGGGTTCTCGTCGTTTGGGGGCAGTTCGATGCCGAGCAGTGGATTTCGTTCGACGAGGCGGCGTGTCGGACGCGCAGCCCAACCGTAGATAGCCCGTGCGACAGCGATCGTGGAGGGCGAGGAACGGCATCTGCGCCGCTGGGATTACCTGTACTGCCCGCCCGGAACCGCCCACATCACCGTCGAGCGCAGAACGGACCGTGCGCCTTGCTCATGGTCGGCACCCGCGCGCCTTGCTAGTGCCGCGGCTGCCAGCTCAGGCCCGTCGCCGAGCTGCTGCCCTCTCCAGAGTTCTGGAACGCTTGCCAGTCGATTGTTCGAACGTTGCCTCCTCGTGATGGGACGACGTTGATGGTCGCGTCGCCGTGAAAATCGCTGTTGAAAGCGATCGATTGGCCGTCGGGTGAGAACACCGCGTAGCTGGGGTCCAGCTGAGAGATGTCGCTGCGGGTGATGCCGACGCGGACCGTTCGCTTGCCGTGCCGTCGGCGCGGTAGGTGCGGATGATGTGGTAGGGGCTGACGATCAGGATCGACCGGCCATTCGGGGACCAGTCAGCGTTTGACGCATGCGTGATGAGCCGCTCGGCGTCGTGGCCATTGGAGCCGACGATTCACGCGGAATAGCCCTTGATGAACAGGATCCGCCGGCCGTCTGGTGAGAATTCAGGCGCACGTCCCGGAATCGTGGTGATCTGCCGTACATAGCTCCCTGTGAGGTCGCTGGTGACAATCTGACCGGGACCGCCGTTCACGGAGCGGACGTAGAGGAGCTGTTTGCCGTCGGGGGAGAAGCTCGGGTCGGAGTCGATTTCGCCGGCGTGGGCGATGGTGGTCTGACCGCTGCCGTCTTTGTTGGCGAGCACGAGTACCTCCCTCCCGGCCGGCGTGCTGTTCATCCGGTTTCCGGGGTAAGGCACGTTCGCCCATACGAGGTGTTGCCCATCGGCCGACCAGGAGACGTGCCAGAAGGCCCCACACGACGACCCATACAAGCTGGGTTGATCACCCGCGGGTCGATCACTCGCGGCGTAGTCAACGCAGCCCACGATCCGTCGCTCTGCCTTCTGAAAGCCGGTGCTCGTCAGCGTGTTGATCCCGTCTGCGGGGTTGAAATGGGGAACGTAACTGTCGTATGCCCACGCGATCCGGCCGTTATGTCCCGGGAATGTGGCGCCCGCCGACGCCGGAGCGATAGCAAGCGCGGCGAACACCAACGTCGTCGAGCTAACCATCCGCAGCACTCCGCCCACGCCGCGAAGCCGAAGACCGTTCGTGACCGTGGGGTGCTCAGGATGCCCAACAGCTGTGCTCATCGTGCCCTCCTCGAGTAGTGCTCCCGTCCGGGGGCATCCTAGAGAGTCCCTAAATGGCTAGTCCAAGGCTGTCATCTCGGGGAGGTGCGGGGATCCAGCGGGGTCGTGCCTGCGGACCGCACCGAGCTGGCGACCATCACGGGTGGGGGGGTTCTTAGCCAACCGAACCACCTCATGTCACCGCCATGGTTTGCCGACCAACTGCGCCGACAGCGGGTGCTTAAAGCGTACGGACGACACCGGCGGAACCATCGAGTGCGGCGATCGCGCCCGGGCGCCCCGCGGCGGACAGCGAACACGTCGCTTGTTGGACTGTTTCGTCAGCCAGCTAGCGGTTTCTAGCGGTTCATAGCGGTCGGCAGCCGCCAAGCCAAATCAGACGATCCCCAGTAACGACGGGAGATACTGCAAACAGCGATATGCCGGAGGAGGGACTCGAACCCCCGACACGCGGATTATGATTCCAGGCGCCGAAGGGCGCCGTGGCAAGGAAACACACCGGATTCGGACCGGCGAACGGGCCTGTTGCCAACACCGTTGCCAACAATCGCACGCGAAGCCGTTCCCGCGGCGTGCTGCGGCCGATAGCCGTCAGCTGCGGTTGGGCGCCACAGCTGCGCCGCGGATTCAGAATCCAAGTGCTCAGCGCCATCAAGCCATCACCGACGACGCGCTACGTCCCCAACGCCATAAAGCGTCGACAGCACGTCCTGCGTCTCGCATCGCGATCGACATCCCGAGCTCCGCGGACGTCTCAACCGTCCAGCGCGCGTCATGCGCTTCGACTACTCCAGCGACTGTCTACGACCCGACCGCGGAAAGGCGACACACCACGTGCATCGGGGATGCTGGTGTAGGCGGCGACCGCTCGTGGAGGCTGCCGTGCTGAGCATCGGCAAGCTCGGAGCGTCGCGTGATCAGCTCGAATACTACGAGCGGCAGGTCGCCGCCGGCATCGAGGACTACTACGCAGCTCGGGGCGAAGCACCGGGTCGGTGGATCGGCGGAGGATGCGGCGGGCTCGGAGTTTCGGGCAAGGTCGATCGCGAAGCGTTCCTCGCGTTGATGGACGGTCGTGATCCGCGCTCGGGCGATAGCCTGCGCCCGCCGCATGGCCGGACGCGCGTTGCCGCGTTCGACCTCACGTTCTCGGCACCGAAGAGCGTCAGCGTGCTGCTGGCCATCGCCGAGGAGGGGACGTCTCACGCGCTGGTGGTGGCGCATGAGCGGGCCGTGGGCGCAGCGCTCGCGTACGTGGAGCGGGAGGCGTGCTTTACGCGGCGCGGGAAGAACGGCGTGCGCCGGGTTCAGGGCGAGGGGTTCGTCGGTGCCGCGTATCGGCATCGGCTGTCGCGCGCTGGCGATCCGCAGCTGCACACGCACGTCGTCGTCGCGAACATGACCGGCGCCGAGGGTCGCTGGACCTCGCTGGAGGCCCACGGGATCTACGAGCACAAGTCGGCCACCGGTGCCATCTATCGAGCTGTGTTGCGGGCCGGGTTGAGGGACCGGCTGCCCTGGATCTCATGGCGTCCGGCGGGCCGTGGGCTGTTCGAGATCGAGGGCGTGCCGCCCGCGGTGCTGCGCGAGTTCTCGCGCCGGCGGGTTGAGATCGAGGAACGGGCGCTGGCGCTGACGGGAGCGCCGGCATCTGGCTTGTCGCGGGAGCGGCTTGAGGGGATCGCGTTGGCGACCCGCCGGGCGAAGGAGTACGGGGTCGACGGGGCGCGGTGGCGGGAGGAGGCGCGGGCCCGGGCGGCCGAGCACGGACTGGGGGAGCAGGAGCTTGTGAGTCTGCAGCGGGCGACGCCCGCGGGCGCGGCCCGGTCAGAGGCGGATGTGGTTCGTGCGCTTGTCGACCGTCTGTCTGGCCCGAACGGCTTGACCGCGAATCACAATGCGTTCGCGCGCCGGCGCGTCCTCGCCGAGGCTGCCGGCGAGGCCGGCCAGGGCGCGAGCGTCGCCCAGCTCGAGCGCCTCACGAGCTTCTATCTGGAGCACGAGAGCGTCGTGGCCCTGGGTGCGGTTCACGGCGAGGCGAGTTACACGACGCGGGATCTCCTCGCCGCCGAGGCGGAGATCGTCGACGGCGCGCGGCGTCGGGCGGAGGAGCGTACGGCGATGGTCGAACCCGGGCTTGCGAGCGAGGCAATGTCGCGGCTGCGGGTCGACCTGAGCGCCGAACAAGCCGAGGCGATCCGCGCCGTCGCTGGCAGCGGCCGTGGCGTGGATGTCATCCAAGCGCTCGCCGGAACAGGGAAGACGCGGACGCTGGGCGCAATCGCGAGCTGCTATCGCCACATCGGATATCGCATCGTCGGCGTGGCGCCGACCGGCCGCGCGGCGCGCGAGCTGTCATCCGCCATCGACGCGCCTGCGTTCACGCTGCACCGCCTCGTAGCGACCCTGGACCGCTCGGGCGGGTTCGCGACGGCAACGGTCGTGCTGTTCGACGAGGCGGCCATGGCGCCCACACGTCAATCGGCGGCTCTGTTCGGTTGGGCGCAGCAGGCTGGCGCGAAGGTGATCGCCGCCGGCGACGCAGGTCAGCTCACATCAGTACAGGCGGGCGGCTGGTTCGCGGACGTCGGGCGCGAGCTCGCTGGTCCGGAGCTGCGCCAGGTGATGCGTCAGCGCGACCCGCGCGAGCGCGCAGCCCTCGAGGCACTGCACGACGGCGACCCCGACGCATACATCGAGTTCAAGCAGGCACAGAGGGCGCTCGCCGTCAACAGTTCCGAGCAGGAAGGGCTGGTGGAGCTGCTCGACCAGTGGGACGTGGCCAGGGCCGCTTACGGCACGGCCGAGGCCGTGATGATCGCCCGCGACAACGCCACCCGTAGTCTGCTGAACGAGCAGGCACGGGCACGGCTCAAGCGCGACGACACGCTCGCTCTCGCGGGGGTCGTGATCGCTGGTCGTGAGTTTTGCGTCGGCGAGCGAGTGATCGCACGTCGCAACGACCGCCACCGCGACGTCGACAACGGTACCCGCGGCACGGTGACCGCGATCGACAACAAGAGCCGCGCGCTCACCGTAACGCCGGACGGCGGCGGCCGCCGCGAGCTCGACGCCGACTACGCGGCCGAGCATCTCGAGCACGCCTACGCGCTCACCGGCCACGGTGCCCAAGGCGCGACGCTCGACTGGGTTGGCGTCATCGGCCGTCCGTCTGAATTCACTGCGGAATGGGCCTATGCAGCGCTCTCCCGCGCTAGGGGTCAGACCCGCATGCACGTGATCGCAGAGCCCGCCGCCCGGCAGGCCGAGCGCCAGGACTATGCGCCGCCCGAGCGCGTGTCAACGCTCGACGAGGCCCTGCACGCCACCCGGCAGGCAATGCGACGCCGTACCGCCGAGCCGCTCGCGCTAGGTCAGATCACCCTCAGCAGCCACCAGCGATCAAATCCCAGGCCACGCGGAGCCTGCCCTTTACCGAAGTCCCCGATGCCGGTGCCGAACGTGCCGGGACCGCCCCGCCCGCCGAGCCCGACTGGCTCGCCGTCGCCCGCCGCCGAGACGGCATCAGTCGAAGTCGAACCCTCCGGCGATGAGCCAGTATCACCGGCGTTGAACCCATTGCCCCCGTCGTATCGGTCCCGGAAGGGAGCTCGAAGAATGCCGCCCATAACGTGGACTCACCCCGTTCCCCGAGCGTCAGCAAAGCGAGGAGCGATCGGTGCAGCCGCAATTCGGGGGGCAGGCCGGGAAGTTCTCGAGCTGTCGCCCTAGCGCTGAGGACTTGCGAGAAGCCACAAGGGTCGGGATCCTGTGCGCGTCTGGCTGCCCGGGTTCCGCCGGTGTCCTGGGTCTGAGCCTATGGCTGGGGATCGAGGCGTGTTGTCGCGCTGTCGGAGCCCGCAGCGCCCGTCTCCTCGGATCGCTCGACGTCCCGGTCCGGCCCCGCCGCATGCTCGGTCCCGGTGGGCGCCAGATCACCCTCGCGCTTGGGCCCCGATTGGAGGTCAGAATCGCTGCGGCGGGGCTGCGTTCGCACATTCTCTCCTCCGCTGGCATGTCTGTCGGCGACGCGATCCTGCTCGGTGGCCGCTGCCGCGCCGGCCCCGGTCGTGGGTACGGCTGCGCTACCTCGCCGTCGGCCGACGCCACCGGCATAGCCCGTCGCGACAGTCGTCCGCCGTCGCGGAATCACGGTGTTGAACAGGAGAATTGCCGCGACGGCACCCCACCCGATCTCGGTCCAGCCGTTGGCGGCGGCTAGCCCGAGCACGTCGCCGCTGACGAGCGCGATGATCGCCGCGGCAGCGAGAGCTACGCCGACGATCAGGCTCATCGTCTTGGCGAGCAGATGCTGAGCAGCGCCGAATAGGAGCAGGCCGCCGCCGACGGCGGTGAGCATCCCGGTCCAGCCGTTGGCGCCGAAGACCCCCAGGAAGACCTTGCTCTGAACCGGCGCTTTACCGTCGGGAAAGTTCGCGGTCTTTGGGAAGACGTGCTGCTTGTACAGGAAGTAGAGGCCGGCCGCGAGGAGAATGGTCCCCAGGATCAGCGCTGGCCCACGAGCGAGGCTGATGCCCTTCTCGGTCCGCGTTTCAGTCGTCTCAGGCATAGGTTGACCTCCTCATGCTCCGCTGCGTGCGAACCGGCGCGAGACCGCTGAAGTCGCACCGGGAGCGTTCGCGAATGAATCATTGTGCGCTCCACCGCGGCGCGGCGCAGCGGGCCCGCGGGCTTCAGTAATAGTGACGCCGCCCGCCTACGGCGCGTCCCACGGAGCCGAGCACGAGTAGGACTAGGCCGACAAGCAAGAGGATGATCCCGATGCTCCACAGAACGGCGATCTTCGCGATGAATCCGATGACCAGCAGGATGATGCCGAGGGTGATCATGCGCTCCTTCTCCTAACCGTCTCGTGACGGGAACCAACGGGTTGTAGGCCAGCCACCAATCACCCTACTCGGATGCTCACTGGCTCAGGGACGTATACGTCCGGATCCGGACGTACGGACGGAGACCCATCCTCGCGGCCTCAACCTGAATAGCACCGGACTCGTCTCAAGAGCTCAGGGCTGGCTGAGGGATCAGGCGCGGGGGCCAGTAGCCCACGCCGGAATGGACCGTGTGCGTTTTTTGCGGCTGCTCCTCGACCGCGTCCATGCCCGGGACGATCACGCAGGGCCCTTGGCGCTCATCGCGCCCTGCGTCGCTTGGAAACCTGTAGTATCATTTACTGCATCTACTAACGCCCTCAGCAGCGCAGGATTCGTGTAAATTATTCGTTTACTAGATGTGAGGAGAGTTCATGGCGGTCCTTTTTGTCAAGACGTTTGGACATGCCGGCACACCGGTGCCGGCGAACTGGATGGCTATGGCGCCGTGGCAGGATCGTCTCGCAACTGTTTGGTTTCCGAAGTATCCGCGCTCGGTCAGCCGGGGCAGTCGTCTCGTGTACTACGCTGCCGGTCGTCAGCGTTTCTGCGCCGTTGTGGAGGTGATCGCCGATGAGCCCACGGACACCGGCAGCGATCGCTGGCCCTACCAGCTGGCGGTACGGCCGCTCGTCGCGATCGCAGCCGATGATTACGCCCCCAGCCTGGCCGATGTCGGCTTCGATCCACTGCGCGTCAGACGCCAATCACACATCCGCCTCACGGAGGAGGAGTATCACCGAATCGTCGAGGCCATCGTCCTAGCCGCGGCGACGGTAACTCGCCTGCCGAGGGGCTCAAACGCAAAGGCTGCCTGAGCAACTCCAGCGCGCGCAGACAGGCACCGTAGGCTTCCAGCTCCGTGGCTGAAACCCAGGCCGTCTACTACCGCGAGAAGAATGGTGTAGAGCCGGTCGACGACTTCATTGAAGGCCTGCCTGACAAGGTGGCCGCAAAGATCGACGACTACGTGGAGGAGTACCTCAATGGTCTCGCACCGAGCGATCCGCCGCCGGCGTTTCCGGTCAGCTCGCAGATCGACGGCGAGCTGCGTGAGCTGCGCGTTCGCTTCGCGCGGACTCGCTATCGCGTGCTGTATCAGCGATCCGGCAATCTCGTCGTGCTCCTGCACGCCTTCGAGAAGAACACAGGCTCGGTCACGGACGCCGATAAGCACCTGGCCCAGCGCCGGATGGGGGACTTCGCTGCGCGCATGGAAGCTCAGCCTCGCGTGCCTCCGCGCGCTGCTGGCCGCGATGCCCCCCAGAGGCGGCGCCTGACCCCTTGACGCCGCTTATCGAAATCGATAAGATAGTCATCATGACCATCAAGGCAAAGAATGACTCCCCGGTGGGCACCGCGGCCAGCAAGGCTGCGGCTAGCCGCGCGCACCGCCGCCCGGGTTATCGGGAGGCCCGGGACGATTACGCCGCTATGCGCGAACTGCGCAAGAAGAACTGGATCGCCGCACACATCCGCGAACGCCGGTACGAGCTCGCGCTGACCCAAGCCGAGCTAGCCAAAGGCGCAGGCACCTCGCACACCTTCATCTCCAAGCTGGAGGGAGGCGACCATATTCCCACGATTCCTGTGCTCAAGCGGATCCTCGCCGTTCTCGACGAGGAGCTGCTGATCGGGGTTGAGCGACGATCCGCTGATGAGGAACCTGAGCGCGAGATCGCGCCCGTCCCCGAGCTCCTCGCAGCCTAGTTCAATCGAGCTGCGAGCAATCGCTGAGGGTTGGTCACGGTGATCCCGGAGCGCGACCGGGCTCAGGCTTGCAGCGCTTCTGCCGACCTCGCCCGGCGCGCCAAATGTCGTGATCTGGAACCGAGGCGCGTCGCCTGCGCCGACGGTCCATACGGAACTGGTGCCCACTGCCCTGGCTCGCACTTACGGCCGCTGAAGCACCCATCCGGCTCGCGATCTGCGGGCTTGGAGACGAGGCTTTACCCAATTGTCCGGCGGAATCGCCGTTCCTTACGCCGCGCTCTTGGCCAGTCGCGCGAGGCCGGCGGTGCGGGCTTGGCGGACGGCAGCGATCCCGTCCTCGAGTCGGTGGTGGTCGACGGCGGTGTAGATGGTGGTGGTGCGGATGTCGGCGTGGCCGGCGAGCTCTCGGATCACGCCGACGTCGACGCCGGCGTTGGCGAGTGCGGTGCAGAACGTGTGGCGGAGTACGTGGGGGGAGCGGCGATCCTCGGGCAGCTCGGCGGCCGCGGCGTAGCCGCCGACGATCCGTGCTACGTCACGGGTGGAGAGCGGGCTGGGGGGGCGGCCGGTGCGGGGGAGGGAGAGCAGCAGTCGGTCGTTGTCGGTGGTGGGGCGGGCCTTGACCCAGGCGATGATCGCCTCCAGCGCGTCTTGGTCGACTGGCACTTGTCGGGTGCGTCCGCGCTTGGAGCAGCGGACGGTCACCCACCAGCTGGTGGAGTGCGCGATCGCGTCGCGGAGCCGGCGGTCGCCAGCGCGGCGGCGCTCGTCGACGTCGAGCAGGGTCAGCGCGCACGCTTCTGAGCGTCTGAGGCCTGCAGTGCCAAGCAGGTACAGCAGCGCCAGGTCGCGTTTACCCCGCCGGGTCCGCCGGTCGGGCATCCGCAGAAGCCGCGTGAACTCCTCGCCGCTCAGCGCGCGCGGCTGGCCGCGAGCGACGGTCTGCGAGCGGACCTTGGCGATCTGCGGGTCCTGACCGAGCGCGTCAGCGAGCGTACGCAGCGCCGAGAGATGCTTGGCGATCGTCGCCGGGGAGCGTCCCTGACGCTCGAGCCGATCGCGCCACGCCCGCACGCTCTCTGCGGTCAGCGCGCCGGGCCCGAGGTCTGCACCGAGCCCGGCGCAGAATGCACGATAGATACCGGCATAGGTGGCACGGGTGGCGGGCGAGCGCTGGCGCGCGGCGATCTGCGTCGCTCGTTCGGCGAACGCGTTGGGGTCGATTACCTCGGGACTGACCACGGCTCCGGCGAGGGCCGGTAGGTAGTCAGCGGCCACGAGGGGGCTCCTGCTCGAGCGCTTTGGCGGCGATCTGCTCCGGGGTAGGGGTGGGCGGCTGGCGTTGCACATCGCGAACGCCTTCAGGACCGATTTGGAGTTGTAGCCCGAGCTCGCGCCCGGCAGGCATCGTTGGGGTGAGGCCTCGGCGCTGGCGGTCTCGAGCCAGCCGGTCGGCTTCGCGCGCGGCCGTCGATAGATCGCGCTCGGCTTGGCGATTTTCGCGGGCCACCGCCTCAAGCGCCTGATCGCCCGGCACCGAGAGCGCTTGGATCTCCGCCTCGAGCGCCTTGATCTCGGCCTGGCGCTGCTCCAGGCGCCGGCGCACGGCAGTCAGGTCCGGGGCCGGCGGCATGGCTGGCTGATGCTGGGCAGCGGCCTGCGGGTGCGGGCGGCTGGCGAGAGCACTCTGATGCAGGCGAGCCAGTAGGTGGCGTACCGCCTGGGCCAGGTCGCGATTGCGAAGCGTCCCCACGCTGGCCTGCCGGTCTCCGCCGATCAACAGCACCGCGTTGTCCACCGAGGCCTGCGCCCTGAGCTGTTGCTGTTGCACGCGCTTGCCCTGGATGTGCGCCCAGCGGCGGTTACGACGCTCGGTGGCCAGGAGTCGGCGGGCGTAGATGGCGTAGATCACCGCGGCGAGCGTGACCAGCGCGCACGCGACGCCGGCGAAGATCGGCAGCACTGCGATCGCCAGAGCGCTACTCCCGACCGCTCCGATGAGCAACGCGACCAGCTGTCCGGTAAGCCACTCGCGGCCGCTATCGACGATTCGCTGAGCGATCGAGCGCGCGACCTGCTTGGTCTCCTCAGCGAAAGCCTCGAGCGGTTCAGGATCAGCCATCCCCGGATGATGGCGCCCAGCCCGGACATGTCCGAGAACGCCTCTTCTCGGCTAGGCCTCGGCTGCGTCGCGGATGAAGCGTCGCCTTCCGCCGGGGCCGAATTTAGGATGCCGCCGGTTGCCTGTCGTTGGAGGCGGCCGGCCTTACCACCCGGTCGTCTCCAACGCGCCTGTTTTCCGTCCGGTTGATGTCGGATGATTCGTCCTGTGGTGTCGGGGCTTGGTAGGCCCCGAGGTTCAGGCGCCACACGCAAAGGCAACCAAGAAATCGAAGGAGTGGCTGATGGCCATCAACCCCGCACCGACGCTTGCCCTGGATGACATCCAGGGCAACCTCGCCGGCTTCAACAAGGATTTTCAGCGTTTCGTGTTCCTGGCCTTCCCCAGCCAACAGGCTGGACAGAGCTTCTTGGCCGGAATCGCCTCGGACCTGGCCTCCTGCTCAGAGGTGCTGGAGTTCAACGATCTCTTTCGCAAGGTCTACAAGCGGCGGCCGGGGCGGCCGGATGCCGATCGGGGGATCGTGCAGGCCAGCTGGTTGAACATCGCCTTCAGCTTCGCAGGCCTGCAGGCGCTCGGAGCACCGGGACTGGACGCTTTCCCGGGAGAGTTCAGCGCGGGTATGCGCGCCGCCGCTCCGCGCATCGGTGATGTGGATGACAGTGCGCCCGCCAAATGGGTGGCGCCCTTCAATCAGACCCTCCACGCCGTCGCGCTGCTCGCAGCCGATGAACTCGCCGATCTGCAGAGCCTCTATCAGGACCTCCATGCGCGTGTCGTGGCGCACGGGGTCACCGAGCTGGCACCACTGGTTGATGGGCAAACGCGTCCTGGTGATCAACGCGGCCGCGAGCACTTCGGGTTCAGGGATGGAATCTCCCAGCCGGCAATCATCGGTCTCGACATCGGAGGGGCGGTGGGGCAGTCCCCAGCTCCCAAGCCTGGGCAGGACGCGATCGCTCCCGGTGAGTTCGTCCTCGGCGCCCAGGATCCGACAGGTCAGCCGCCCGCGCCGCCCCCACCGCTGCAGCCCGTACAGCCCGTCTATCCCGGCCCGGCACCAACGCCGCCACCTACTCCCGCGTTCCCCGGCTGGGCGATGAACGGCAGTTACCTCGTCTTCCGGCGCCTGCGCCAGAACGTGCAAGCGTTCAACGCCTTCATCACCCAGACGGCCCAAGCGCAAAGCCTCAGCGAGGATGTGATGGCGGCCAAGCTCGTCGGGCGCTTCAAGAGCGGTGCTCCGCTCGAGCTGACCCCGGACGAGGCGGCCGGAACCAATCCAGACGCCGGCGATCCCTCTACAGCCGACCCGTCGCTGCTCACGGACGCCAAGATCAACGACTTCACCTACGGGCAGGACGCCGACGGGCACCTCGTGCCAAGAGCCGCGCATATCCGCAAGACCAACCCGCGTGACCAACAACCGCCAGCCCAACCCGGCACCTCTCAGCACCGGCTTCTACGCCGAGGGATCCCCTACGGGCCTGAGCTCGCCCCGAATGAGCCGCCATACCCGGGGCAGGGCCCGGTCCCTGATACCCAGGACCGTGGTCTGCTGTTCCTCTGCTACCAGGCGTCGATCGCGCGCCAGTTCGAGTTCGTGCAGACCGCCTGGGTCAACTCCGAGGATTTCCCCCAGTCCGGCGACGGGCGAGACCCCATCATCAGCCAGGACACCGTCAACCCCGAGTTCACCCTGACTCCGCAGAACGCCCACCTGACCCTGGCGCGATGGGTGATCACCACCGGGGGCGAATACTTCTTCGCCCCCTCGATCTCCGCTGTCGGCCTCCTCGCCGGACAACCCCTGCAATAGCGTTGCGAAATCAATGGCTGGCGAAGGTGGGTACGTCCGGGAATGCCTTTTCTCGGACCTGTGCTGGCCACGCAAGGCTGACGGCGTCGGCTCATCGGTTCACCACCAGAGCGGATTCTCGAGACATTTGCTGGCGACCAAGCGAGATCGCTGCCGTTCACGGGCGGCGACGCAACGCGCCATACCCCGCCTCAGTCGGGCAGGCTCTGGAACGGTTGTGGTTCGCTTCGCGCCTAAGAGCGAATGCAAAGGGTATGAATTGCAGCTTTTGTGCATATGGTTGCGGCGTGGCGGACGGGAATCGAGACCAACGAGGCCGCGAGCCGAACAGGGGTTCCAGGCTCTCCGAGGTGGTGCTCGCCCTTCACCGCACTAATCGCTCCCTGCAAAGCTTCCTTTGTCGCACAGGCGCGGGCGAGCGGCCTCGGACTGCTTGAGTTCTTGGTTCTTTCGCGAGCTGCGGAGGGTGACGCCAGGCGCTCAATAGTGAGCCACTTCTAGGAATCGAAACGTGCGCCACTTCGGTGATCGGCGCGCCGGAGCTCGCCGATTACGCGGAGCTCTGCGCATGACCCCAGCCAAAACGAAGATCGGTGAGCGACTCCCATACCTGCTCTCATCGCTGAAGGCCCCGGGATCGCCGAGCGCCTCGCGCGGGAGGAACAGTGGCAACTTGCAAGGACGCTGTCCTCGACGAACCCGTGCGAGAGCATGATCGAGATCGTCCGCTACACGCAGCGCAACGTCAAACGCTGGCAGGCGGAGACATGCGCAAGCGCTGGACTGCCGCCGGGATGCTCGTCGCGGAGCAGCAGTCCCGACGGATCATCGGCTACCGCGACCTCGCCAAGCTCGTGATCGCCATCGAGCGACACACCCTCCTCGTCCGAGAACAACGCGTCCGCCAGGAGGTCGCCGCGCCCATTGCCGTGTGACCATCAACCCGTGAGGATCGCCACCGAAGCTCCGGGCAACCTCGAGGACGCGTCGTCCGGCGCCGGCGCCGGACGAGTGCGGACAACGGTTGGGACCGCCCCGCGCCCGTGGCGGATCCGCGGAATGACTGAAGCAGGATGGGCGGCGGCGTCAACCGCCGCAACGCCACCACACCGTCATTGAGCTGCGGCACGTCGACCTGCGTCGCCATTACCGACGCATCGGCGAGTCGCCGCCCACTGTTTTGGTGGAAGCCTCTTGACGGTCGTCCGTGGCCAGCGTAGTGTTCGCCGCCGAAAGGTAGGGACTTGAAAGGGAGAATGGTTTTTCCGTGCAAGCGGTGCTCACGACGGCGTGTGGCTCTGGCTTGGCCTCCGTTCTTGTGGTGAGTGGTGTGCGGAAGCTAGTGGCGCCGAATGGTTTAGCTCAGGCACTCCACGAGCTGGGAATACCACGACTTCTTACCAGACCTGCTGTTGTACGCGGTTTCGCCGCGGCCGAAGTATGTACCGCCACGGCGGTCACATTGCCATGGCGGGCTGTCGCCACCTCTCTCGGTATCGCTGTCGCACTCTCATTTGTTGCCCTCGGAGTCCTTGGGGTCAGTCGTCCGGGGAACGCGGCGTGTGGCTGCTTTGGCCAGGGCAAGGGCCATCCGCTCGGTTTTCGCAACATCGTCGCAGGCCTCGCAGTTCTTATCTGCGTGGCGGTGAGCGCAGTCGTTCCTGAGTCCCTGACCAATGCTCAACGTTTCGTAGTTGAAGGTTCTGTTACCAGCGTTGCGGCGGTCGGCCTTAGCTTATGGCTTGATCGTCGGCTGGTATCTCGCCTCATCCTCAGCCCTGGCCCCGCGGTAGAGCGGTGACGCTCGCCCTCGCTATAGCCGTCGTCGTGCTGATGATGGCCGTCGTGACGCTCTTTGCGATGCTGGGGCAACTGGTTTCGCGGCTTCCGGATACAGTCCTCGCGGGCGCATCCCGGGAGGTTCATCCGTTGGAAGAGGCGCGTCTGGGTGCCACGGCAGCGGATTGGCCGGATCCCTTGAAACCGCTTGCCGAGGACGCTTCCTCCTGTCTTCTAGTGCTCAGTACTGTTTGTGCGAGTTGCGATGACGTTAGTCGTCAGCTCGCCAGCTTTGAGCCGGTTCTGCCAACGGCGGTCTTGGTCTCGTGTTCGGAGTACGGCATCGGCGAGGCGTACGTGGAGCGGTATGAGCTTGGGCGTTTTCCTTTCTACGTCGACCAGGGCGGTGCCTGGATCAATACCAACTTTGGAGTCCAGACCAGCCCCACCGCTCTGGTTTTCGCCGCAGGCTCCTTACGAGACGCGTTGCTGTTTCAAGACGTGTCGGAGTTGTCACGCCGGCTTCAGACCCAACCGAGGGAGTTGATCACGCATGGACAAGGCTGAGCATTCCGACGAGGGCACCTGCCGTGTAGAGCCGATCAGGCGCCGACGGTTTCTGGGCCGGCTCGGATCCGGTGGGTAAACCGTTGCCGGAGCGATGTTTGGCTCGGCGGCTCCGGCCGATGCTGCGTCGTGCGGGTGTTGCCATTTGGTCTACTGCCCGCCCAACACGACGCTGACCAGCTGCCGTGGGACTCAGCACTACCTCTGGTCATGCAGCTACTCCGGGTCGTCGGCTACGTGTAGCTGCTGCGAGAAGATCGGCGGCAACGGCTATTACGCCTCGGCGTATCAGTGCAACGTCCACTAGGCAGTCGTGGTCGCTTGGACGGTGCTTGCCGGAGTTGGCGCCCTCCTCCAGGCGCTGAGCCCCTGAGGACGATCAATGGCTGGCGTGTCCAGCCCCATGCTGGTCTATCGCCCGAGGGCGGCAGCTCGATTCCTCTTTGGCCTGACCGTCGGCGCGATTCTCGGTGCTTCCCTTCTTGCAGCGGGAATGCTGGGGATTGGTCAAGTGCTCGCTCTGGTTGGCTCACACGCCGAGCACCTGGTCGCGTGCGCCGGGATAGTCTTTCTGCTCGGAGTTGCAGACATCAGCAACCGAACGCCGCAGGTCGAGCGCCAAGTCCCTCAGCGGTTCATCAGAGTGTTGTCGCCTGGCCTACTTGGGCTGGCTTGGGGTGTGGACCTGGGACTCATGTTCACGACCCAAAAGGTGGTGTCCCTGATTTGGGCCGGCATAGCGATTGCCGTGCTGTTGCAGCCGAGCTTGAGCTTTGTACTGATGTGGACAGTGGCGGGGTGCTACATGGGTGCAGTTGTCGCATGGACTCTCCTGCATGGTCGTGGCCTGGAGAATTTCGGGCTCTCCTGTCGATCTGGGGGTGAAGTGGGCGCGCGCTTGCGGGGAAGCGCCTGCTGAGTGGGGGTTCGTGGCGTGTAGCGGCCTGTTGTGAGTTGCGCACGTGCCCGGGGACCCGCCGCCGC
>JBPCMW010000011.1:0-6466 GCA_051001875.1 Solirubrobacteraceae bacterium | reverse complement strand
CATCGAAGCTCCAGTCGTAGCGGTGTGTGCCCCCAGTGGGGGGCTGGGGATCGGTGGCGTCCCACAGGGCATCGCAGCGCGCGTCGGTGGCTCCCGTCTGCTCAAGGGCGCTGAGCTGAGCGTCAATCTGGGCCGGGGAGTACGTGCGGTCCAGGAACAGCCGGTTGACGCTCACCCCCAGCAGCGGCGTGGCGGGCGCGGGCAGCGCCGGCGCACGAGCAGCTGCTCGGGGTCTCCGAACGCCGGGCCGGTGGCGGTGTCCGCCGCCTTGCAGCAAGGCGATCGCCAGGCCGATCACCAGGACCCCGCCGAGGCCGAACGATACGGCACGCCAGCCGCGAACGGCGAAGCGCCCGCTCATCCTCACCCCGCCCGAGGCACGGTCAGCACGGCCTGGAGCTGGGAGCGCTCGCGCGCCGCGGAGCGCCCGAGGGCGCGCTTCACGATCCCGCGGGAGAAAAATGTGAGCGCCTGCGCGGAGCGATCGACACGTGAACTTCGGAGGCCCAGCCGGCGGTGAACAGCTTCGTTCCGGGCGCGAGCCAGCCGGGTGAATGGCTCTCCTCCGAAGGAACGCGCCGACGCGTGCGCTCCCTCGTGCAGCACGCGAGCCTCCGGGTGAAACCAGGTTTCGATCCCGCGCTGCGCGGCATGCAGGCCGAGGTCGAGGTCCTCGCCGTAGAGGAAGAAGTGCTCGTCGAAGGGCCCGAGTTCACGGAGCGTCTCGGTCCTGGCCAGCATTGCGCAGCCCACCGCCCATCCGACGCGGCGGGGCTGCTCAGCCTGCCATGGGGCGAGCGCAAGCGCCAGCGGACGGGGCAACATCCCCGGGGGGACCAGCGACCGCACCAGGTCAGCGGTGGAAGCCGGTGCCGGGTGCACGTTGTCCTGGCGGCGACCGTCTGAGAGCAGCACTCGCGGCGCCAGCAGCCGCGCGGGCTTCCCGCGGGCCAGCTGCGACGCCGCCAGCCTCGGCAACGAGTCGTCGACCAGCTCGACGTCGGGGTTGAGCAAAACCGTGATCGGCTCCTCCACCGCCCGGACGCCGGCGTTGCACGCTGTCCCGAACCCCACGTTCGCCCCGAGGTCGAGCACCGTGGTCGATCCGGTCTCCCGCGCGAGTGCGAGTGATTCGTCCTGCGAACCCGAGTCGACCACGATCGTCCGGGTCCCAGGCAGGTGGCGGCGCACGGAAGCGAGCAGGCGCTGGAGCTCCGGGGCGGAGTTGTGGGTCACGGTGACGATCGCCAGCTTCTCCGGGGCGAGCGCCGGAGTGCGACGGCGCCGGCTGACCTGCTGGACGGCCTCGGCGAACCTGCCCCGGCTCGCGGCGAGCCCAAACCGCTCCTGCGCCCGGCGGCGTCCGCTGGCGCCCATCTCGGCCGCCAGTTCGGGATGGCTGACGATCTCCACGAGCGCGTCGGCCGCGGCTCGGACGTCCTCCGGCGGGTACAACCGCCCGCATGACCGATCGACGATCTCGGCCGGTCCGGCAGCCCCCGGGACGACCGCCGGGCGTCCCGCCGCGAGCGCCTCGAGCACCGCCATGCCGAACGGCTCGCGCGGCGCGCAGTGCAGCAGGCAGGTAGCACGTTCGAGTTCGGCCCGTGGGTCAGCGACCGCTCCCACCAGCTCGACCGCCCCGGCCAGGTCGGCTGCAGCCGCGCGCTCTCGTAGACGCGCCGGCAGCGCGTCTCCGTCCTCCGCAAACGCCCCGCCGACCAGCCGCAGTCGCAGGTCGGGCTGCTGGAGCCGGGCCAGGGCGACGGCTTCCAGCGCCAGGTCGGGACGCTTCCAGGGCACGAGCGCGCCCAGCAGGAGGACCTCCGGTGGCCGCGCGGGCCGGCTAGCGGCGTTGAACTTCCCAACGTCGACCCCTGGATGGATGATCCGCAGGCGACCGGCGAGCCTCCCGGCGCGGTCGAGGTCGGCAGCGATCGCCTGCGAGAGGGCCAGCACCAGCTCAGCCCGGGAAGCGGCGAGACGGACGGCTCGGGCGATCAGCGGTCCCGGCAGGAGGTCGTTGTGCTGGAAGACGACCGGCGCCCTGGGGGAGGGGCCGGCGAGGCAGGCCAGGGCCGAGCGCATTCCCCACGCCAGCACCACATCCGGATCGAGATCGCCGATCAGCCGGCGAGCTTCGCGGCGGTGCGCTGCGAGCCGCGTGAAGGCCCTCGCCGGCTCCAGGGGGGAGCCGCGCAGGGCGATGCTGCGTCCCGACACCGGAAAAACGCGAATCGCCTGGGCGCGGGCGGCGCAGGCCAGCTCCCCCTCGGGACAGGCCAGGTTTCGCTCTCCCGCCAGGCCGCCTGCGCAATCCAACAGGATCCGCTCGGCGCCGCCCAGCGCTCCGGAGTAGCTGATCATAAGCACCGAGGGCATCAGCGCCGCCAGCGTACCCAGCTCTAGACTGTCGGGCTTGAGGAGCGGTTCGCACAAGCCCCATGCCCGTCCACGCGTGGCCCTGGTCCACGATTTCCTGCTCGACCTTCGGGGGGGCGAACGCGTGTTTCTGGAACTGTGCCGGATGTGGCCCGACGCGGACGTCTACACCGCCGTGTATGACGAGCAGGGGACCGAAGGCCGGTTCGCCGGGCGCAACATCCACACGTCGTTCCTGCAGCGGCTCCGTCCCTCGGCTCGCACCTTCAGGGTGCTGTTTCCGCTCTATCCAGCGGCGATCGAGTCGTTTGACTTCTCCGATTACGACCTGGTCATCTCCAGCTCGTCGGCGTGGGCCCATGGGGTCCTCTGCGACGAGCTCACATTGCATGTGAGCTATTGCCACAACCCCTTCCGCTATGCCTGGAACGATTGCCAGGCCACACTGGCCAGCCGGCGCAATCCGATCACCCACGCGTTTCTAGCCGGGGCGTTCCGGCGGTGGCGGCAGTGGGATCGCGTCGCTGCGGCCCGAACCGACCGCTACATCGCCAACTCACACGTGACCCAGGAGCGGATCCGGGCCTACTTCGGCCGAGAATCGCAGGTCGTCCATCCGCCCGTCGACACAGACCGCTTCTCGCCCGGGCCGGTCGGCGAGCACTACGTGATCGTCGCCGAACTGATGTCTCACAAGCAGATCGACGTCGCCGTCGCGGCGTTCAACCGGCTGCGCCTGCCGCTGATCGTGGTGGGCGACGGCCCAGCCGGCCGAGCGCTGCGCCGCCAGGCCGGTGCGACGGTGACCTTCACCGGACGCGTCCCGGACGTCACCGTGGCGGAGATCCTCAGCGGAGCCCGGGCGCTGGTGATGACCTCGGTCGAGGAGTTCGGGATCGCGGCGGTGGAGAGCCAGGCCGCCGGGCGTCCGGTGATCGCCCGGAGCGGGGGCGGGGCGCTGGAGACGGTCATCGACGGCGTTACCGGTTGCTTCTGGTCCGGTGGCCCACAGGAGCTCGCCAGCGCGGTGCTGGCCTTCGACGACGGCGCGATCGACCCGGAGGCCTGCGTCCGCAACGCGACTCAATTCGACGCCGCGAGCTTTCGCGAAGGAATCCTCGCCCAGGTCAACGCCGCGCGGGAGGGAGCGCGTCCCGCCGCCGGGGGCCGCCAACCGCTGGCCTCGACCCGCCTGGTCACGCGCTCGCTTCAGGGCTCGCGACGCTGAGCGGTGCGTGGTGCCGGGCTAAACGGCGCCCGCGCCGTCCTGCTCGCGGGCCCAGCGGTGCTCGCCTTCTTCAGCGGCGGCTACTTCGACGAGGCGCGAGGGTGGACTGGTCTCGTGGTCTGGGTTCTGGTGGCCCTCGCCGCCGCGACCGCGCCGCGGCTGTTGCCGGGCCGCCGCGCTGCTCGGGTTGCGCTGGCAAGTCTGGTCCTGTTCGCCGCCTGGACTCTGCTCTCCGCGACATGGGCGCCGATCGTCGGCGATGCGTACCACCGAGGCCAGCTGGCAGTCGTTTACGCCGGCGCGCTGATCGCCGCCGCCTCGCTGCTGCGCGGGCGTGGAGCCCTGCGGGCGGTCGAGCCGGCCGTGGTCGGGGGGACGCTCCTTGTCGTCGGCTACGGGGTCTCCGAGCGGTTGGTGCCGGGACTGCTGCACTTCCAGCACTCGATTAGCGCCCAGGGGCGACTCGAGCAGCCGCTCACCTATTGGAACGCGATGGGTGAGCTCGCGGCCATCGGGCTTGTCGTCTGCCTGCGGATCGCCGGCGACGCCGCCCGCCAACGGTCGCTCCGACTGGTCGCGACGGCGGCTGCCGCTCCGCTGGGAATGGGCCTGTACCTGTCCTTTTCCCGTGGCGCGCTGTTCGCCTGCGCGGCGGGAATCGTCACCCTCGTCGTCGTAGCGCCCTCGCGCGCGCAGGTGCGGGCCGGTGGCGTCGCGCTTGGGGCCGGCGTGCTCGGAGCGGTTGCCGTGACCCCGTGGCGTTCGGTCACCTCGCTGGCCGGGAACAGCACGACCCGTGAGCGCCAGGGGGCGATCACGCTGACGCTGCTGGCGCTGATCGTGGCCGCCGCCGTGCTGGCGGTGCGGTGGTTGCTCCGCACCGAGGCACCGGGGCCGCTGCGCTTACCCCCTCGGGCGCCGTGGGTCGCGCTCGCGCTCATCTGCGTCGGGCTGGCGGCGGCCATCGTCGTGGGCGCCAAGGAGACCTCGAGCCAGCCGCTGAGCGCCGGCGCGACGCGCCTCACGACCCTTCAGAGCAATCGCTACGCCTACTGGCGGGTGGCCATGCGCGCCTTCGGCGACGAGCCGATCCGGGGGGTGGGGGCCGGCGGGTGGTCGGTCTACTGGCTGCGCTACCGGCCGTTGAAGGAATTCGCCCGGGACGCCCACTCGCTGCCGCTGCAGACTCTGGCCGAGCTGGGTCTGGTGGGCGCAGCGTTGCTGGCCACGTTCCTCGGGGGCTTAGCCATCGCCGCTCGCACTGCCCATCGGGCGTCGCCGGCGCTCGTGGCCGGTCCGATCGCCGGTCTTGTCACGTACATCGCTCACGCCCCGCTGGACTGGGACTGGGAGATGCCGGCCGTCACGCTGATCGCGATCGCCTTGGCCGGGGCCGTGATCGCCATCGTCGAGGCGCCCCCTACAGCTCCTCAGCGATTCGGGGGGCCTCGCGTCTGAACAGCCACACCGCGAGCACGCAGGTGACCACGATGATCGCGATGGCAACCACTAGTTGCCCTGTCCCGCCGCCGGCTGCGGTCCCGGGGTACGGCGCATGCCGGTCGATGATCCAGCGGCGTCCCAGCTCGAGGATCGGGGTGAAGGGATTCAGGGACACCAGCTTCCCCAGCGTGTGCGAGCGGGAGACCGCGATCTCCAGCGGATACAGGATCGGCGTCGCGTAGAAGAGCGCGGTCACGAACACCGACCAGATGATCCCGAGGTCACGGAAGCGCGGGTACAGGGAGGAGACGATCATCGACACGGCCAGAGTGATCACCGTCATCAGCAGGACCAGGACCGGCAGGAGCAGCCACGTCCAGCCCGGGCTTATCCCGGCTACGAGGATGAACACGAAGACGACGACGAGGTTCAGCACCAAGTTGAACAGAGCCGTCACCACCACGGCCATCGGAATGGCCAGGCGGGGGAACTGCGTTTTGCGCACGATCCCCTCCTGGCTGACGATTGAGCTCACCGCGTTCGTGGTGGCCTCGGTGAAGAAGCCGAACAGCACCATGTTGAAGAGGAGGAACTCGGCGTAATGCGGGACCTGGTTGCCGAGCCTGATCACATGGGTGAAGACCTCGACCAGGACCAGGAACAGCATCAGCGGCCGCCCCACCGTCCACAGGTAGCCGAGCGCCGTCCCGAAGTACGTCCGCTTGAAGTCTGTCACGGCCAGCAACAGGGTGAGCTCCCAGAAGCGCTTCCAGCCGCCGCTCAGGGCCGACGGGCCGGCGACGTCGCGCAGCTGGGGATCGGCTGACTCGGTGACCAAGGTTCAGCCTCGCTCGAGCCGAGCATCCACCCGGGCGCGGACGGAGATCATGCCGGGCATCGGGTCAGGACCCTTGACCAGGAAGTCGAGCACGCGCAGGTCGCGCAGCGCGTCGTCGGACCGTGCGCGGCTGCGGGAGAACGAGCAGATGAACGCGTAGCGCCCGGGCACGAGCTGACTGTCGACCTCCGTCGAGACGGTCAGCCGCTCCCCAGCGGCCAGCGGTTGGGCGACTCCGTCATCGTCCTCGAGCGCCTTGCCGAAGCCGAGCACTGGCACGTTGTCCACGTTGAGGAGCTCGAAGGCGATCGCCGGGGCCGGGAGCGGGCGCGTGGCGACGGCGACCAGGCGGAGGCGAAACGCCTGCCCCTGGGCGACGTCGGTCAGCCGCCTGCCGTCCCGATCCTCCAGCCTGACATCGATCAGCTTGACCCCGGGATCGCCATCCGGCTCGCCCGCGATCTGTCCGGCGAAGTTGAGTCGGTAGTAGCGCAGGGCGGCTTCTTCGAGTTCTCCGAGGTAGCGTTGTTCGCCGTCGTGGATCAGGGTGGCGCGGTCGCAGAACGCTTGGACGG
>JBPCMW010000010.1:0-17980 GCA_051001875.1 Solirubrobacteraceae bacterium | reverse complement strand
GGCCAGCTCCGAATAGCTCATGCCGCTCAGCTCGCGCATCAGAAGCGCCGAGCGCTGCTGCCCGGGCAGCCGGCGCACGTCACCGATCAGGCGACGCAGCGACTCACGCTGCTCGGCCTCGGTGATCGGATCGTGAACCGGTGAACGCACGAACTCGAGCAGCTCTGGCGCCGGTGGGGCCGGTCGCCTGAGCTCGTCGATACAGCGGTTGTGCGCGACGCGATAGAGCCAGGCGCGCAGGGCCAGACTCCGGTCATTGGCGCGGAGCCCGGCGTACGCGCGCACGAACACATCCTGCAGCGCGTCCTCCGCATCCTGGCGCGATCCATGCAACATCTGCCGGGTATACGCGAACAGTCGCTGGCGATAACGGTCGTGGATCACGCGGAATGCTTCGTCGTGACCATCACGGAACAGCGCCACGAGTTGCTCATCGGAGCGCAGGCGGAGCAGGGGCATCCCGAACGATGGCCGACTCCTGGCCAATCCCGCCGGTGCTTGGAGAGCGGAGGCTTCCACTGTAACCCTGTACCGCACTCTAACGTGAGCGCTACGGGAACGTTCCTACTGGCCTCAGGCTAACGAGACCATTACGTGCTTGACCTCGGTGTAGTCCTCGAGCGCATACATGCTCAGGTCCTTGCCGTAACCGGATTGCTTGAAGCCGCCGTGGGGCATCTCGGAGGCCAGCGGGATGTGATCGTTGACCCACACGGTGCCGAATCGCAGCGCCTTCGCGACACGCATAGCGCGCCCTACGTCCCGCGTCCAGACCGATGCCGCCAGTCCGTACGGCGTTCCGTTTGCCCACTGAATCGCCTCCGCCTCGTCGGAGAACTGCTGCACGGTGATGACCGGGCCGAAGATCTCTCGCTGGATCATCTCATCGTCCTGGTGCAACCCCGCGACGACCGCGGGCTCCAGGAAGAAGCCGGGGCGGTCGGGCTCCGTACCTCCGGTGACGACCTCGACGTGATCGGGTGCTCGCTGCAGGAAGCCCTCGACGCGCTCGCGCTGGCGGGCGCTGTTGAGTGGTCCCAGCGTGGTGTCGGCAGAGCGGGTATCGCCAATCACCAGACCTCGAGCCTGCTCGACGAGCCCGTTGACGAAGTCCTCGTGGACCTTCGGGCCGGCCAGCACCCGGGTGGCGGCGGTGCAGTCCTGGCCGGCGTTGTAGTAGCCGGTCCCGGCGATCGTCTCGAGCGCGGTCTCGAGGTCGACGTCGTCGAACACCACCACCGGTGCCTTGCCCCCGAGCTCGAGGTGGACACGCTTGAGCGTGTCGGCGGCGTGCTTGGCGATCCACTTGCCGGTGTTGACCGATCCAGTCAGGGAGACCATGTCGACGTCCGCGTGGGTGACCAGCGCCTGGCCCGCCGGGTCCCCATGACCAGTGATCACGTTGAGCACGCCCTTGGGGAAGATCTCCCCGGCCAGCTCAGCCAGCTTCAGCGCGGTGAGCGGGGTCGTCTCGGAGGGCTTTAGAACCACCGTGTTCCCAGCCGCCAGCGCCGGTCCGATCTTCCACACGGCCATCATCAGGGGGTAGTTCCAGGGAGCGATCTGGCCGATCACCCCGATCGGCTCGCGGCGGATCATCGAGGTGTAGCCCTGCGTGTACTCGCCCGCTGTGGGCCCGTGCAGACTGCGGGCGGCGCCGGCGAAGAAGCGCAGGTTGTCGACCATGAAGGGGATCTCGTCGTCCTTGAACGCCTGGATCGGCTTGCCGGCGTTGTCGGACTCGAGTTCGGCGATCTCGTCGGCGTGCTCCTCGATCGAATCGGCCAACTTCAGCATGGCCAGTGCACGCTCCCCCGGGGTGAGCGTCGACCATCCCTCGAACGCGCGCTTGGCCGCCCCAACAGCGCGGTCGACGTCAGCGGCGCTCGACAGGGGCGCGTGGGCCATGACCTCACCCGTGGAGGGGTTGAGGATCGGCTCGGTCTCAGCTTCGGCGGAGTCGACGAAGCCGCCGTCGACGTAGTTCTGGAGGCTGGTTGCGGCTGTGGCCATGGCTTACAGCACAACCTACCACCGCGGCCGGGTACGGCGGGGAGCATCCGGCGGCGCGCGCTTCGACGCTTCGGAGTCTGTCGGCATCGCCTTGCTGCTCGGACGCGAGTAACCTCACCACCCCGCGATGGTGGATCCTGCCTTGGGTATCGGAATTCCGGTCGCGTTCGGCGCCGGGCTGATCTCATTCCTATCGCCGTGCGTGCTGCCCCTGGTGCCCGGCTACATCTCCGCTGTCGCCAGCGTCGCGCCGTCGGAGATCCGGCCGCGGCGCGTGCTCGGTCCGAGCCTCGCCTTCGTCGCGAGTTTCTCGGTGATCTTCATCGGGCTCGGGTTGCTCGGCCAGCAGGCGCTGCATGGCGCACTCACGGGGCCGGCCGCGCAGAAGGTCAGCGGAGCGCTGATCGTCCTCATGGGGGTGCTGTTCGTCCTCGCCCCGTTTGTCCCCCGGCTCGCCCGCGAATGGCATGTTGGCCAGCTCATGCAGCGGGCCGGACGCGGCGGCCCGGTCCTCACCGGGGCGGCGTTCGCGCTGGCCTGGACTCCATGCACAGGCCCGACGCTCGGGGCGATCGTCACCGCCGCCGGAACCTCGAACTCCGCTGTCCACGGGGCGTTGCTGCTGGCCGTGTACTGCGCCGGGCTCGGCGTTCCGTTCATCGTCACGGGGCTGGCGTTCGGGACGGCGACCTCTGCCCTGGCGGTGGTCAAGCGCCACTACCCGGTGGTGATCGGGACGGGCGGGCTCGTGCTGATCGGGATGGGGGTCCTGATCTGGACGGGCGAGTTCACGCAGCTCAACGTGACCGTGAACAACTGGCTCCAGAGCCTCGGTTTGCCGGACCTCAACTCGTCCACGTAGCTCAGCCCGGTAATCGAGGTGACATGTCCGAGTTACCGGGTAGGACATCCCTGATACGCTGACGAGCCGGCACCTTAGGGTGCCCTAATCGTTTGTAAGCAGACCACCTCTCGTGTCCTTCGCCCAGACTGTCGCCCTCGGGGCCCTCGCCGGGTTCACCATCTTCATCGGGCTGCCGGTGGGACGCCTGCAACTCTTGGGCCGTCGCGCCCGCGTCGCGCTGGCCATGTTCTCCGTCGGGGTCCTGGCGTTCATCTTCGTCGACGTCCTCTCGCACGCCAGCACGATCATCAATGATGGGATGCAGGCGGTCAAGCAGCATCACTCGTCGGTGAGCCATCTCGTGTGGCTGGTCGCGCTGCTCGCAGCCGGCTTTGCGGCCGGGAGCGCCGGCCTGGCGATGATCGAGCGCCGGATGCGTCCCCTGAGCACCCAGCCGCCGATCGCCGGCGCCGGCGGCGCTACTGCCGCGGCGGCCGCGCTGGGGGGCGATGTCGCCGATGCGGCGGCAGCGGAGGTCGAGGCCGCCCGCCGGCGCGCCCTGCGCACCGGTCTGACGATCGCCGCCGCGATTGGAGTGCAAAAATTCGCCGAGGGCCTGGCGATCGGGGTGTCCGCCCGAGCCGGCGCGATCAGCCTCGCCACCGTCCTGATCATCGGGTTCGCCCTGCACAACGCAACCGAGGGGTTCGGCATCATCGGGCCGCTCGGCGAGGTGACCCCGTCCTGGCGCTGGATCGGCCTGGCGGGGCTGATCGGGGGCGGCCCGACGTTCCTCGGATCGATGGTTGGTTACGCGGTGACCAGCCAGCCGCTCGAGCTGGTCTTCTACGCCACCGCCGGGGGCGCCATCCTCTACGTGATCGGCGAGGTCTGGAACGGCATGCGGCGCTACGGGCACCGCGAGCTGGGGCTGCTGATGCTCACCGGCGGCTTCCTCGTTGGCGTGATCACCGACCTGATTGTCACCTACGGCGGGGGCTGACGGAGCGCCCGATGTCCCAGGTCGGCCCGGTCAGCGCGACGGTCAGCCTGCGCGCCGGTTGGCGCCAAGGTTGCGCGGGATACCCGACTCAGCAGTCCTGCCCGATATCGCGCCGCTGGCATCAGACCTCCGTTGTTGTCTGATCAGTTTCATAGCCCGGCTCGCCGGGGAGCAGGATCCGAGCGGTCTCGCCCGACATGACGACGCGCGGCTGCACCGGGCGCACATCTCGCCCCCGCGCGTGCGTGAGCAGCTCGTCCGCCGACGCGAAACCGGCGAGCTGCTCCAGGTGCTTGATCGTCGGGAACACCATGAACAGTTCACCGGTTCGGTGGGCCTCAAGCGCCTGACGCGGCTCGAACCAACCGGCATCGACTATCTCGCTGCCGTCGACGATTGGCGTCGTCTCGGGCGGGACCTTGGTCAGGTAGAACCAGGTGTCGAAGCGAATCTTCACCTGCGCCGGGGTGATCCAGCGCGAGAAGGGTACGAGTTCATCTGCCGCCGGCAGCAGAATCCCGGCCTCTTCGTGAACCTCGCGGACCGCGGCGGCCCGGAGGGCTCCCTGGCCCTCGCCCTCGTGACGGTCCACGGCACCCCCCGGGAACACCCATGCTCCGCCCATGAACCGTGCCTCCGGGTTGCGTTGAACGAGCAGCAGCTCCAATGCCTCGGCGTCGCCTCGGAGGAGGATCACCGTGGCGGCTGGCCGCGGAATCGTCTCCTCTTCGGCGTTGAGTTCTTCGCCGGGGGCGGGCCGGTCGATGTCCATCTGCCGACCCTACCGTGAGCAGCGCCGCTAGGCTTGCGGGTCGTGAAGTGGATGTGTGAATCCTGCGGGTTCATCTACGACCCCGACGACGGTGACCCCGATGGCGGGATCCCGCCCGGCACCCGCTTCGAGGACATTCCCGAGACCTGGTTCTGTCCGGTCTGCGGTGCCCGCAAGCGGGACTTCACGCCCTACGAGGACTAGCCCTCCGTCCGGCGATCAGGGCACTGACCGGCCGGCTACGCCGACCTCGCCAGCGCTCCGGCGTTCACCTCGGCGGCCCCGGGCCTCGCCTCGGCCACCCTGGACGTGACTTCGGCTATCGACGCCGCGGTGATCGACACGAGCCGGCGCAGATCCGCCTTGGCGATGGCCAGCGCCGGCATCAGCACGATCACGTCCCCGAGCGGGCGGATGATCGCGCCCTGACGTCTGGCCGCGAGCGTGACCCGGTGCCCGAGTCGCTCGTACGGGGGCGCCCCAGCCAGCTCGATCCCGACCATGAAGCCGAGCTGACGAACCTCCGCCACCCCGGGAAGGGACGCGATCTGTTGACTCAGCAGGCGGGTCAGCAATTCGATCTTCGGCGCCAGCAGCTCCAGCGTGCGCTCACGCTCGAACGTCTGCAGCGTGGCCACGCCCGCGGCGCAGGCCAGCGGGTTGCCGGTGTAGGTGTGGCCGTGGAAGAAGGTTCGGAAGTCCTCGAAGGACCCGAGAAAACCCTCGTAGATGCGCTCCGTCGCGAGCGTGGCCGCCAGCGGCAGGTAGCCGCCGGTCAGGCCCTTGCCCACGCACAGCAGATCAGGTGCGACCTGCTCATGCTCGCAGGCGAACATCTGGCCGGTTCGCCCGAAGCCCGTCGCCACCTCGTCGCAGATCAGCAGCACCCCGTGGGCCTCGCAGAGCTCCTTCACCCGCCGCAGATAGCCCTCGGGCGCCAACAGCATCCCCGCCGCGCCCTGAACCAGCGGCTCGACGATCACCGCCGCGACCTCGTCGCCGTGGCGGTCCAGCAGCTCCGCCAGCTGATCCCCGTCGCCTGCGCGCGCCTGCCAGGCGTCGAACAAAAGCGGTCGGTAGAGCGAATGGAAGAGGTCGATACCGCCGACCGAGACGGCACCGAGCGTGTCCCCGTGGTAGCCATTCTGAAGGCAGATGAAGCGCGTCCGCTGGGACTCGCCGCGTTGGGCCCACCACTGAAAAGCCATCTTCAGCGCGATCTCGACCGCGGTCGATCCGCTGTCGGAATAGAACACGCGGGTCAGACCGGGCGGCGCGATGGCCACCAGCTGCTCCGCCAGCTCTATGCCGGGCCGGTGGGAGAGGCCGAGCATGGTCGAGTGCGCGACCCGATCCAGCTGGGCCTTCACAGCGGCATCGATCGCCGGATGCCGGTGACCGTGGACGTTGCACCACAACGAGGAGACGCCATCGATGTAGGCGGTGCCGTCGGTGTCGTAGAGGGTGGTCCCCTCCGCGCGGTCGATCATGACGGGCAGTTCCTCATCACCCCAGCCGCGCTGCTGGGTGAACGGGTGCCACAGGTGGCGGCGGTCGGCCGCCGCGAGCTCCTCGGTCGTGCGCATGGCCGTCAAGCTATCTCGGCGCTCGGTCGGAAGCAGACGTCCGACCGTGACCGGCAAACCGCTTCTCTGACAGCCTCTGGGCGTGCCCCGACGGCGACCGTCCGCCTTCCCGCCCCGACGCCTTGCCCTCGCCGCGGGCTCATTGCTGCTGCTCCTCGGCGCCGCGGTGATCGCGGTGATCCTGCTGTCGTCCTCGCCGTCGAAGCCCTCTCGTGGCGTGCTCGAATCGATCTTCCAGGACGACGACTACCTCCTGTATTCGCCCACGCCGACGGTGATCCGGACCTTGAACACCCTGCGCGGTCTCGGGGTCGACCGCGTCCGGCTGACCATCCTGTGGGCAGCGATCGCCCCCGGCTCCGCGTCGCGGGTCCGACCGCGACACTTCGACGCCGCGGACCCCGGCGCCTATCCGCCCGCGGCCTGGGGACCGTATGACCGAATCGTCTCCCTGGCCCGCGCGCGGGGGATCGATGTCGCCTTCAACGTAACCGCCCCGGGACCACTGTGGGCGATGGCCAGCCCCGCACCGAACCTCAAGGCGGCCAGCCACTACCGGCCGGCTCCCCAGGAGTTCGGCAAGTTCGTGAACGCGCTGGGCAAGCGCTACAGCGGCTCGTACGTGCCTCACGCGGCGTCCGGGACGGCAGCCGGCCGCCTGCCGCGCGTGAACTACTGGACGATCTGGAACGAGGTCAACCAGCCCGGCTGGCTGTATCCACAGTGGCGCTCGGCGGCGGGCCAGCGGGTGATGAACTCGCCGAGGCTCTACCGCCTGTACGTCGATGCCGCGTTCGGCGCCCTCCGGCGCACCGGTCACTCGCCGACCAGCGACACGATCCTGATCGGCGAGCTCGCGCCCGAGGGCAGCGAGAGGACGCGGGACGGCGATCCGATCCCGCCGATTCCGTTCATCCGGGCGCTGTACTGCGTCGACAGCGCGTTCCGGCCGCTGCGCGGCACCGCCGCGGCGTTGCTGCACTGCCCGAGCGGTGCAGACGCCAACGTGTTCGTCCGGGCTCATCCCGGACTGTTCGAGGCGACCGGCTTCGCTCACCATCCGTATTCGTTCTTCCTGGCGCCGAACGTGCACATGAGCGACGCCAACTTTGCCCCGCTGGCCGACCTGTCCCGGCTGGAAGGAGTGCTGGACCGAGCCTTCAACACCTACGGCGTGGCGCGGAGGCTCCCGCTCTACCTGACCGAGTACGGCTACGAGAGCAATCCTCCCAATCCGTTCCGCGGCGTCCCACTGCGCCGCCAGGCGCTCTACATCGACCAGGCGCAGTACCTGGCCTGGAAGGACCCCCGGGTACGTGCCCTGGCGCAGTTTCTGCTCTACGACTCGGCCCCCAATGCGGCCTACCCTCCGGGCAGCCCCGGGTACTGGTCGACGTTTCAGACCGGACTGCTGTTCCAGCATGGCGCTCGCAAGCTCGCGCTGAACGCCTACCGGCTCCCGATCTTCGTTCCCCAGCCGTCCGCCGCCTCGTCGCTCGTCTGGGGAATGCTCCGTCCCGCTCCAAACTCCAGCCGCCAGCAGGCCCTGATCCAGTGGCGACCGGTCCGCGGTGGCTACCGCACGCTGGTCAGCGTGACCACGTCAGACCCGAGTGGCTTCGTAACGGCGCACGTGCAGTTTCCCGGCGCGGGCGCGGTGCGCCTCGCCTGGACCTCGCCCGGCGGCCACATTTTTCACAGCCGCGCGGTCGGCGTCCGCGGCTAGTTTCAGGACACTAGGCCGAGCTGAGCCAGTCGACGAACTCGGCCCAGACCCCGCCCGCGCGGTAGCCGCTCTCCTGCCACAGATGACGCCACCAGGGAAGGAACGGCCCGTCTGCGCCTCGCCACCGTGCCAGCGCCGTAAGCGCGAACATCAGCGCCAGCGCTGCGGCCAAAGCGCCGAGCAGCAGGATCGGCGCGGGCACTCCGGCCTGGGTCGGGGCGGTGACGGTTCCCGGCGGGAGCCCCAGGGTCGAGGTCGCCGCGGGTCCACCGGGCGGTCCGACCGCGCGCGCTGGATGGGCCAAGCAGGACCCGCCGGCCCGGGCCGACAGCGCATTGCGAACCGCCGCCGTGAAGTCGGCGAAGTACTGCGCGCCATAGAGGTTGACTCCCTTGAGGGCGCCCGCGAGCTGGGATGGGGTGAACCGGCAGGGCGGGATCGAGCCGTTCTGCTGGTAGCTCTGGAGTACGTGGCCGTAGTCGCTGGCCCGCGCGCCTGACACCGGCACCAGCAGAACGACGGCCAGCATCAGGAGGGCAAGGCGCCGCCGAGTCATGACGTGAAAGTAGCGAACGATCAATCGAGCCAGGCACCCAGCGGTAGCTGCTCCCCGGCCGCCCGCAGCAGGCTCGGATCGCCGCGCGCGAGCCGCGGGAGCGTCGACACCACCACCTCACCGAGGCGCTCGATCGTCTGCCGGTTGGAGCTCTCGATCTCGCTCGGCGTCTCCGGCCACGGCGTGAGTACCACGCCGGCAACCTCGAGGCCGGCCTGGCGGGCGGCGCTCAGCGTCAGCAGGGTGTGGTTGATCGTCCCGAGTCCGGGACGGGCGGCAATAACGAGCGGCAACCGCAGATCGACTGCCAGCCGGCGCACGTCGTAGTCATCGGCGAGGGGCACGAGTAGGCCGCCGACGCCCTCGACGATCAGCGTCTGCTCGGCGCTTGCGGAGCTCAGGATCCTTGCGCACAGCTCCTGCGGGCGGATCGGCTCGCCCGCCAGCTCAGCCGCCAGATGGGGCCCCACCGCGGGCCCGTACCGGATCAACGCCACCTGGTCGGCCGGGCAGCCCGCGGCACGGGCGAGCAGCTCGTGATCCGGGGGCCAGTCCTCGTCCACAGGGTCGTCGAGACCGGTAATCACCGGTTTGAGCGCACGGACCGGCCGCCCCTGGGACGCCAGCGCCGCGATGATCGCTCCTGCGAGCACCGTCTTGCCGACGCCGGTGTCCGTGCCGGTTACGAACAGACCCTGCACAGCGCGGCGGCGCTCAAGCCGCCCGGGCCTCGAGGCCGCTCGGCGCGCTCAGGCCGGCCGACCGCGCTGCCTCACCGATGATGCGCGCGGCCGTGCGGAGCTCTTTCTCACGGTGTGATGCCATCACGGCAAGACGCAGCCGGGAGGTGTTGACCGGAACCGTCGGCGGCCTGATCGCCTGCGCGAACACGCCCTGCGCCAGTGCCTGCTCGCAGATCTTCACGGCGAGCGCCGCGTCCCCGATGACCAGCGGAATTATCTGCGTGCGGGAAGCGCCGACGTCGAAGCCCTGCTGCGCCAGCTCGCCGCGCAGCACCTCCGCGTTGGCCGCGAGTCGCCGCACCATTTGCGGGCGCTGCTCGAGCAGCGCCAGCGCCGCCTGTGCGGCGGCGACGGCCGGAGGTGGCAGGGCGGTGGAGAAGATGAACGTGCGGGCAGCGTTGACCAGATACCGGGCCATCACGCTGTCGCAGGCGACGAACGCGCCGTAGTACCGGCGTGCCTTGCCGCGGGTGCCTACGACCACGTCGACTTCGTCCTCGACGCCGGCCTCGGCGACCGCACCGCGCCCGCCGGGGCCGAGCGCGCCGGTGCCGTGCGCCTCGTCCACCGCGACGCGCACGCGGTGGCGAGCGGCGAGCTCGACGATCTCCGCCAGCGGTGCGACGTCCCCGTCCATCGAGAACACACCGTCGGTGACGATCAACGCCCCACGACCTTCGGCCCGCTCAAGTCCCCACTTCAGATGTTCGGTATCGCAGTGGTTATAGACGAAGACCTCCGCCCGCGACAGGCGGCAGCCGTCGATGATCGAGGCGTGGTTGAGCGCGTCAGAGAAGACGACGTCGCCGGGACGCGCCAGCGCTCCAACCACGCCGAGGTTGGCGAGATATCCCGACCCGAACAGCACCGTTGCCTCCCGCCCTTTGAACGCCGCCAAGCGCTCCTCGAGGCGATGGTGTGGTGTCATCGTCCCCGACACCAGGCGGGAGGCTCCAGCGCCGGCTCCCCAACGCATCGCCGCCTGCGCTGCGGCCTCGCGCACCGCCGGGTGATCGGCGAGACGGAGGTAGTTGTTCGAGCACAGGAGCAGAGCGGGCTTTCCGTCCACCAGCACACGTGGCCCCTGCGGCCCGCTGATCAGTCGAGTGCAGCGGTGCAGGCCGAGTGCCTTCAGCTCCGCCAGGCGCGCCTCGAGCTCGATCATGCCGGCAGGTCGCGGCCCGCATTCGGCGCCCCATCAGGACGGGGCGGGACGTGGCGCTTGGGCTGGAAGCGCAGCTGCGAAGAGGGATCCCAAAGGCGGACGTCGAGCTCGTCTCCCGCCGGTGCCACAGCGAGTGCCGAGCCGATCAAGTCGGGGGTCTCTTCCGGCGTGTCGCCCTGTAGCCAGCCGGTGCGGTTGTCGGGGCGCGGGTTGGCGCCGTTGTCGGACTGAGGCGCCACGTTCAGGCCGAGCTCCTCGAACATCAAGCGATCCTCCTCGGGCGTGTTGCCGAGCGTGGTGAGGAAGTTGCCCATCATCACGCCGTTCAATCCCGCCTTGACCGCGGTGGCCTGGAGTTCACCCAGGTTCTCGACGCGGCCGCCGCAGAGGCGGAAGAGGGCCTCGGGCAGGACCAGCCGGAAGATCGCGATCCACTTGACCACCTCCCACGGATCCATCAGCTCGCGGTCTCCGAACTTCGTGCCCGGGCGCGGATTCAGGAGGTTGATCGGCACGCTGGTGGGATTGATCTCCGCGAGCTGGAAGGCCATCTCGACCCGTTGCTCCCGGGTCTCGCCGAGGTTCAGGATTCCCCCCACACACGTCTCGAGCCCGGCCTCGCGCACCGCGTCGATCGTTCGTAGCCGGCCCTCGTAGCGGACTGTGCTTGACACCTCCGGGTAGTAGGACTCGGCCGTCTCCACGTTGTGATGGACGCGCTGAATGCCCGCCTGCTTGAGTGCCTTGGCGCGGTCCGCGGACATGTGCCCGATCGAGACGCAGCGCTTCAGGTTCGTGTGCTCGGCCACCAGTCGCGCGCCGATGATCACCTTCTCGAAATCGCGCTTGGAGAGCCCCTGGCCCTGGGTGACCATGCAGAACCGGTGTGCTCCCGCAGCCTCGGCCGCCCGCGCGTGCTCGAGAATCTGCTCGGGCTCCATCATTGCGTGCATCGGCGTTTCGGCCTCCGCGTATTTCGACTGCGCGCAGAACCCGCAATCCTCCGCGCAGCCGCCGGACTTGGCGTTGACCAGCGAGCACAGGTCGGTTGCGTCGCCGAAGCGCTCCAGCCGCGCCGCCCAGGCACGCTCCACCAGTGCCTCGATCTCGGCATGGTCCTCGAGCTCTCCCAGCCGGTGAGCGTCTTCCGGCGTGATCAGCGGCGGCATCGAAGCGCAATTTATGAGGTGGGCCGGACATGACCGGCCGAGTGACGTGTGCCGGGCGGCATCCAGAGCCGCGGCCGCGCGCTCAACTAGGACCTAACTTGAGCAGCTGCTTCGCGTGGTCGATATACATGAGTAATGGACACGCAGTTGAGCGTTGCCGCACCCTCGCACAGCGGTGCGTCCCCGCTGCCGCTGAAACTACTCAGCGACGAACGGTTGGCTCGGCTCGTGGGCGCGGGCAGCGAACGCGCCTTCGCGGTGCTCTACGAGCGCCATCACCAGCCGCTCTATCGGTACTGCCGCTCGATGCTGCGCCACGATGCCGACGCTCAGGACGCACTGCAGTCTGCGATGGCCGGTGCCTTCGCGGCGCTGAAGCGCGAGCAGCGCGACGCGCCTCTGCGCCCGTGGCTCTACCGGATCGCCCACAACGAGGCGATTTCGGTGCTTCGGCGACGGCGTCCCGAGGCCGAGCTCTCGGACCTCGCGGAAGCGCCGGGCGGATCTGTCGAGGACCAGGTGGACGGACGCGCACGGCTATCGCAGTTGGTCGCGGACATGCGCGAGCTGCCCGAGCGCCAGCGTGCCGCCCTGCTGATGCGCGAGCTCAACGGTCTCTCGCACGAGGAGATCTCGCTCGCCCTGGAGACGTCGGTGGGAAATGCCAAGCAGACGATTTTCGAGGCCCGCCACTCACTGCTCGAATTTGTCGAGGGCCGCGCGATGGCATGTGAAGCCATCCGCCGAACGCTTTCCGATGGCGACGGTCGCGCGCTGCGCGGACGCCGAGTCCGCGCGCATCTGCGCGAATGCGCAAGCTGCGCGACGTTTGCTGCCGGGATCTCCGAGCGCCGGTCCGATCTGCGCGCGCTGGCGCCCCCGCTGCCCGCTTTCGCCGCCACCGGCCTCTTGGCGCGCCTGCTCGGCGGTGGCTCGGGACACGGCGGCGGAGCCGGGGGGCTGGCCGCTGGCGCCGCGGGCAAGGGCGTGGGCGGCGCGCTGCTGGCGAAGTCAGCCGTCAGCGCCGCGGTCGTCATAACCGCGGCAGCCGGGGCCACCGTGGCGATCAAGCACGAAACGCGGGCCGCCCGTCATTCGTCGCCGGCGCGGACCGCGGCCTCGCCCGTCGTGAGCGGGGTCCCTGCCCGCTCGGGCGTCCGGTCGAATACGACTGCCGCCCGCCACGCCGCCACCGCGAGACCCCACGGGCGAGCCGGGGACAGCGCTCAGGGCGCCGTGACGGTCCGGAAAGCCACCCTCGCGGTCACCCGTGACGCGAGCCGCCCGGCCAAAGCGCTAAGGCTCCCCGGCAGTTCGCGCCACACTCCCGCGACCAGCAACGGGCGGTCGGCCACCACGAGCCATGGCACAGCCGCGAACCCGGGAGGCACGGGGCCGTCTGCCCACTTCCCCCAGGTCGCCGGAGCGCCGACGAGCACAAGTGGGGGCAAGCCGGCGATCACTGGTCTACGGAAGCCGACGATCACGGCCCGGGCAAAGTCGACCAGCATGGCGAGAACCATGCGTCGCCTGTCCCAGACCCGAACCGCGGGGCAGATCGCAAACTAGAACCTGACTTTCCACGCCGGCGCGCGTACAGGGGATATGCAAGCGCGGACGTTGTGGAAAAAGGCCTGGCTCTTGGGCCTCGTGGTGCTCATTCCGCTCGTTGTAATCGGCGGTCTGATCGCCCTGCTCGCCACGACGGCGATGGTTGGCCGGAGTATCGGCCGCCCCGCCGTTCACCGCCGACTCCAGCTAGCGCTCTCGAGCCGCGCAGCGTATCCGGCAGGATCCCCCCCGGTTCTGTCAGATGGGCGTTCACGCGTCGCGTGAGCCGCCGCGGGGGCGCGGCACGGTGAGTGCGCGCACCGCCAGCCGGGGATCAGATCCAGACCGCCACCCGGTTCTCGCACCCGCCACCGCGTTGACGCCCTCGGCCACGCACCGGCCGGTGGCCGGCACGCGGCCCGAGGTGCATGGCAAGTTCTTTCGCGCCGGTGGGCAGAAGCTGTATCTGCGTGGGGTGACCTACGGACCGTTCGCTCCCGGGCGCGACGGCGAGCTCTACGAGCCGGGTCGCGCGCGCGAGGACTTCGCCGCCATGGCAGCGGCCGGCATCAACACGGTGCGGCTCTACACACCCCCGACGGACTGGCTGTTAGACCTCGCGGCGGAACACGGCCTGTACATCCTTGCGGGCTTGGCCTGGGAGCAGCACGTGACCTTTTTGGACGATCGCCGTCGCGCGGACGCGATTGTCGAGCGAGTGGCGAGGGACGTTGGCGCGCGTGCCGGACATCCCGCCCTGCTGGGCTGGGCCGTCGGCAACGAGATCCCCGCGCCGATCGTCCGCTGGCACGGCGGCAGCGGGATCCGGAGCTTTCTCGCGCGCCTGTACGACGCCGCCAAGAGCGCTGACCCGGGGGCGGCGGTCACCTACGTCAACTATCCGACCACCGAGTACCTGGAACTCGATTTCATCGATTTCGTCTGCTTCAACGTGTTCCTCGAACATCCGGGCCCGTTCGAGGCCTATCTGCACCGGCTGCAGAATCTGGCGGCCGACCGGCCGCTGGTGCTGACCGAAATCGGACTCGACAGCGGAACTCACGGGGAGGACGTCCAAGCCCAGACGATCGATTGGCAGGTTCGCGGCGCCTTTGCCTCCGGGTGCGCGGGGACCTTCGTGTTCTCGTGGACCGACGAGTGGCACCGGGGAGGAGCCGAGATCACCGACTGGCACTTCGGCCTGACCACGCGCGACCGGGAGCCCAAACCGGCGCTCGGTCTCCTCAGTTCCGCGTTCGCCGCCGTGCCGTTGCCCCTGGGCCTGGTGCCACCGCGGGTATCGGTGCTGCTCTGCACCTACAACGGCACCGGCACGCTCGAGGAGACGTGCGCCGCGATCTCCGAGATCGCCTATCCGGACATGGAGGTGATAGTCGTCGATGACGGCTCGACCGACGCGAGTGCGGAGATCGCCGCGCGTCACGGCTTCACGGTCATCTCCACCACAAATCACGGGCTCTCGAGCGCTCGCAACACGGCCGTCGCGGCGGCCACCGGAGAGATCGTCGCGTTCATCGACGACGACGCGATGCCCGACCCGGACTGGCTCACATATCTCGTCGACACGTTTCGCCGCAGCGACTTCGCCGCCGTCGGCGGTCCCAACCTGCCGGTGCCTGGAGATGGAGCCGTTGCCGATGCTGTTGCGGCGGCGCCCGGCAATCCCATTCACGTGCTCGTGAGCGACCGGGAAGCCGAGCACATCCCCGGCTGCAACGCGGCCTTCCGGACCGATGCTCTGCGCGAGATCGGCGGCTTCGATCCCCAGTTCCGCACCGCGGGCGACGACGTCGACGTCTGCTGGCGCCTGCAGGATCGTGGCTTGCGAATCGGCTACTGCGCGGCTGCGGTGGTCTGGCATCACCGGCGTGACAGCGTGCGTGCCTATCTGCGCCAGCAGCGTGGCTACGGAACCGCCGAGGCGACCCTCGAGCGCAAATGGCCGGCGCGCTACAGCGCCGGCGGCCACGTCACGTGGCGGGGACGCGTGTACGGAGAGGCCGCCCCTCGCCACGCGACCGGGCGGTTGCGCTGGCGGGTCTACCACGGGGTCTGGGGAAGCGCCCTGTTCCAGTCCCTCTACGAGCCCGCTCGAGGGGACATGAACGGCATCGCGCTGATGCCCGAGGTCTACCTGGGGGTCGGGCTGCTCACTGTGCTGGTCGCACTCGGAGCGGTCTGGTCGCCGCTCCTGTTCCTGGCCCCGGTGCTGATCTGCCTCGCCGGCGCCCTCGCCGTGCGCACCTCCACGGCGGCGGCCGCCGCACGGTTCCCCACCCGTGACCTGTCCCGCTCCGAGGAGGCGGCTCGCCGCGCGCTCACCGGCCTGCTGCACGTCCTCCAGCCGCTCGTGCGGCTCCAGGGGCGCCTGCGACACGGTCTCACGCCATGGCGCAGATTCGCCCATGCTTCTCGCGCGCTGCCGGTGACACGGTGCCTGGAACGCTGGAGTGAGGCTTGGATCGATCCCACCGACTGGATTCGCGCCTTCGAGCGGGGGATCGTCGATGCCGGCGCCGTCGTTCGCCGGGGCGGCGACTTCGATGACTGGGACATCGAAACCCGCGGCGGAGTACTCGCCGGAGTTCGCGTTACCACGGCTGTCGAGGAGCACGGGTCCGGCCGCCAGCTCGTGCGGATGCGCTGTCGCCCCTCATGGTCCGCGTGGGCGCTGGTGGCCAGCGTGCTGCTGCTCGCGCTCGGTGCGGCGGCGGCCCTCGACGGCGCTCCGGTGGCGGCGGCCGTGCTCGTCCTGATCGGATTGGCGCTCGGGATGCGCACGCTCGACGAGGCCTCCGCGGCGCTGGGGCTCACCGCACGTGTGCTATGCGAGGAGGTTCCCTCATGACCTCCGGCGGCTCGATGCACAATCAGCTGCGTCTGCTTCGGTACGCTCGCCCGTACTGGAAGGCGATCTTCGTGCTGGTCGCGACGATGGTGGTTGACATCGGCATCGACCTGGCCAAGCCGTGGCCGCTGAAGCTGGTGATCGACAACGTTCTCGGTCACCACGCGGCCCCACACCTTGTGACCGACATCCTGCCGGGATCCTCCAGTCCGCACGGGCTACTCCTGTGGGCGGCGATCGGCACGGTGGCGATCTTTGCGATGGGGACCGCGAGTTCGACCTTCTACAACTACTTCTCGCTGCGCATCGGTCAGCGGATGACCTTTCAGCTTGCCGCTGACCTGTTCGTGCACCTGCAGCGCATGTCGCTGATCTTTCATAGCCGCCGGCCCCTCGGAGACATGATCGCTCGCGTCACCGGCGATTCCTACTGCGTCTCCACATTCGTCACCGACGCTCTGGTCCCCGCCGTCCAGGCGCTGGCAATGCTCGGCGCGATGTTCTTCGTGATGTGGAGCCTCGAGCCGACGCTGGCGCTGGTCGCGCTTGGCGTGGTGCCGTTTCTCGCCGTGGTGATCCGGTTCATGGCGAGGCCGATGAAGGACCGCTCGCGCGAGCAACGTGACCTCGAGGGCAAGATGATGTCCGTCGTCGAGCAAACCCTCAGCGCTGTCCCGGCCGTGCAGGCGTTCACCCGCGAGAAGGTGGAGCAGAGGCGCTTCGAGCACTACGCCGACCGGACGGTACTCGCATATCTGCGGGCGACCCTCGCGGGGATCTGGTTCGAGGTGTTCTCAGGAATCATCACCACCGTCGGCACCGCCGGGATCCTCTACGTGGGGGCGGACCTCGCTCTGCGCGGGAAGCTCACCCCGGGGACGATCATCGTTTTCCTTTCGTACCTCTCGTCGCTCTACGATCCCCTCGACTCGATCACCCATACGGCGCAGACTGTTCAGCATGCGGCCGCCGAGGCCGACCGCTGCATGGAGATTCTCGATACCGAACCGGCGATCCAGGACCGCCCGGGCGCCCACGCCGCGAAGATCACCGGGCCGATCCGCTACGAGCAAGTGACCTTCGGCTACGAGCCCGACCGCCCGGCGATCCGAGACGTCTCTTTGGAGGCCAAGCCCGGTCAGGTGCTGGCGATCGTGGGCGAGACCGGAGCCGGCAAGACGACGCTCGTGAACCTCCTCGTGCGCTTTTACGACCCGTGGTCGGGGCGGATCACGATCGGCGGCGACGACATCCGCGACATGCGCCACCGTTCGCTGCGCTCCCAGATCGGGCTCGTGCTCCAGGACCCGTTCATCTTTCCAATGTTGATTCGCGAGAACATCGCCTACGGCCGGCCTGACGCGTCGCTCGAGGACATCATCACCGCGGCCAGGGCCGCGAACGCGCACGATTTCATCACCCGTCTACCGCACGGCTACGACACCGAGGTCGGCGAGCGCGGCGCCACCCTCTCGGGAGGCGAGAAGCAACGCCTTTCGATTGCCAGAGCGTTCCTCAATGACGCTCCGGTGCTGATCCTCGACGAGCCGACCTCGGCTCTGGACGCCCGCACCGAATCGCTGCTGCTAGAGGCGCTCGAGCGTCTGATGCGCGGACGGATCACGTTCGTCATCGCCCATCGCCTGTCGACGATCCGTCGCGCGGATCAGATCCTCGCCATTCATCGTGGCGAGATCGTCGAGCGGGGCTCCCACGACGAGCTGCTGCGGGCCGACGGCGTCTATGCCGACCTTCACCGCCGTCAAGCGTACGTCGCCACGGAGCCGGTCACATGAGTCGCCGAGACCCCCAGTCGCCGCTCAAGATCGCCCAGATCTGCTCCGTCGGCACCGAAGTCAGACGCGGCGCCGGCGAGTCGGTCGAGCAGCTCGTGGCGTTGTTGTGGGAGGAGCTCGTCGCGCGCGGGGATGAGGGGACGACGTTTTCCCCCAGTGCCTCGCCCACGCACACGGAGCTGCGCTT
>JBPCMW010000009.1:0-23738 GCA_051001875.1 Solirubrobacteraceae bacterium | reverse complement strand
GCCTCAGGAGGAGGAGAAGCCAAGCGAACCGGAGCCGCAGCCAAGCGAACCGGAGCCGCAGCCGGTCGAGCCGAGCGTTCCCGCTGGAGAGCCGGAGGCTCCGGTGGGCCCCGCGGCCACGCCGCCGCATGGCGATCCGCTGAGCGAGCCGGCGTCAGAGCCGGGTGCCTTGCCGGGCAGTCCGGCGGACGAGCTGAGCGCCAAGGCGGCAAAGGCTGACGAATATCTGGAGCTGGCCAAGCGCACGAAAGCCGACTTCGAGAATTACCGCAAGCGTGCAGCGCGTGAGATTGCGGCTGCGCAGGAGCGCGGCATCGCCAAGCTGGCCAAGGAGCTGCTGCCCGGGGTCGACGATCTCGACCGGGCGCTCGAGGCCGCCGAGCAGGCGGCGGCGGCGCAGGCGGGCAACGGCGCGGGAGAAATGGAGTCCCAACTCGTATCCGGCATCAAGCTGGTCCACGCCGACGTGATCGCCGGGCTCGCCCGGGTCGGCATCGAGCGCTTCTCCCCCCGCGGCGAGCGGTTCGATCCGCAGCACCACGAGGCGGTCGCTCAGCAGCCGGTGGAGGGCGCCGAGCCCGGCACGATCGTCGAGGTCTACCAGCGTGGCTACCGGCTCGGCGAAACCGTACTGCGTCCCGCGCGGGTTGTCGTCGCACAATAGGAGCGGGATGCCCGAGCGACCTGATTACTACAAGACCCTCGGGGTGGGCAAGGGCGCTTCCGAGGCGGAGATCAAGAAGGCCTACCGCAAGCTGGCGCGACAGTACCACCCTGATCGTAACCCGGGAAACAAGCAGGCGGAGGAGCGCTTCAAGGAGATCTCGCAGGCCCACGACGTGCTCTCCGATGCGGAGAAGCGGAAGGCGTACGACCGCGGCACGGGTCCGTTCGGCTCGTTCAACAGGCCCGGCGGGTTTGATCCGGCTCCGTTCGGCGGCGGGTTCAGCGACATCCTCTCCAACCTGTTCGGAGGCGGCGCCCCGGGAGATGCCGGTCGGGCCGGTGGGGTTCGCGGCGGCCGGGCCCGGGAGGCCCGGGGGCGCGATCTCGAGACCGAGGTCACGCTGACCTTCGATCAGGCGGTCAACGGGGCCCAGGTCCCGCTTGCCGTGCCGACTTCACAGCCATGCGAGACCTGTCATGGCAGCGGCGCCAAGCCGGGCACCAGTCCCAAGGTCTGTCCGGTGTGCAACGGGCGAGGTGTCGAAGCCGAGAGCCAGGGGATCTTTTCGATCTCTCAGCCGTGCTCGAACTGCCACGGCTCGGGAACCGTGATCGAGGACCCGTGCCCGACCTGTGGCGGCACCGGCGCTCAACGGAGCATCCGGCGCCTGCGGGTCAATATTCCGGCCGGGGTGCGCGACGGCAGTCGGATCCGGCTGGCCGGAAAGGGCGAGCCGGGAATGCGGGGCGCTCCGCCCGGGGACTTGTACGTGATCACGCGGGTGCATGAGTCTCAGGTGTTCAAACGCGCGGGCGACAACCTCGAGGTTGAGGTGCCGCTGACGATCCCGGAAGCGATCCGGGGAGCGGTGATCGAGGTGCCGACGCTGAACGGGTCAAAGCGGCTGCGGGTTCCCCGGGGAACCAAGCACGGCACCGTGCAGCGCCTGCGCGGCGAAGGCTCGCCTCGCCTGGGCGGCAAGGGCCGCGGCGACATCCACTACCGCTTTGTGATCGACGTCCCGTCGTCACTCTCGCCGGAACAGACCGAGGCGGTTGACAAGCTCTCTGAGGTGATGAACGGCGACCCTCGTGCCGGTCTGTTCTCCGCCTCCGCCGCCAGCAACGAGCAGGCGCGATCGGCGGCAGGTGAGAAATGACCTCCGAGCGGCGGATCAGGACCACCGTCAGGAGCGTGACCACGACGCGGGTCGAGGTCTCCTCCGACCGCGGCGTGTTCATGATCTCGGTCGCCGCCGAGCTGGCCGCGATGCACCCGCAGACGCTGCGCATGTACGAGTCGCGCGGCCTGATCGAGCCCAAGCGCTCCCCCAAGGGAACCCGGCTCTATTCCCACCAGGATGTCAATCGCCTCCGCCGTATCCAGGAGATGACGGCCGAGCTGGGCATGAACTTGGCCGGGGTCGAGCGCGTGTTCGAACTCGAGGAGGAGCTCGACGCGATGTCCCGCAAGGTGGCTGCGCTGGAGAAGCGGGCCCGCGAGCTCAAGGGCGAGGTCGAACGCCTCGAGGCCCTTCGCAGAGAGCTGCGGGCGGAGATCGTCCCCTACACCGGCGGCGGCGCGCTAGTGCGCCGCGCCGACGCGCAGCGCTTCCGGATTCCCGTGGAGCGGCCCTCGCGCTGAGCGGGGCGGGTGCGGGCGTGGACGCTTCTGCGCGGACGAGCGCCGAGTTGTCCACCCGGGCGTCGCTTCCCCTGGGGTATGAGACCATCCGCAGATGGGGTTACTCGGTAGGGGGGCGCTTGGGTTCGTTCTAGTCGCCTCGGCCGCAACGACCCCCTCGCTTGCCTCGGCCGCCACAGCGCCGCCGCTCGGCGCCGTGACGCGGGTCGCCCCGGCCCCTGCCCGCCAGGTCTTCGATCTCGTGCTTCCGCTGCGCGCGCACCTTGACGGCCTTCGACGCTTCGCGCTCGCGGTGTCAACCCCCGGCTCTCCGACCTACGGGGCGTATCGCTCAGTTCCGAACCTCAGCCGGCGCTTCGGCGCCTCCACCGCCACGCGGGGCCTCGTCGCCCGCTACCTGCGCCGCGCGGGGGCCAAGCACGTGGAGATGGACGTGACCGGGTTGTTCGCTCACGCCACCGTCACGTCGCGAGTCGCGCAGCGACTATTCGGTGTCCGCCTGCAGCGGTTTCGGACGGCGCGTGGGGCGTCATTCATCGAGCCCGCCCCAATGGCCCGCCCGCCCCGCATTCCCGGGCCGCTGCGCGGGGTGCTGCGCGGAGTGGTCGGCCTGGACACGAGCGCGCTTCCGATGTCCTCGACGGCCCCTGAATCGAGCCACGCCCGGGTTCTCTCCGCTCACGCGGCCTCGCAGGCCAGCTCGGTGCGCACTCGCAGCGGCACCCCGGAAGGCTGCCGGGCGGCGATCGCTTCAGGCGGTTTCACGCCCAACCAATACCTGACCGCCTACGGGTATGACCCGCTGCATGCCCAGGGTTTGATCGGCCGGGGGCAACGTGTGGCGCTGATCGAGATCGACGGTTTCAAGTACTCCGACATCCGGCAGTTCGCCCGCTGCTTCGGCCTCCCGATCCCGGTCCTGAACGGTTTCGGCGTCGGTGTGGCCAAGCCCGGACTTGCGCCCGGCGGAGAAGCGACGCTGGACCTCGAGGTGCTGGACGCGGCCGCTCCGGGACTGCGGTCGATCGATGTCTACGAAGCGCGGGCCCGCGCCGCGGACACGCTGCGGGCGCTCACCGCACCCCTGCGCTCCCGGCAGAAGCCGCAGGTGATCTCCGTCTCCCTGGGGTTGTGCGAGCCGTTGCTCTACGGTGCGGTTGGACGCTCCGGCATCGCCGCTGCCGAGGGAGCCCTGCAGATGGCGGCCGCCAGCGGGGTCACCGTGCTGGCCGCGAGCGGTGACCAGGGCGCCGCCGATTGCACCGGCCCCGGGGGAGCGCCACTGCGTTTCCTGGCGGTCAATTACCCCGCCTCGTCATGGTGGGCGACGGGCGTCGGCGGGACCAACCTCGTGCTCGACCCCACCAACGCGATCACCGATCAGCTGGTGTGGAATGACGCCGCGCTTTCGCCGGGGTCAGCCGGCGGCGGGGGCGCCAGCCAGCTGTTCGGCCGGCCGGGCTACCAGAACGGCGCTGTCCGGAGTCGGGGCCGGGCCGTCCCTGACGTCGCGATGCTGGCGGACATCGGCCCGGGCTACGCGATCTACTGCTCCGCCAGAGGCGACTGCATCAACCGCGCCAACGCCACACCGTGGCAGACCGTCGGGGGGACCAGCGCGGCGGCGCCACTGCTGGCCGGAGGGCTCGCCCTGATCGACCAGGCGCTGCGCGCCCGTCACCAGCGCCCACTCGGGCTGGTCAATCCGCTGCTCTATCGAACGGGGCGCTCGAGCCTGGCGCCAAGCATCTTTTCCGACGTCACCGCGATTGGCAACGACATCGGCCCCGAGCTCCCGCCGAGCCGCAGGGAGCTCGGCTGCTGCGCCGCCCACCCCGGCTACGACGAGGCTTCGGGGCTCGGCAGTCTGAACCTGGCCGCGTTCACCGCCGACGCCCTCGGCGCCCAGCCACCGGAGGTCGGGTTCGCGCTTTCGCTCCCGCCCCATCAGCACCCGCTGCGGACGGGGCGCCTGGAGGCCACCGTCAGCTGCACAAGCACGTGTATCACCGGGGCCTACGTCAGGGTGAGCACCGGTTCGGGTCGCACGCTGGAGGTGGATTCCCGGGTCATCCGGCTCGGCGCCGCGGGCGGTCAGACCCTGACGCTGGGGTTCTCGCGCGCGCAGCTGCGGCAGCTGCGCGCCGCTTCACGCCGTCGGCGAGCTCTTGCCGTGGTTCGCGCGGTCCTCTTCGATCCTGACGTGCTCGGCGTGCGGGCGCGTCCAGCTGGGTACGCGATCCAGAAGCAGACGGGCGCGCGCCGGCTTCGGCTCGTGGGTTGAGCCGGCCAATCGCGGAGCTTGGTCCGCGGGATCTCGCCCCTGTCGGACCGGCCGATTCCCCTTGTGGACCGGCTCCCGACGTGTCATAATCTTAGTCACTAAGACTTAGATTTAGCTTTCCGACACTAAGGCAATGATGCAACCAGACAGATTTACGATCAAATCGCAGGAGGCGCTCCAGGCTGCCGGCCGGCTGGCCGAGGAGCGCCGCAATCCTCAGACGACTCCAGAGCATCTGCTGGCGGTGCTGCTCGAGCAGGACGCAGGTGTCGTGGCGCCGATCCTGCGAAAGCTGGGCGCCGAGGTGGGCGCGATCCGCCAGGCCCTCGGTCCCGCCCTCGAGGCGCTGCCGACGCTGAGCGGTGACGCAACGCCCGAACCCGCAGGCGGCTCCACCGAGCTCACCCAGGTCCTGCGCGTGGCCGAGAAAGAGATGCGCGAGCTCGGCGATGAGTACCTCTCGACCGAGCACCTGATGCTGGCCATCGCCGCGCATCCCGGCCAGGCCGGCGAAGCGTTGCGCAGTCACGGCGCCACACGCGACCAGCTGCTACAGGCCCTGAGGGACGTGCGCGGAAGCCACCGCGTCACCGACCAGAATCCGGAGGACAAGTTCCAGGCGCTCGAGCGGTTCGCCCGCGACCTCACCGAGGCCGCGGCCCAGGGCAAGCTCGATCCGGTGATCGGGCGCGATGACGAGATCCGGCGTGTGATCCAGGTGCTGAGCCGCCGGACCAAGAACAACCCCGTCCTGATCGGCGAGCCCGGGGTCGGCAAGACGGCGATCTTCGAGGGTCTCGCCCAGCGGATCGTCGCCGGCGACGTCCCCGATGGCCTCCGGGAGCGCCGACTGATGTCGTTGGACATCAGCGCGATGGTGGCCGGGTCGAAGTACCGGGGAGAGTTCGAGGACCGGCTCAAGGCGGTGCTCAAGGAGATCACCGACGCTCAGGGGCAGGTCATCGTGTTCATCGACGAGCTGCACACGATCGTCGGCGCTGGGGCGGCGGAAGGCTCGATGGACGCCGGCAACATGCTCAAGCCGATGCTCGCCCGCGGCGAGCTTCGCTGTATCGGGGCGACGACGCTCGATGAATATCGCAAGCACATCGAGAAGGACCCGGCGCTCGAGCGCCGCTTCCAGCCCGTCGTCGTGGGCGAGCCGTCGCTCGAGGACACGATCGCGATCCTCCGCGGTCTCAAGGAGCGCTACCAGGTTCACCACGGGGTCCAGATCCTCGACTCCGCGCTGGTCGCCGCCGCCACGCTCAGTCACCGCTACATCGCCGACCGGTTCCTGCCTGACAAGGCGATCGATCTGATCGACGAGGCCGCCTCGCGGATCCGGATGGAGATCGACTCCAAGCCCACCGAGATCGACGAGGTGGATCGCCACATCATGCAGCTGGAGATCGAGCTGCAGTCGCTGGGAGAGGACGACGATCCGGGTACCGCAGCGCGACGTGAGCAGCTCGATCGCGCGCTGGCGGAAGAGACCGAACGCTCGGCCGCGATGCACGCCGAGTGGCAGCGTGAGAAGGCCGCGACCGACGCGGTGGCTGACCTCCAGGCGAAGCTCGACCAGGCCAGGACCGAGCTCGAGCGCGCCCAGCGGGAGACCGATCTCGGTCGCGCCGCGGAGCTGCAGTACGGGACGATCCCCGAGCTGGAGAAGCAGCTCGCCGCGGCGGAGTCCGCAGAGTCATCGGAGAGTACGACCGAGCCACGGTTCCTGAAAGACCGGGTCGACGCCGAGGACGTGGCCGAGGTGGTGGCGAAGTGGACCGGGATCCCCGTCTCACGCCTGCTCGAGGGCGAGATCGAGAAGCTCGTGCACATGGAGGAGCGCCTACACCAGCGGGTCATCGGCCAGGAGGAGGCCGTCGAAGCGGTGTCGGCCGCGCTCCGGCGCTCGCGTGCCGGACTGCAGGATCCCGACCGGCCGATCGGCACCTTCCTGTTCCTCGGGCCGACCGGGGTGGGCAAGACGGAGCTGGCACGGGCGCTGGCCGAGTTCATGTTCGACAGCCAGGACGCAATGATCAGGATCGACATGTCCGAGTACATGGAGAAGCACTCGGTCTCACGCCTCGTGGGCGCGCCCCCCGGCTATGTCGGCTACGACGAAGGCGGCCAGCTGACTGAGGCGGTCAGGCGCCGTCCCTACTCGGTGGTGCTGCTCGACGAGATCGAGAAGGCCCATCCGGACGTGTTCAACACGCTGCTCCAGGTGATGGACGACGGACGCCTGACCGACGGTCAGGGCCGCACCGTGTCGTTCAAGAACACCGTGTTGATCATGACCTCCAACATTCCCGGGGGCCGAGCCGGTGTGGAGGCACAGTTCAAGCCCGAGTTCATCAACCGGCTGGATGACATCGTCGAGTTCCACGCCCTCACGCGCGAGCAGCTGGGCGAGATCGTCGATGTCCAGGTCGCGCGGCTGATCAAGCGGGTGCGCGAGCGAGAGATCGAGATCAGGCTGACTGATGCCGCGCGGACGTTGCTCGGGAACCTCGGCTATGACCCCACCTACGGCGCCCGCCCGCTCAAGCGGGTGATCCAGAAGCGACTGGTGGATCCGCTGGCCTTGGCGATCCTGGAGGGCCGGTTCGTCTCCGGTGATTCGATCACCGTCGATGCCAACGACGGCGAGCTGGTGCTGGAGCGGGCTGAGGCTGCGGCGGCCGTCTAGCTGCTCTAGGGGCCATCCCGGAGCCCCAGCGTCTCGGATAGTCGCGCGAGCTGGATCGCTCGCGCGCCTGGACCCGGGCCGCACCAGACCGCGAGGCGGCGGCCGCGGCGGATCAGCCGGCGCTGCGCATTGAGCAGGATGTGTAGCCCCGCGGAATCGACGAAGCGAAGGCTGCGCAGATCGACCGCCACGTCGCCGTCCCCGCGCCGGACGATCTCGTCCATGTGGGCGCTGAACTGAACGGCGGTAAGGATGTCGAGCTCGCCCCCGAGGACCAGCCGCAGCTGTGCGTCCTCACGCTGCTCGGTGATCGTCAGCTGTACCGGGCCGCGCGGGCGCAGCTCATCGGCGAGGGCAGGGTCATCCGAGAGTTGATGCTCCAGACGCATCTGGATTCCTTCCTGGGGACGGCTTGGGAGACAAGATTGCCCTCTCCCGTTCTAGGTACCCCGGCGCCCCCCGGGAGTAACGAGCGGCCGGCTCCCGGCCTCAGTGGATCTGCACCCGAATCCGGGACACTGGCCCACCGGGCGACTTCGCATAACCGGCGCGCGTATCGACCTGGATCGTCCAGGTCCCGAGCGACGGCGAGAAGGGGAAGAAGCGCCGCTTGCCGGTCCGCAGGTAGCCGCACTGACCGGTGATCTGCCCTAGGGCAATTGCTCTCCTCGCGGCGCCGGCCGGCGAGACGTAGTGCAAGTACACGTTCCTGCGGGTGCCGTCGAGCGAGAACCCCCAGATCTCGAACGGGGCCCGCAGCGTATGCGGGTTGCCGCTGGTGGCCAGAAATCGCGCCCCGGCCGAGCGCGTGAGCGTGAAACGCGAGTCGGCGGAGATGATTCCGTCGGTCACGTTGAGATGGTCGACGTGCTGGGCCTGTCCGGCGGGCAGCCCACCGGGAACCAAGTTGGCCGAGAACGACCCCGCGGTGTCGGTCTGGCTCTGGCCGAAGTCGACGCCGTCGATCGCCACGTCGTACCGGCGGCTGGTGGCGAAGCCGCTCCCGGTCACGTTCACCCGCTGCCCGACCCGATAACAGCCGCGGTTGGTCCGCACCGTCGGTCCCGAGGTGGCGGCGAGGACGGGGCCGGCACAGGCGGCGTAGGCCAAGGCGCCGAGCGCTAGCGCGCGAGCGAGCTGTCTGGTCGAGGGGCAGCGGACGAACAAGGTCCGCCATGGTACAAGTGCGCATATCACCACGCGGAAGAAGGAGGCTGTCTTGCCGACGTACATCATGCTCACCACGCTGACCCCGGACGGCGTGCAGACGATCAAGAACAATCCTGGCCGGATCCGTGAGGTCAACCGCGAGATCGAGCAGCTCGGTGCCACGGTCAAGGCGCAGTGGGCGACGCTCGGGCATTTCGACTTCGTCAACGTCGTCGAGGCGCCAGACGAGAAGACGATCGCCCGCGTCTCGCTGGAGCTGGGCTCACGGGGGACCGGCAAGTACGAGACCCTGAGCGCGATTCCGATCGAAGACTTCATTGGTTCCATCTGAGGGCGAGAGAAAACCGCCCGTGCGGGTGCTGGTGCTGGGGGCCGGCGCCCGGGAGCACGCAATCGTCCACGGCCTGGCTCGCTCACCGCAGGCGCCGGAGATCCTGTGCGCGCCCGGCAACCCCGGCATCGCCGGGCAAGCGCGGCTGCTCACGCTCGGCCTCGAGGATGTCGACGGCGTCGTCGCCGCGGCGCGCGAGCAGGAGGTCGACCTGGTCGTCGTGGGGCCGGAGGCGCCCCTGGTGGCGGGCGTCGCGGATGCTCTGGCCCAGGCCGGCATCCGCTGTTTCGGACCGGGAGCGGCGGCGGCCGCACTCGAGGGTTCGAAGGCGTTCTGCAAGGAGGTGATGGTCGCCGCCGGGGTTCCGACGGCGGGCTACGAGGTGGTCACCAGCGTCGATGACGGTCTCGCCGCGATCACCGGTTATCCGACCGTGATCAAGGCCGACGGCCTGGCGGCAGGCAAGGGCGTGATCATCGCCGAGGACCCCGACGCGGCCCGCCAGGCGCTCGAACGGCTGCTGGTGGAGCGCCGGTTCGGTACCGAGCGAGTGGTGGTCGAGGAGCACCTGCAGGGCGACGAGGTCTCGCTGCTCGCCGTATGCGACGGACGCAGTGCCGTGCCGCTGGCTTCCGCTCAGGACTACAAGCGGATCTTCGACGGCGACCAGGGGCCAAACACCGGCGGGATGGGCTCGTACTCGCCGGTGCCGGCGATCGACCAGGCGCGGGCGGAGGAGATCTGCCGGAGCGTCCACCAGCCGGTCCTCGGGGAGCTGGCGAGCCGCGGGATCACCTTTCAGGGAGTTCTCTACGCCGGGCTGATGATGACCGCTGCCGGGCCGAAGGTGCTGGAGTTCAACGTGCGCTTTGGCGACCCGGAGACCCAGGCGATCCTGCCCCGTTTGCGTAGCGATCTCCTTGAGCTGTTCATGTGCGCGACCGTTTCAGGCGGCCTCGAGCAGATCGAGCTCAGCTGGGACCCGGCCACCGCGGTGACGGTCGTGCTGGCCAGCCGCGGCTATCCGGAGAGCGCTTCCAGCGGCGACGTGATCACCGGTCTCGAGCGCATGCCCCCGGAGGTTCACGTCACCCATGCCGGCACGGCTCGCACGCCGAATGGTGAGCTGGTGACCGCCGGTGGACGGGTGCTGAGCGTGACCGCCCTGGGGGAAAACGCTGCCGCCGCCCGCGCGGACGCATATGCTGCCGCGGACATGATCGATTTCAGTGGCAAGCAACTGCGCCGGGACATCGCCTTGCGGGCGGTCGGGCGATGACCGAGGAGATTCAGGCGAGCGTGGGCCCGGGCGAGACCCCGGAGACCGTGACCGAGGCGGTAGCCGAGTTCGCCGAGCTCGACGTGGACTCGCCTGTGGTCGGCATCGTGATGGGCTCAAAGAGCGACATGGCGGCGATGGAGGCAGCGGAAAAGGAGCTGAACGACCGTGGTATCCGCTCCGAGACGCGGGTCATGTCCGCGCACCGCGAGCCTGACGTGGTGGCGGACTACGCGCGCAACGCGAAGCTGCGAGGGCTGCGCGTGATCATCGCGGGAGCCGGCCTGTCGGCCGCGCTGCCCGGCGTGGTGGCCGCCCACAGCGAGCTGCCGGTGATCGGCGTGCCGCTGACCAGCCGGCCATCGGTGGCCGGTGGACTGGATGCGCTCCTGTCGATTGCTCAGATGCCGCCTGGAGTCCCGGTGGCGTGCGTCGGCGTCGACAACGCACGCAACGCCGCCGTGCTGGCGGCGCGGATCCTCTCGGCGTAGCACCGTTTTCCGCTGTCATGGCGCTCGGCGGCCCCACCGGCGTTACTCTGTGCGGCGGTGAGACGTAGCCGTTCCCTGGTAATCCTCGCGGGGCTGTTGTTCGCTGGGCTGTGCCTGCCTGCGGCCGCGATCGCGGGCACCTTTAGCTGGGATCTTCCGGCGAACTTCACCACCACGCCGCCGGGGTCAAATCCCGATCACGACAGCTATGGCGCCACCCCGTGGCAGTACCTCGAGGGCCCATCTGGGACGTCGAACCCCGGCGTGTTCACGCGGCTTCCCGCCTTCGACGGTACCGCCTGCATGAACCCGAGCTGGTGCGATCCTCCTCCCTTGGGCACGCTGACCACGCCGCCGCAGGTCGGGGTGTCGGGGACAGGTCTGTTGATGACTGCCACGCCGACTCAACCCGTGGCGGTCGGTTGGACCTCACCGTTCACATCGACCCGCGCGATGTCGTTGTCCGACACAGTCGGTACCAGCCCCTGCTCCACGACAGAATTCGAAGACGCGAGCGGCAACAGCTTGTCTGGAACCGTGCCGGTGCCTGCCGGCGGCACGATCTATTTCGTATCCCGCCCGGCGACGCCACCGATTGGCTGCTCGAGCGCTGTCACGATTCACATTGCAACGGTTGCGAGCGCGGCGCCGGCTGTCAGCCTCGCAAGCCCGGGGAACGGTGCTCAGATCACCGGCGGCCAGCCCACGTTCGCCGGGACGGCGAGCACCGGGTTTGGCAGCTCCCCCACCGTCACCGTTCGCGTCTATCCGGGCTCCAGTGCCACTGGTAACCCGCTCCAGACGCTGCAGACTTCCAGCTCGAGCACGGGCGCGTTCAGCCTCGGTCTCCGTTCCGCGCTGGCTGACGGCCAATATACCGCGCGGGCTGAGCAGGATGACCTCTCGGCTCCCGCCAATGTGGGCCTCAGCAACCCGACCACCTTCGTCGTCCACAACGCACCCGCGCAAGTCAACGGTCCGGTCAAGATCGGTCCGAGGGTGAACATCTCCAAATCAGGAATTGTCTCGGTTCCGGTCACGTGCCTGGCCAACGCGTCGGAGGTGTGCGCTGGGGATCTCCTCATCCTCACGCAGCGGAGCTTCCGCCCACGGCCCGGCGGCCCGGCCGGCCATCTCCGGATCATGTTCGCCTACGTCACCATCCCCGGCGGGCACAGCGAACTGGTCAAGCGACCAATGGCCAGGGACATCGCGGCATTCCTGCGCAGACGGAAATTCGTGGGCCTGCGCTTCGGCACCGCGCTGATGGCAGCGCACGGCTGAGCGCTCCCCCATAATCGCGGTGTGATCGCACGCTACACGCGAGCCGAGCTGGCCGAGATCTGGTCCGACCATGCGCGCTTCGAGGCCATGCGCCAGGTCGAGGTCGCGGCCTGCGAGGAAATGGACGGGCCTTCGCCTGATGAGGTCGAGGCGATCCGTGCCGCCACCTTCACCGTGGCGGAGATCGATGAGCGCGAGCGGGTCACCGATCACGACACCGCGGCGTTCGTGGACGTGCTCGCCGCCTCGGCCGGCCCGGCGGGGCGCTGGATCCACCATGGCCTGACCTCGAGCGACGTGCTCGACACCGGTCTCGCCCTCCAGCTGAGGCGCGTGGCGGCGGTCGTGCTGCCCGATTCGCGCCGGCTCGTTCAGGCTTTCGCGGCCAAGGCCCGGGAGCACCGGCACACGCTGTGCGCCGGGCGCACACATGGCATCCATGCCGAGCCGACCACGTTCGGAATCAAGCTCGCGGGGTACGCGTTCGAGGCCGACCGCAATGCGCGGCGGCTCGAGCGGGCGTTCGCCCAGGCGGCGACCGGCGCGCTCTCGGGGGCCGTCGGCACCTACTCGGCGACGTCCCCGCAGTTCGAGCAGCGGGTACTGGCGCGGCTCGGATTGGAGCCGGAACCGGTCTCCACCCAGATCGTGCCGCGTGATCGCCACGCCGAGCTGCTGCAGGCCATCGCCCTGGCCGGAGCGGGGCTCGAACGGTTCGCCACCGAGCTGCGCCATCTGGCGCGCACCGAGGTCTCAGAGGCACGCGAGCCGTTCGGTGCGGGTCAGAAGGGCTCAAGCGCAATGCCGCACAAGCGCAACCCGATCAAGTCCGAGCAGGTCACCGGGCTGGCCAGGATCCTCCGTGGTAACGCTCAGGCAGCACTCGAGAACGTGGCGCTGTGGCACGAGCGCGACATCTCGCACTCGTCCGTCGAGCGGGTGATCCTGCCCGACTCGACGATCCTTCTCGATCACATGCAGCGCCGGGTTCTGAACCTGGTACACGGGATGGTGGTCGACGCCCAGCGCATGCGTGAGAACCTCGAGCTGACCCACGGCGCGCTGTTCTCCCAGCGGGTCCTGCTCGCTTTGGTGGGACGCGGCATGACCCGTGACGAGGCCTACCGGATAGTCCAGCGTCTGGCGCAACAGGCGCTGGATGAGCGGACCCCGCTTCAGGAGCTACTGGCCGCAGATCCAGCAGGCGGGGGGCTGGACCTGAAGGAGATCTTCGACTACGCGTCATTTGTCGGCCACGCCGAGGAGATCGTGGCCCGTTTGGACGCGCTCGGGTAACCGTCAACCGCCGTTCCCGTTGCTAGAGTCGAGTGCGTGAGCGCCCTCGCGGACCTGCCCCTGATCGCCTCGGGGAAGGTCCGTGAGATCTATGACCTCGGGACTGAGCTGCTGCTCGTCGCCTCCGATCGGATCTCGACCTACGACGTCGTCCATCCGACGCCGATTCGCGACAAGGGCAGCGTCCTCACCGGCCTCTCGACCTTCTGGTTCGAACGCACCTCGGAGATCATCCCCAACCATCTGATCTCGGTCGCCGACGGCGTTCCCGAGGAGGCCCGCGGGCGCGGCATGGTCGTCAAGCGGCTGAACATGCTGCCGGTCGAGTGCGTGGTCCGCGGGTACATCACCGGCTCGGGCTGGAAGGACTATCAGGCCACCGGCGCCGTGTCCGGCATCGAACTGCCGCCGGGTCTGCGCGAGTCCGACCAGCTGCCGGAGCCGATCTTCACCCCCAGCACCAAGGCCGAGGTGGGACACGACGAGGCGATCGACTTCGAGGGCGCGGTCACGCTGATCGGGGATCGGGAACTGGCCAAGCGTCTGCGGGACACCTCGATCGCCGTCTACGAGCACGCGGCCGAGCACGCGCGCGAGCGAGGGATCATCCTCGCCGACACGAAGTTCGAGTTCGGCCTCGGCGCCGACGGTGAGCTGACGCTGGGCGACGAGGTGTGTACGCCGGACTCCTCCCGCTTCTGGCCGGTCGACCAGTTTGAACCCGGCCGCGGCCAGCCCAGCTTCGACAAGCAGTTCGTCCGCGACTGGGCGTCCTCCACCGGGTGGGAGCGCAATCCACCCGCGCCGCCGATTCCCGACGAGGTGGTCGCGCGCACGCGCGAGAAGTACATCGAGGCCTACGAGCTGATCACCGGTGAGTCGTTCGACGAGTGGCGCCGCCGCACCGGAGCCGCGTAAGCGGTGCGCGCCCGGGTGCTGGTCAAGCCCAAGCAGGGAATCCTCGACCCCCAGGGCCAGGCCGTCGAGCGGGCGCTCCCCGCGCTGGGCTTCACCGGGGTCAGCAACGTCCACATCGGCCGGCTGATCGAGCTCGACGTCGAGGACCCGGCGCGGCTGCCGGAGATGTGCGAGCAGCTGCTGTCGAATCCGCTGGTCGAGGATTACGAGATCGTCGAGGCGGGACGGTGAAGGTCGGGGTCGTCCGCTTTCCGGGCTCCTGCGACGACGTCGACGCTCAGCTGGCGGCCGAGCGGATTGGCGAGGCGGTGATGCTGTGGCACGCCGATCGCGATCTTCAGGCGGTCGACGCGGTGATCGTGCCCGGCGGCTTCTCCTACGGGGACTATCTGCGGGCGGGCGCGATCGCGCGGTTTGCCCCGGTGATGACCGAGGTCACGGAGTTCGCGCGTGAGGGCGGGCTCGTGCTCGGCATCTGCAACGGCTTCCAGGTGTTGTGCGAGGCCGGCCTGCTGCCGGGAGCGCTGCTGCGCAACAGCTCGCTGCGGTTCGTGTTTCGCCAGGTGGAGCTCGAGGTGGTGCGCACCGACAGCGCCTTCACCCGGGAGTGTGATGCCGGCCCGCCCGCCCCGCGGCTTTCGATCCCGGTCAAGCACACGACGGGGCGCTTCTATGCCCCCGACGCCGACCTTGACCGGCTGCAGGACGCGGGCCAGGTGCTGCTGCGCTACGCGCCGGGCCACAATCCCAACGGCTCGCTGCGGGACATCGCGGGGGTCTGCAACGAGGCCGGCAACGTATTCGGCCTGATGCCCCACCCCGAGCACGCGGTCGACGCCCTGACCGGATCTACCGACGGGGCCAAGATCTTCGAGTCGATGCGAGCGCAGGTTGCCGACCGCGTCCTCGCCTGAGCGCCATCGTGCCCTTGGTCTGACCGACCAGGAGTACGAGCTGATCCTTCAGAAGCTCGGTCGCGAGCCCAACGAGGTCGAGCTGGCGATGCTCTCGCTGATGTGGTCAGAGCATTGCGGCTACAAGCATTCGAGGAAGCTCCTGCGCCGGTTGCCCAAGGATGGCCCGAACGTTCTGCTCGGGCCGGGTGAGAACGCCGGCGTGGTCGACGTCGGCAACGGCATGGCGGTCGCGTTCAAGGTCGAGTCGCACAACCATCCGAGCGCGGTCGAGCCTTTCCAGGGCGCCGCGACCGGGGTCGGGGGCATCCTCCGGGACGTGTTCGCGGTGGGCGCGCGGCCGATCGCCGTGCTCGACTCATTGCGCTTCGGCGAGCCGGCCGACTCCGAGCGCTCGCGCTACCTGCTCGAGCACGCCGTGGCCGGGATCGGTCACTACGGCAACTCGGTCGGCGTGCCGACGGTCGGCGGCGAGATCTACTTTGAGCAGAGCTACGAGCAGAACTGCCTGGTCAATGCAATGTGCCTGGGGCTGCTGCCCCATGAGCGGCTGATTCGCAGCGCGGCCGCTGGTCCCGGCAACGTGGTGATCCTGCTCGGGGCGCTGACCGGCCGCGACGGGATCGGCGGCGCTTCGGTGCTGGCCAGCGCCGAGCCCGGCGAGGGCGACGAGGCCAAGCGACCGTCGGTGCAGATCGGCGACCCGTTCACGGAGAAGAAACTGTTCGAGTGCTGTCTCGAGCTGCTCGACCAGGACCTGCTGGCCTCGCTTCAGGACCTCGGCGCCGCCGGACTCACCTCCTCAGCGTCGGAGATGGCCAGCAAGGGCGGCGTCGGCCTCGACATCAATCTCTCCCAGGTGCCGCTGCGCGAGGCGGAGATGGAGCCGTTCGAGATCATGGTCTCGGAGTCCCAGGAGCGGATGCTGTGCGTGGTCGAGCCCGAGCGGGTGGGTCGGGTGCTCGACGTCTGCGAGCGCTGGGAGGTGCTGGCCACGCCGATCGGGTGCGTGACCGCCGGCGACACGATGCGGATCCTCCATCGCGGCAACGTGGTCGGTGAGCTCCCCGTGGATGTTCTGGTCGACGACTGTCCGCTCTACGACCTCGCTCCGGCTCCCCCCGACGGCGACCTGTATCCCGCACCGCCCCCGGTCCTGTCCGGCCAGGAGTTGCCGGCGCAGACCCTGCTGGCGCTGCTGGGCTCGCCGAACATCGCCTCGCGTCAGCCGGTGTTCGAGCAGTACGACCCCGTCGTCCAGTCCCGTACCGTTCGCCGCCCCGAGGAGGCGGACGCCGCCGTGCTCGCGCTTCCGGACGGCTCGGCGATCGCTGTCTCGATCGACGGCAACGGCCGGCGGGTCGCCTGCGACCCCCGCGCGGGCGCGGTCGAAGCGGTTTATGAGTGCGTGGCGAACCTTGCCTGCGTCGGGGCGGCCCCGCTCGGGCTGACCAACTGTCTGAACTTTGGCAACCCCGAGAAACCGCACGTCGCCTGGCAGCTCTCCGAGTCGGTCGAGGGGATCGCGCTGGCCTGCGAGGCGCTCGGTCTGCCGGTGGTCGGCGGCAACGTCTCGCTGTACAACGAGGCCCCGAGTGGACCGATCCTGCCCACGCCCGTGGTGGGGGTGGTCGGGCAGCTTCCCGACGCCGCTCGTGCCGGGCGGCTCGGCTTCGCGGCGGAGGGCGACGCGATTGCCCTGGTCGGTCCGTTTACGCCGTCGCTGAACGGCTCTGAGCTGGCCAAGCTCCGGGGTCAGGCCCTCGCCGGTCCGCTCCCGTTGATGGATAAGCAAGCTGTCCGTGATGCGCATGAGGCGGTTCGGGATGGGGTGCGCTCCGGGGCGCTCCACAATGCCCATGACATCGCCGAGGGCGGATTCGGGGTGGCGCTCGCCGAGTGCTGCATCGCCGGCGGGATCGGCGCACGCGTCGAGCCTCCGGACGGCCTCGATCTGTTCGGGGAGGCCCCGGGGCGGGGGTTCATCGTCTCGGGCGCCGAGGCCGATCTGGCGGCCTTTCAGATCATCGGACGCGTCGGGGGCGCGAGTTTGCAGATCGACGGTGTGCTGGAGGTTCCCGTGTCCGAGCTCGCTCAGACTCGGGATGACGGCCTGAAGCCGTTTCTCTGACCAATTTGCGGGGGTCGCGGGGTGGCCCGGTTGGCCCCGGGAGGGCCGTTGCTACGCTGCATGCAGGAGTCCGGCCGAGGGCTGAGCCATGCTTGGCAGATGCCATGCCTCTTGTAAACGATCACCGCGATGGGCCACGCGACGAATGCGGCGTCTTCGGGATCTATGCGCCCGAGCATGATGTCGCACGCCTAGCCTACTTCGCGCTGTTCGCGCTCCAGCACCGCGGGCAGGAGTCGGCCGGGATCGCCACCGCCCCCCGCGGTGGCAGCATCATGGCCATCCGCGATCAGGGTCTGGTCGCCCAGGTGTTCGATGAGCACACGCTGCGCTCGCTGGTCGGCGACATGGCGATCGGTCACGTCCGCTACTCGACCACCGGCTCGTCGGAGTGGGAGAACGCGCAGCCGATCGTGCGCGACGACCGCCGCGCGCTGGCGCTGGCCCACAACGGCAACCTGATCAACGCGGTCGAGCTGCACGCTGAGCTGCGCGGGCGCGACGTGCCCTTCCGCTCGACCTCGGATTCGGAGATCATCGCGGCGCTGCTGGCCACCCATCCGGCCGAGCGAATCGAGGACGCGGTGATCGACGTGCTCCCCCGCCTGCGGGGCGCGTTCTCGACCGTGGTCATGACCGAGGAGGCGGTCGTCGCGTTCCGGGATCCGCACGGGCTGCGGCCACTGTGTCTGGGGATGATCGAGGACGAGAACGGGGGCATGCCCATGTACTGCGTGGCCTCGGAATCGTGCGCCCTGGATCTGATCGGCGCGCGCTACCTGCGGGACGTTGAACCCGGCAAGGTCGTGACGCTGACCGAGCGCGGGATCAAGACGAAGATGGCCGTCGAGGGCGAGCGCAAGGCGTTCTGCATATTCGAGTACATCTACTTCGCCCGGCCTGACTCGCGGATGGCCGGGACGGTGCTGCAGGTCGCTCGCTCGCGGATGGGCGAGATCTTGTGGCGGGAGGCGCCAGTCGACGCCGACGTGGTGATTCCGGTTCCGGACTCCGGCAATCCTGCCGCCCGTGGCCTCGCTCGGGCGGCCGGCCTACCCCAGGACGACGGCTTCATCAAGAACCGCTACGTCGCCCGGACGTTCATCCAGCCCGGCCAGGAGCTCCGCCGGCACGGCTTGCGGCTGAAGTTCAACCCCCTGCCCGAAGTCGTGGCCGGCAAACGGCTGGTCGTGGTGGATGACTCGATTGTCCGCGGCAACACCACTCGCCAGATCGTCCACATGCTCCGTGACGCCGGCGCCGCCGAGGTCCACCTGCGGATCTCCGCTCCCCCGATCAAGCACCCCTGCCACTACGGCATCGACATGTCCACCCGGGAGGAGATGATCGCTCACGGCCGGACGGTGCCTGAGATCGCCGCCGAGCTCGGCGCCGACTCGTTGCACTACCTGTCCCTGGCCGGCGTCTACGAGGCAGTCGGCGGCTCCCGCGCCGAGCATTGCGACGCCTGCTTCAGCGGGGAGTACCCGCTGGCGGGGACCGAAGAGGCGAACGGGAAGTTCGCCCTCGAGTCCTCGCTGCCGCTGGTCCGGGCCTAGGGCGCGGCGGGGCGGCTCGCGCCGCTACCGCGCACCGCGTACCGCGGGCGAAGTGGATCGACGAGCGCTCGTCGTGGGACAACGAGCCCTTGCGCGCTGCCCCCGGCGCGTCCCCGTGCGGATCGCGGTACGGACGCTGGTTGATCGCGCTGCCCCTGAGCGTATAGGTCGAGTACGCCGTGACGATGAAGTACAGCAGTAGAAATGCTCCAAAAACAATTGCCCCGCCGGCGAGATTCATTGCGTCTCCCGATCTTGATCCTGCTGGTGCCCCCCGGTGGGGCACCATGCCCACCGACAACTATCGAACCGTGGTTCGTCGAACGTTGTGACGTTTGACACACGTCGGCGCATCTTGTCTGCAGTTCTCGCCGGGAGGGATCGGCCAGGGGGTCGGGCAACCGCCGATCACGCAGGTATCGTCGGTTGAATGGACGCTCGCGCGGCACTGCAGGAGATCTTTGCGTTCGAGCAGTTCCGTCCCGGCCAGGAGGCCGCCGTCAGCGCGGCATTGAGTGATCGCGACGCGCTCGTCGTGATGCCGACCGGATCCGGCAAGTCACTCTGCTACCAGTTGCCCGCACTGATGCGTGATGACCTCACGCTCGTCGTCTCACCGCTCGTGTCGCTGATGCACGATCAGGCCCAGGCGCTCTCGCAGATCGCGCCGGGGGCGGTTGGGCTGGTCAACGCCCAGCGGGCGGGAGCGCAGAACGTCGAGACTGTGGCAGCGGCGACACGCGGCGAGATTAAGCTTCTCTACGTCGCCCCAGAGCGGTTCGCGGCCCCCCGCTTCGTCGAGGCGATCCGTCGTGCGCGGGTCGGGTTGTTCGTCGTCGACGAGGCGCATTGCGTGTCCCAGTGGGGCCACGACTTCCGGCCTGACTACTTTGCCCTCGCCGATGCCGCCCGCAGCGTGGGGGCGCGCACGATGATCGCCCTGACCGCCACGGCGACGCCCCAGGTCGCCGTGGACATCGTCCGGCGGCTCGAGCTGCGGAACCCCGTGCAGATCACCACCGGCTTCGATCGACCGAACCTGACCTTCTCAGTCATCCCCTGTGCGACGGCCGTCGACAAGCACCAGCGAATTGCTGCCGCCCTGTCTGAACCGGACGCCCTGCCGGCGATCGTGTATGCGGGGACCCGCCGGGCGACCGACGAACTGGCGGCAGAGCTGCAGGCGACACTGGGCGAGGAGGTAATCGCCTACCACGCGGGTCTGGCCCGCGACGTCAGGACCCAGGCGCAGGAGCAGTTCATGACCGGCCGCGCGCGGGTGATCGTCGCGACCAATGCGTTCGGCATGGGGATCGACAAGGCGAACGTGCGCACGGTGTGCCACGCCACCGTGCCCGGCTCGCTCGAGGCCTACTACCAGGAGGCGGGCCGCGCCGGGCGGGACGGCGAGCGCGCTCAGTGCCTGCTGTTCGCCGAACAGAAGGACAAGGGCCTGCACGTCTTCTTCATCGAGCGCGCGCGCGTCGACGACGCCGCGTTTGAACGGGTGGCCGAGCGTCTGCGCTGGGCTGGACTGGACGGGCGCTACAACCTGCCCCTGTCCGAGCTCGCCGGCCTGATCGGCGCGCGTCACGAGGACGAGAGCGTCCGGGCGATCATCGGGCACCTGGCGCGGGCCGGGATGCTGCGGCCTGAGCCGTCGACCCCTGACCGGATCGCCGGTCAGATCGCGCATGAGTGGGACGGTCGAGCGCTCGCTGCCTGCCGGGCGTCCGCACGGGATGCCGAGCGCGCGCGGTGGACGCAATACCGCGCGATGTGGGAGTACGTAGAACGCGGACGATGCCGGCGGCGGTCGCTGCTCTCGCACCTCGGCGACCACAGCGACCCCGCCCCGGGCCCCGCCTGTTGCGATGTGTGCGACGGCCCCAGCCATGAGTGGGAGGCGCGGACTTTCGGGGCTCGCAAGCGAGCCTCCGGCACCCGAACTGCCGCCCGCCCACCCCAGCCGCTCGACGACGGCGATCTCGACGAGGCGATCGTCGAGATCGTGCTGAGCGCTCAGCCGCCCGTCGGCCGCACTCGGGCCGTCGAGATCCTGCGCGGTGGCCGCTCCAAGGTGATCGCCGAGTACTCCTACGACGTTCTGGACGGGTACGGCGCGTTCGGCCATCTTCGCTCCACAGACGTGCTGGGGCGGGTCGACGAGCTAGTGGCCGCCGGCACGCTCTCCTCCACCGGGGGACGGTTCCCGAAGCTGCGCGCCTCGCCGCGGGAAACGCCTCGGGCGGCATGAAGGTCGGCGTGCTCGCCTCTGGCGCCGGCACGAACCTGCAGGCGCTCCTCGACCGAGCGGACGGCCGGGACGGTGTCGAGATCGTCGCCGTGGCCTCGGACAAGCGCGAGGCCGGCGCGCTGGGGCGGGCCGAGCGCTCGGGGGTCCCGCGTGAAGTGTTCGCCCACGAGGATTACCCCGACCGAGACGCGCGGGACCTCGCGATCGGCGACTGGCTGGTGCAGCAAGGGGTGGAGCTCGTCGTGCTGGCGGGTTACATGCAGCTGCTGAGCTCCGACTTTCTGGCCCGGTTTCCGGGCCGCGTGATCAACGTGCACCCGGCGCTGCTCCCGGCCTTCCCCGGTCTGGATGCGGTGGCCCAGGCGCTGGCCTATGGGGTGAAGGTGTTCGGCGTCACGGTCCACTTCGTAGATGAGGGAGTCGATACCGGTCCCGTCATCCTTCAGCGGGCGATCGAGCTGCCCGGCGCCACGGAGCCGGAGCAGGTGCTGGCGGGGCTACGCCCGATCGAGCACGATTTGCTTCCCGAGGCGGTGCGCTTGATCGGGCTCGGAGCCGTGGTGATCGATCCGGTCAACCCGCGTCGTGTGCTTGTCGAGCGGTAAAGTCGAGGTGGCATGAACCAGGGGAGCGATGTCCGGGTGGCGCGTGCGTTGCTGTCGGTTTCCGACAAGACGGGGATCGTCGACTTCGCCCGGGGGCTCGCGGATCTCGGCATCGAGATCGTCTCCACCGGCGGCACGGCTCGCGAGCTGACACAGGCGGGAATCACCGTCCGCTCGATCACCGACCTCACGGGCTTTCCGGAGATCATGGACGGGCGCGTCAAGACGCTCCATCCGAAGCTGTACGCCGGTCTGCTGGCGGTCCGGGACAACCCGGAGCACATGCAGGCCGCCCGGGAGCACGACGTCGAGATCGTCGATCTCGTGTGCGTGAACCTGTATCCGTTCGAACGAGCCGCGGGAGCACGCGGCGTGGACGATGCCGAGGTGCTCGAGAACATCGACATCGGCGGCCCAACGATGATCCGGGCCGCGGCCAAGAATCACGCCTACGCGGCGGCGCTGGTCAGCCCGGAGAGCTACGACGCGGTGCTCCACGAGCTGCGCAGTTCCGAGGGTCGACTCTCGCCCTCCACGCGAGAGAGCCTGGCCGCGGAGGCCTTCTCCTATACCGCCCGTTACGACACGGCAATCGCACGGTGGTTTCAGGAGACGGGTGAGGACTTCCCACCGCTGATGGTCCGCGCGTTCGAGAAGACACTCGAGCTGCCCTACGGTGAGAACCCGCACCAGCGCGCTGCCTACTACACCCAGGTGGGGGCGAGGGTGCACGTCCTCTCGATGGTGTCCCACCTCGGGGGCAAGCAGCTGTCGTTCAACAACCTGCTCGATCTCGATTCGGCGCGGCTGCTGGTAGCCGAGTTCCAGATCCCCGCGTGCGTGATCGTCAAGCACAACAATCCCTGTGGGGTGGCCATCGGCGCGACGCCACTCGAGGCCTACCAGCGTGCGTTCGCCGGCGATCCGATGTCCGCCTACGGTGGGGTGATCTGCCTCAACCGCCCAGTTGATCGCGAGCTGGCGGAGGCGGTGACCGCCCAGTTCGTCGAGGTGCTGTTCGCCCGGGGCTATGACGAGGACGCGCTTGAGGTGCTGTCCGCCAAGCCGAACCTGCGGGTCCTCGACGACCGTGAGCGGCGGACCCCGAACATGATCGAGCCGCAGCTGCGGCAGGTGATCGGCGGCATGCTGGTGCAGGACCGCGATGCTGACCTCGAGGATCGGGCGGAGATGCAGGTCGTGTCCGAGCGTCGCCCGACCGAGGCGGAGTGGAACGAGATGCTGTTCGCCTGGAAGGTGTGCAAGCACGTGCGCTCGAACGCGATCGTGCTCTCACGTGAGCTGGCCACCGTGGGCATCGGCGCAGGGCAGATGAGCCGCGTCGATTCCGTGCGGCTGGCCCTGGAGAAGGCCCGATCGGATCTGACTGGAGCTGCGATGGCCTCCGATGCCTACTTCCCATTCGCTGACGGGCTTGAGCTGGCGATCGAAGCCGGGGTTACCGCGATCATCGAGCCGGGCGGATCGATCCGAGACCCGGACATCGTCGCGGCGGCTGACGCGGCGGGCGCTGCACTGGTCTTTGCGGGACGACGGCACTTCCGCCACTGATGGCGCCCGACGTTCAGCGGCTGGGCGGAGACCCGCCGTCCCCGTGGGAAGGTCCCTTCGCCTTCAGCCGGATCCTGCGCGTCGGTGACTTCATCCTGGTGGGCGGCACCACGGCGGTCGATCCGTCCGGCGCGGTGATCGGCGAGACCCCGTACGAGCAGACGGTGGAGATCCTGCGCAAGATCGAGCATGAGCTCGGCCGGGTGGGGGCGGGCCTCTCGGACGTCGCCCAGATCCGAGCCTACGTGACCGACATCTCCCGCTCCGAGGACGTCGGCCGCGCCCACGGCGCAGCGTTCGCCGAGGTGAGGCCGCTGATGACCATGGTCGAGGTCAGCGGCCTGATCGATCCGCGGATGCTGGTCGAGATGGAGGCAGTCGCGGTCCTGCGCTGACCCCCGGTCTGCGCTTTTACGCAAGCGTGCGCGATCATGACGACACGCCGCCGTAGCTCAGCTGGCAGAGCAGCGGACTTTTAATCCGAAGGTCGTGGGTTCGATCCCCACCGGCGGCATTGGAGAAGCGCTGGATCGGCGTGTTTGGGAGTGGGGGAGGGGTCGCCCTGCCGAATATGTCCTTAGGAGGCGTCAGGAATTTAGTTGTGGTGAGATGGTGTAGTTCCACGGCGAGTGGAACTACAC
>JBPCMW010000008.1:0-7557 GCA_051001875.1 Solirubrobacteraceae bacterium | reverse complement strand
CGGTGTCGACCTCGCCCAGCCGCGCATAGGGTGGCCGCTGGGCTTCGTTCCAGGTCAGCGAAGGGACGTCGACGCACCCGAGCTCCGTGTAGCGGTGCACGAACGAGGCCCAGGTGACCGGGCCTTCCCACCAGGCGATCGTGGGGACGCCCACCAAACCAACGCAGCCGACCACGCCCACCGTCGGGTCGGCTAGCGCCGTTCTCAGCTTGGCGCAGAATCCGCGGTCGGCGATCTCGGAATCCTGGTGCAGGAGGACGAGCGACTCGAGGCCGTCGATCACGGCCGCTTCGTCCATGATGGCGTTGTAATTGCTGAAGATCGACCCCTGGGCGGGGCGCCGCAGCACGAGCGTGTCCGGCTCGGAGGCCAGCTCGATGCCCTTCTCGGCACAGTCGCGGTAGACAGCGGGATCGGTGACCGCCGAGCCGAAGCCGATCATCGCCCCGGCCGGCTGCGGGTCGGGCGGTGGATCGGAGTCCGGGGGTCGCACATGCGGGCGAGTCTAATAGTCGGCCCGCAAGCCACCGAGTCGCCGGCCGCGCGGAGACTTCAGCCGAGACCGCAAACGGTGAATGACTCAGCACCGGCGATCTGAGCGTGCCAGGGCTGCGGTGCCAGATCCGGCTTGATCGTCACCTTGGCCGACGCGCCGGCGGCGATCGTCCCGATCGCATCGAACTGGGCGGCGAAGCGCCGGAGGCTGACGGTCGTGTCGCCGGGGCCGGCTCGCACCAGGAGTCCATGGGGTGGAATCGTCACGTCAAGGAAGCCGGTGGCGCCCGCCGGAGTGACCGGAGCCGGGCGGTATCGCACGCACCTGCCGGTCCTCTCCGCGGAACCAGAGGCCACGGCATCGACGCTTGGGGGAGTAGGGCCGGTCGGGGTCGAAGTCCCCCCGTCGTGGAGCACCGGGCCCTGGATCTGCAGCAATTGTGAGTCGGCGCTCTGGCGAGCGAAGTCAGGCTGCCGGGCGAGCTGCGCCGCAGACAGCACCGGCGCCCCGAGCGCTCGTTCGGCGGCAAACCATGGCCCGGCGGTGACGATTCCGAATATGAAGCTGCTGGAGGCGTACCCCGGTGCGACGATGTTGCGACTGATGTTCATCGTTGCGAGTCCCTCTTCGGTGATCTGGGCGGTGTTGCGCAGCAGCGCAGCGCCGTCTTGGAGCGGCCCAAGGTTCGAGAGGATCGCTGCTGCGGCCAGGATCCCTACGATCGCAGCCACGGCGGGGGCACCCGAGGCCCGGCCGGGAGCGAGCTCGACCACAAGGAGCACCAGGAACACGGCGCCGATGTACAGGTAGCGGCTCTCGTGGCCCGTCGCGGTTAGGACCAGCGGGCCGGCCGTCACGTAGGCGCGCCCCAGGCCCGTGATAAGCCAGAAGGCCAGCAGGGTCGCGCTCAGTGTGACGACGCGAGGTGGGATGCTCCGCAGGACCCGCAGACGCCAAACCATCGCCACCAGACCCAGCACCAGCAGCGGAGCGCCCCAGGAGAGATAGTCCCCGCTCGCTTCATTACTCGGATTGACCTGAGCCAGACCGGTCAAGGCGCTTAAGGTGCTGGCCGCCGAGTTGAATACGAAGTGCGGGACCAGGACAAGGGCGTGGCGGTTCAAGATCGTGTGCTGGTAGGTCACCCACCACAACGCGTAGATGACGAGCGGGACGGCCACGATCCACAGGTCGCGCCAGCGGCGTCGCTGGAGCACCTCGACGGCCAACCCGACCGCGATGGCCAGGCCCGGGCTCGAGCTCGCCAACGAGACGCCAAGCAGCACGCAGGCCGTGACCTCCCCGGCCCTGTCGCGGCGGTCGAGGGCCAGGAGGGCTCCGACTCCGGCCAGCACAGCCAGGATCCACGCACTCTGAAACGGCCAAAGGATGTCCTGCCAAGCGGGGCCGAAGAGCAGGATGACCGTCGCGGCGAGCAGGGCGTAGAAGGCGCCGACCCGACGGCGGGCATAGACGAAGATCAGCGAGACGCAGATCACCTCCCCCGCGACCAGAACGCCACGGTAGGGCCAATAGTTGCGCAGGCCGGCGGTCGCAAACAGGAGCTTGTAGATCAGGACCGGGATCAGCGAGAAGTGCTGGTTGTGGGGCTGCAGGAGCGAGTCCAGACCGTCGCCGCGGCGGCCCAGGATCCATTCCCACTCGTCAGCCCAGAAGATCGTTCCGCGCGTCTCGTAGATGACCACGGCGGCGCCAACGGCGAGAACGAGACCTAGCACGACCGTAGACCACCAGGGCGGCAAGGCGTCGATTCGGGCTCGCGCGCGGACGTCCGGGCGCCGTTCGCCTCTCCCTCGTGCCGCGCCGAGGCGCACCCTGTCGCTTTCCCCAGATCGAAGCCTCAACGCGGCCCCGATGGTAACGCCGCGGCCAACAGCCCCTCGCCGCTGTAGACGAGATCACAGTACACAGGCGAGAATCCGCTTCGTCGTTGCGATTTCGAGATGCCACGGTTCCGGTGCGAGGTCCGAGCCGATCCTGATCTGCTCGGCCGGCGACTCATTCAATGTGCACGAAAGTGGCCGAGCCGCAGGTCGGAGGTTTTAGCGGCGCTGGAAGACATAGACCGACAGCCGTAGGAACCCGGGCAGATGAATTGTCCGCACCGGGGCGTAGCTCGGCAGAATCGCCCGCACGTAGTCCGACAGCGGTTTGAACACCGTTCCCAGCAACGCTCCGGAGGTGCCCGTTCCAAACGTTGGTCCGAGCGCCTTCGGCACGTCGACGACGCCACCCTGACGGGCGAGATCCACCGCGGCAGCGAGCCCAGGGGCGATAACGAACACCTTACGCGCGCGGGCGCGCAGGGTGTCGGCAAGGAGCCTCGCGGTAGGGGTCGCCGGCAGGAACGCATAGGGCGGCGCGGCCAGGACCGCGCTGAGCGACGGTGCGCCCACCCGGAGCAGTCGGCGGCCAGGATCCCCCGCGTAGGCAAAGGCCGCATCCATCGCGGCGTAGGGTCCCGGGGTGGGGGCGGGAACGATGGCAACCGGATCGGCTGGTGCTCCCTGGGAGAGCACCGAATGCGCGGCCGCGGCGTAATCAGGACGCTGGTCGGCGCTCGAGAGCAGTTGGCCGGCGGCGATTGCGAAGCCCAGGAGGACCAGGCCGGTGGCGGCGATCCCGAGGCGCCTGGGGATTGCCAGCACCGCGCCGAGCCCGAGCGCGTAGGCGGGCCATGCGGTGATCAGATTGCGCATGTCCCATGCACTGTCTCTGAGCGTGCTGTAGAGGGCCAGGCCGACCGGCGCGGCCAGGGTGAGCAGCGCGAGGAGGATGGCTGCTGAAGCGCCCCCGTCGGGGCGGTTGGCGCCTGGTGGCCGGGCTCGGTGGGCCATAAGCGCGTCACGCGTGCGCAGCGCAGCAGCCAGCCCGAGTCCTGCGAGGATCAGCACGATCGCCGCCGCCCCCGGCTCGGCGCTCAGCGGTAGGTAGGGATGCCCGATCGCCCAGTGCGTGAGGTCGTGCACGATCGCGTGGGGTCCGAACGGGTCGACGATGCCGAACACCTTGGTCCCGAACGATCCTGAGTTGTTCGACAGCGCCGGCAGCCACGGGGCGAACCCGGCCGTCGCAGCAAGATTGGCGCCGAGCACGCGTGGGAGCTCGTCGTGCTTGGTCACCACAGCCCAGATGGCCTGTGCGGCCAACGGGAACACTGCCGTGTAGTGGGTGTAGATCGCCGCGCAGCTGAGGCACGCGTAGGCGATCCAGTAATTCGCGCTCCGGGTCCGGGTCGCCTCGAGCAGCGCCAGCGTGCTGGCGAGCACGAAGAACGTAACCACGGAGTAGGCGCGGGCCTCCGTCGCGTAGAAGATCAGGAACGGGCTCAGCGCCACCAGCAGCGCCCCGATGATCGCGCCGCGGCGGCCGATCGTCCGCAGCCCGAGCAGGTAGGTGAGCGGAATCGTGGCCACCCCGGCAAGCAGGGCGGGGGATCTCAGCGCCTCGGGGGATGCGCCCAGGCGAGTGCCCAGCCAGGCCAGGATGAAGTACAGGGGCGGCGTGAGGTCCACCGAACGGCCGTCGAGCGTGTTCACGATGTGGCCGATGTTGTGAGCGTTGACCAGCGAGTACGTGCTGAGCTCGTCGCCGAACAGGGAGTTGCCAAGCGAGGGCAGCCTCATCGTGAGTCCGAGGAGGGTGACGGCGGCGACCAACTTGACCTCGAGCCGGACGCCCCGAACCGCATCGGCTCTACCATCACGGTGCACGGGTGAGCAAAGTACAGGCCTTCCCGGGCGGGCGGGAGATGACCCACAGCTATGATCGCGCGCCGCGATGCTTGCCTTCGGCTGCTCGATAATCATGCCCGAGATCTATGGGCGCTGTGCCCGCCCTGGGATCGAGCGGGCTTGCGAGGCCGACTCGGTGGTCGTCGCCAACGCGGCCTCGGGATCGATCGCTCGCAGCTACAACCTGCTCCTCGATGGCCTCGCCGACCTGCCTGACCTCGAGGCGGTCGTGCTGCTGCACGAGGACGCAGAGATTCTCGAGCCGGATTTCTGCACCAAGTTGCGGCAAGCGTTCGCCGATCCCGAGGTGGCGGTGGTCGGCTGCGTGGGGGCGGCGGGCGTAAGGGACATCGCCTGGTGGGAAGGGTCGACGGTCTGGAACTCGGCCCCGTACCGCTACGGCGAGTCGGGTGGGGGTGAGCTCGTGTTCGGCGGCCCCGGCGGATCCACGGCGGCCCCGGGCGAGGTCGACAGTCTCTACGGCGTGCTGCTGGCGTTCTCCCCGTGGGCGGCGCAGAACCTCCGCTTCGACGAGTCGATCGGGATGTTGCACGGCTATGACTTCGACATCTGCCGGCAGGCTCGGATACAGGGGCGCAGGGTGATGACGGCCGACCTCCGGCTCGCCCACCATCACTCGCTTGACCTCGTTTCCGATATCGAGATCTGGGTGGCTGCTCACATGCGCGCCTCCGACCTATGCGACGAGGACGAGCCGTCGTCCGACGAAGACTGGCGCCCCCGGGCGAGACGAGCCGAGGCGAGCGCGGCCGCCGCCCGGCTGCTGGCCGCCTCGAAGCTTCTCCAGGCCGACGCGAGCAGCCGCCAATCCGCGGCGGAACTCGATCTGGTCCGCAACAGCCTTAGTTGGCGGATCACCGAGCCTCTGCGCCGCGGCAATGCACTGGTGCGCTCGGTGCGCGCGGGCCGGGCGAAATCCTGAACGGCGGCTTCCAACCGCGGCGGCGTCTAACCGCGGCGGGGGCCTGCCTCCAGCGCCCGCTGGACCTCTTCCTTGCCGACGATCGGCTGCTCGGTGGCGATCCCGGCCCGGTGCCTCAGCCGCGAGAGCGCCTCGGCGAGCCTGAACGAGCTCGAGACGAGCAGTCGCTTCAGCACCGCCTCCTGGCGCCAGATGCGTTCGTGGGCGGCGGCGACCTCCATCAGCTGGTGGTGCATCGAGGCGAGGTGAAAGACGCGGTTGGCCTCGAGCCGGGCGATGACCGGATTGCGGTCGAGCGGCGCCAGCGTCTGCGCGAGCCTCTCCGCGTAGGGTGCGTCCTCGTGCCATACGACCCCGAGGCCGAAGAACGATGGGACCACCGCTAGCCGGCGCTTGGGGTCGGCAGAGACGAAATCCTCGACGGCGGTCAGCACACCGTTGCGGGGTCCGCCCTCGCGCGCGGCCGGCCACTTGTAGGGAAGACCTCCGGGGTGCGGCTCGGACAGGCCGGGAAAGAGGCCGCCTCCCTCGATCGTCGGTTGGCGGAATTCATCAGGCACCAGCTCAGGGGCGAAATAGTCATCGCGCCGGGCATGCGGCCAGCCGACGTCATGGAACATCAGCAGCGGCAACTCGGCCTCCGGCTCGCGCTCGGCGATCAGGCGCAACTCCTCGGAGACGGTGTAGTAATTGTGGTCCCCATCGATCACATACGCCTCGGCGCGGGCCATGTCGTTTAGGGCCTCGTGGCTAGTGGCTCGGAACAGCTCAAGTTCTGGGCGCTGTTCGCTGAGGCGGACGAGCTCGTCCTGCGGGGACGGGTCGATCGCCCACACGACGGCGCTGGCGGCCCTGGCCCAGTCGAGCAGGAAGCGCGTCAAATCGCCCGCGTAGGCGCCGACCTCGACGACCGATCTCGCCCCGGTGATGTCCAGGCAAGCAACCATCACCTCGGCGTTGTTGATCAGTGATGCTCCCCACTGTCCGGGGTCGCTGGCAAAGTCGCACGCCGGGTGCAGCGTCCACGGGAGCTCGCCTTGCTCGAGCGCTCGGACGGTGGCCTCGGTTCCGAGGTTCAGTTGGACCCGTTCCATTTGAGCGGCCGGAGTCTAGCCACGCGCTACCGGAGGCCTCGCGCGGAGGGTCAGCATCACCTGGTAGGGATCGCCGAGCAGCAGGTCGACGTTCAGCAGTTCGAACCGCTCCGCCCAGCGCTCGCGCACATAGGCCATGGTGATCACCGTCTCGCCGTAGGTGATCTCTCCCTCCGGGGCGTCGGCGCCCAGTGGCTGGGCTCCATGGGGAGCGAAGAAGTAACGGGATCGCTGCAAGTCCTCCTCGAGGCGCGGGCCGAGCGACGCGACGACGGGCGCCATCAGCTCGCTCAGGCGCAGGTAGTTCGGTGGGCGGATCGTCACCACGAGCAGACCACCGGGAGTCAGCCCCTGGTGGAGTGCGTCCAGGCTGGCTTCGTGTGCGGGCTCGGAGAGGTGTGTGAACACCGAGAACGCGTAGGCGAGATCGAAGGGCTGATCGAACGGGAGCTGGCGGGGCACGAAGTCGCAACGGGCCAACTCGGCGGGCACGCGGGTGCGCCGGCAGACGTCGAGAATGGCCGGCACCGGGTCGCATCCGAACAGGCTGCCGGGTTCGACGTCGCGCGCCAGCAGGCGTGTGAGGCGGCCCCATCCGCATCCGAAGTCGAGCACCCGGCTATCGGGAAGCCGGCGTTCGCCATGCCGGTCATAGCGTCGGCGCAGCTTGTCGTAGAAGGCACGGCTCTGGGCCGCCAGCACGGCCCCGGAGGCCCCGTTCCAGGTCTCCTGAAGCGTTCGGTCGGGTACATCGGGCAGCACGGCCTTGATGTTGGGATAGGCGTCGTACTCCTGGGTCAGCAGCAGCGCCCACAGGTCTGAGTCCAGCTCGCGGAACAGCGCGAACACGTCCTCGCCCCCGCGGGCGCACGCGGCGTCGATGCGCTCCAGGTCAGGCGCCCAGAAGGCCTTGAGCCACGAGTCATGGCGTGACGACACAGGCCCGGACCGCGCGGCTGAGCCGCGGTCCGCCGCCATCCGTTGGCGCAACCGGCGCAAGATGCTGGGTCTCGAGTCCGACGTGCCGCGGAGGCTAACGACGAATCAGACCATCTAGGGTTGCGGACCGTGTATGCCGACCGGCAACGGGGCCTGCGAGTCCGGCTCGACGCACCGCTGCCGCGCACGGTCTCAGTGGGCGGTGGCACTGCTCTGTTCGTCTGCGGTACCTGTTTCCACGGTGAGGCGGCGATCCGTTCTCTGAGCTTGGCCGTAGACGGTGAGCGCCAGCCGGTCACGGCGCTCGGGATGCCTCGGCTGGACCTCTTC
>JBPCMW010000007.1:0-17769 GCA_051001875.1 Solirubrobacteraceae bacterium | reverse complement strand
ATCCCCGCCCGGGGCTCGCTGCCGACGAGCGGGCGCCGACCCGGATGGATGGCACCGGTGGCGGATTGGGGGGGGCGGCGGGGGGCGACCGCAAGGTGTAGGCGGCGCTCAACGACGGCTACAACGTGCTCACCTGGGATCCACGCGGCTTCGGTCAGTCCGGCGGACAGGTCGAGGTCGATTCGCCGATGTACGAGGCTCGTGACGCCTCGGCGCTGATCGATATGCTCGCCCGGCGGCCCGAGGTTCAGCTCGACAAGCCGGGAGACCCGCATCTGGGCATGATCGGCGCCAGCTACGGTGGTGGAATCCAGCTCGTCACGGCCGCGATCGATTCACGGGTGGACGCGATCACACCGCAGATCGCGTGGAACTCACTGATCACGAGCCTGGACAAGAGCAACACCGCGAAGGGCGGATGGGGCTCGCTGCTGGTGGGGCTTGGGACCCAGGGATCGACGACCGGGGTCTCCAACGATCCCGCTGGCTTCGGCCCGACCGGCCGTCAGGACCCCCACACCACCACCGCTTTCGAGGACGGGCTGGCCACCGGCTCATTCAGCGCGGCGGACCAGGCCTACTTCCAGGCTCGGGGCCCTGACTCCCTGCTCAGCCACATCCACGTCCCGACGCTGTTCATGCAGGGCACCGATGACACTCTGTTCACGCTGCACGAGGCGATCACCAACTACAAGACCCTGGAGGCCCAAGGGGTGCCCGTGCAGATGCTGTGGTTCTGCGGCGGACTGACGGGTGGTCCGGTGGCCCACGGGGTGTGCAATACGCCGCCGGGTCCCGACCCCCACATCGACACCGACTACGCGCTGCGCTGGCTTGACCACTACCTCAAGGGCACGGGTGGATCGCTCGGGCCGCGGTTCTCGTGGATCTCCGACGCAGGTGCCCTTCGTGGGGCACCGGACTATCCGACCGCTCAGAGCGCCCCCGTGACGGCCACCGGCTCCGGCACGTTGGTCATGGCCCCCGGGGATACGTCGGGCGCGCTGATCGAGGCTGAGCCCGCGACGAACGCGCTCAACGTGGACATTCCGACGCCGGCGGCGAGCACCGAGATCCTGGGGGAGCCGACACTCACGCTCAGCTACTCGGGTACGGCCGCCAGCAGCGACGCCCGCGCGTACGCCCAGATCGTCGACAACGCATCGCACCTCGTCCTCGGCAATCAGGCGACGCCGATTTCGCTGACGCTCGACGGGACCCCGCACACGCTCACCATTCCGCTCGAGGCGGTCGCCGCCGACGTCACCGCGGGCAAGAGCTACACGCTGCAGCTCACCGACAGTTCAGACCTCTACTTCGCCGCCCGCCAGGCCGGCCTGATCAACTTCTCCTCGGTCAGGCTGAGCATCCCCACCGTGGCCGCGGACGCCAGCCGGACCGTGGCGCCGCCCCGGGTCACCGCGTGCCCGACCGCGACCGGGAGTGTCCACGGCCGCTCCCTGGGCCTGATCACGCTCGGCATGACCCGCTTGAGCGCACGGCGGGCGCTGCGCTTCAGCGCGACGCGCGGACGCACCTACATGGACTTCTTCTGCCTGAGTCAGTCCGGCATTCGTGTCGGGTATCCGAGCGCGACGCTGCTCCGGAGTCAGACCCGGGCGGCGCAGCGGCGCCTGCGCGACCACGCCGTGCTCGTGCTCACCGCCAACCGTCGCTACCAGTTACGCGGCGTCCGGCCCGGCAGCCGACTTGCCCCTGCGGCCCGCAGGCTCCACGTCGGGCGCCCGTTCGACGTCGGGCGCAACGACTGGTACTTCGTCCCCCGGGCCAGCGCCAACGGTATCCTCAAGGTCCGTCACGGCGTGATCGAGGAGATCGGTCTCGCCAATAGGTCGCTGACCGCCGGTCGCGCACGCCAGCGCCGTTTCATCCACAGCTTCTCCTGACTGGCGCCCGCAGTCGTCGCCGACACGGCACTCTCGCGGTGACGGCCGCTCCGGCCGACCACCGACCCAAAGCAGAAGTCAGCAGCGACCAGAGTCGGGCCGGCGAGTGGCTGTGCGTCCGTGAAAGCCGGTGTCTCGGCGCTCTCCCGCACGACCTCTGCTTGTGCCAGATTGCTCGCGATGGCGAGCGCTCCCGAACAACGTGCTCTGGCGGCGGCCGGCGCGGTTGCGTCCGCGCTCGGGCTGGCGCTCGACGAGGCCGTCGTCATCTACTCGGGAAGCAATGTGCTGGTTCATCTCCGCCCCGCGCCGGTCGTCGCTCGCGTGATGACCGGAACGGTCGCACTTCACGACGATCCACGGGCGTGGCTCGGGCGGGAGGTCTCCGTGCTTGAGTTCCTGGCGCCTTCGGGCCTGGTCGTGTCACCGAGCCGGTTGATCGCGCCGGGGCCGCACTGCCACGACGGTCTGTGGATGACGTTCACCGAGTGGGCTCCCGAGGTCGAGCCGGGCCTTGAGGTCCGCTCCGCGGTTTGCGTCGATGACGCGCGTGAGCTTGGCCGGATGCTGAGGTATCTGCACGATGCGCTGCGGCCATACGATGGCGCGCTGGGCGGGTCAAGTGAGCTTCGCGGAGACATCGAGCGTCTGCTCGGCCGGCTCCGGCCGGCCGACGCTCAGCAGCGCGACGCGATCTTCTCGCTCGGCGAGCGGCTGAACGCGCTGCGGACGGTCGTCTTCGAATCGAGCCTCCCGACCCAGGCGCTGCACGGTGACGTCTCGCTACGCAACCTGCTCCGCACCCCGTGCCGCCTCGTCTGGAACGACTTCGAGGATACGTTCCGTGGCCCGGTTCACTGGGACGTGGCTAGCGCCGTCGGCAGTCTCCGTATCCAGGGCGCGGACGCGCGTTCCGTCCGCGAAATGCTCGAAACTTACGGCTGGAACGATGAGCGGGAGCTGGCCCCCTTCATCGCCGCTCAAGACGTCTATGACGAAATCTGGCGAATGTATGACCGGCAGCGGCGTCGCTCGTGGCGGCCTGCAGCCTCTTGAGCGGGCGCCTAACGCGGCCGGGCGACGGCGAGGTCGCCTTCGCACTACCCGCCGCCGCCGCCGGTCAACACGATTCGCCATCTGAATGAACGCAACCGCTGTTAGATCCGCGTGCGGCGCCTGATCGTGAGGGCGTGGACTGCCGATCCGGCGCCGGTCCGATGACTCGACGGTCGGGGGCCGGCGGTCGGGTGAGCGAGGCGTGCGCGTTCTGCCTGCAGCGGCGCAACCTGCGCCGCACGGTGCGGATCGCGTCGGTGGTCGGCGTCGTGCTGACCCTGATCAACCAGGGCGGTGTGATCGCCTCGGGGCACACGAGCATCGTTACGTGGGTGCGGTGCGCCCTGAACTTCGTGGTGCCGTTTCTGGTTTCGAACGCCGGGCTGCTCAGCGGGCGCCGGTGACCCGAAGCCACGAACCGTTCTTACGCTCCCAGGGTCAAACCGGTCGCATGCACCTCGGCGGCGGCATCACGCGCGATTTCCGCCTGACCGGCTCTGAACCGTTCTGGCATCTGGTGGGTCTAATCGCTTGTGGCGCCCAATCGACGCGAACAGGAACGGCTTCGTCAGGCACGACTCGCCGATCAGCGGGCGGAGCAGGAAGCCCTGGCGAAGCGGCGGGGACGGCGGCGTTACGCCGGTGCCGGCGGGTTCTTGGTGCTGATCGCGCTCGTCGCGGTGGCGATTGCAAGCTCGCGCGGGAGCAGCCCAAGCTCGACCCCGCAGGCGGTGGCGGCCAGCCCGACCGCGCGTACGGCGCCTAGCGGTCCGCTCCCGCCGAGCGCGGCCGCCGTATTGACCACGAACACCCGGCAGGCAAACCAGGTGCTCGACTCAACGATCTCCGCCCGGCTCGCGCAGCTCAAGGGCGTTCCGGTAGTGGTGAACCAGTGGGCGTCGTGGTGCAGCAACTGCCGCGCGGAGTTCCCCTACTTCCAGCAGGCCGGCCGCCAGGACGCCGGACGGGTTGCCTTCGTCGGCTTGGATTCACAGGACTCGAAGTCCAACGCCAAGGCCTTCCTGCGCCAGTTCCCGGTCACCTATCCCAGCATCTTCGACCCCAGCTCAAGCCAGGCCCAGGCACTCGGAGGCGGCCAAGGGTGGCCAACGACGATCTTTTTCGACTCCGCACACAAGATCACCAACGTCCATGTTGGTGCCTACCCGTCGCGGCAGGCTCTCCAGCAGGACATCGCCAACTACACGTAAGCAGGCATGCTGACCGAACCGGGATGATCGCGGTGATCTCAAGCGACCCCGCTGGCAGCGTCGGCGTGCTCGCAGCAGTCGCCGCTGGAGCAGTGTCATTTCTCTCCCCCTGCGTGCTGCCGCTGGTCCCCGGCTACCTCTCGGCGGTCGTGGGCATCTCCCCGGCCGAGTTTGAGAGCTCCAGCCGCCGCCGGGTGCTGTTGCCAAGCCTGCTGTTCGTCTCGAGCTTCTCGACAGTCTTCGTCCTGCTGGGAGTCGGCGCGAGTCTGCTCGGATCGAGCTTCGCGACCCACCGCCAGCTGCTCGACAAGATAGCCGCGGGGCTGATCGTCGCCCTCGGGGCGTTCTTCGTGATCAGTCCGTTCGTCGCCAAGCTGAACCGCGAGTGGCACGTTGAGCGACTGCTTCAGAGTGCGGGTCGCGGCGGCCCGGTCGTTGCCGGGGCGGCGTTCGCCGTCGCCTGGACGCCGTGCGTCGGGCCGACCCTCGGAGCGATCCTGAGCGCCGCCGCGCTGTCTAGCTCAGCGGCGCACGGGGGCGTGCTGCTGGCTTCCTACTCGGCCGGGCTCGCGATCCCGTTCCTAGCGACCGCGCTCGCGTTTGAGCGGATGACCGGAGTGTTCGCGGTCGTCAAACGTCATTACCGGGTCCTGACCGCGTCCGGTGGTGTGGTACTGATCGCGATGGGAGCGCTGATCTGGACCGGCGAGCTGTTTCAACTCAACATCCAAGCCCAGAACACGCTCAACAGCCTCGGCCTCGACTTCTTCAACTCGGTATGAACCGCACGGCGAACCGCCAAAGGCGTGCTAACACGTTCGCGGCCGGGCTTGGGCTCGCACTCGCGGCCTTGGCCGTGGCCGGCTGCGGCGACGGGCACGTCGCCATCGCTCCAGCCGCCGCCCTGGTCGGCGGGCAGCGGCCCACCGGCGTCAGCTTTGACACGTCGGGCTGGAGCACCAACTTCGCCCGTCACAGCGTGCCCCTGAGCACGATCGCCTCGGGTGGCCCCGGACGCGATGGGATTCCGCCGCTTGACCATCCCCGCTTCGTCTCGACCGCCGCGGCCGCGGGATCTCTGACCGGAGGCGAGCCGGTGATCGTCGTGGTCATCGCGGGCCGCGCCCGCGCGTATCCGTTGCAAATTCTCGTTTGGCACGAGATCGTCAACGACAGCCTCGCGGGCGATCCGATCGCGATCACCTACTGCCCGCTCTGCAACACGGCGATTGTCTACTCCAGACGAGTCGCCGGCCGGCTGGTCACGTTCGGGACAACCGGCAACCTGCGCAACTCGGACCTCGTGATGTGGGACCGACAAACCCAGAGCTGGTGGCAGCAATACGACGGTCACGCGATCGTGGGGTCGCTCACCGGCCAGCAGCTCACCGCAATACCGTCCGAGACGCTCAGCTTCGCCGACTTTCGCGCCCGCTATCCAGACGGCGAGGTACTCTCGCGCAACAGCGGCTTTGCCCGCCCGTACGGACAGAACCCCTACGTCGGCTACGACGCGACAGATCAGCGGCCGTTCCTCTACAAGGGACGGCTCGACCCCCGGCTCGCGCCGCTTGACCGCGTCGAAACGATCCCCGCCGGTACCGAAACCGTCGTCTTGCCGTTCAAGTCCTTGCGCCACCACCGCGCGACCGAGGTGACCGTCGGCGGCGTGCCCGCCGTCGTGAACTTCGACAATCAGGTGACCTCGGCACTTGACGCCCGGCAGATCCGCGACTCCCGTGAGGTCGGAACCGCAGCAGCGTTCGATCGCCGGGTCGCCGGCCGGACGCTCAGCTTCAGCTCGGGGGCGCCGGGGATCCTCGCCGATCTCCAGACCGGCTCGCGCTGGGACATCACCGGCCGAGCGCTCAGCGGCCCCCTGCGCGGAGCGCAGCTGCACCGCCTGCGCGACCTGCAAGCGTTCTGGTTCGCGGTCGCGGCGTTCGTCCCGAACGCGCGGTTGATCGAGCCGTGAGCAACTCTGTTGAGCCGCAGCTGCTGGTTCTGCGCAACACCTGGTGAGCGCCACCAACGTCACCGCCGCCGCACGGACCCCTTCCATTCCAGGACGGACGTCTGAATGCAGGGGGAGCTCACCCACATGCGCAGAACCTCGACAGGCCAGACATCCGGACCTTGCTCGCCTCGATCTGGGCTTTCGTCGTCGCCGACTTCGACGAACTCCTCGGCGCTGGTCAGCGTGTTGGCCATCCGGCCCGTCGCCTCGTGGTGTCGGTGTCGGCGAGCAGCACGAAGCAGGCCTTGGTGGTCGTGGAATCTGTCCTTTCGTGCGCGATTGCGGTGATGGCGGACGCCTTCGCCGGAATCCTTTTCGTGGCCGAACCGGTCAGAGTGAGTGAGGTGGCTGTGACGCTCAACCCGATGACGCTTCATCAGAGGCGCTGCCGCGAGGTCCGCGCGCACATGTCGGCATACCTCGATGGCGAGCTTGACGCGACATCGGCTACTCGGGTCAAGCGGCACGTCCGCTGGTGTCCCAACTGCCGGCGCATACTCAAGAACCTCACCCGCACGATCACCGGGCTGCGGGCTCTGGAAGCTCAAGACCCGCCGCTCGCTTGACCGGGCCACAAAGGCAGGGCTCGAGCGTCAGTCGTCACCGAAAAAGTCGTCAAGCTCGCGGCGCAGAGCCATCCGTCCGCGGTGCAGCCGGCTCTTCAAGGCCCGCTCTTCGATGCCTAGGGCTTCGGCCGCTTCACGGGTGCTGAATCCTTCCACGTCGCGCAGCACCACCGCCTGGCGGTACTCAAGCGGCAGCCTCCCCAGCGCCGATTCGACGGCTCCGAGGAACTCGCGTGATTCGAAGGTCTCCTCCGGACGAGCGGCCCAGTTCGGGATCCGCTCACCCACTGCGTCGTCCAGCGGGAGTGTCGCCCGAGCTTGCAATCGCTGGAGCGTCCGGTAGGCCTCATTGATGGCGATTCGCGTCATCCAGGTGAAGAAGCTGGACTGACCCTGGAAGCGCGGAAGGTTCTGCCAAGCCCGTAGCAGCGCATCCTGCATCGCGTCCTCGGCGGCTTCCTGACTTCTGGTGATCCGGAGCAGCACTCGCAGTAGACGCGCCGAATACGGCCGCGTGAGCTGCTCGAAGGCCTCCCGGTCCCCCGCCTGAGCCGAGGCGATCAGCACCTGCTCCTCGCCCGGCAAACCTGACGAGCCGCCCCCCGGACCGGCATTGGGTTTGTCGCCTTTGCCTGTTTCGCCTCCAGCAGGGCGGCCTGCGGCAGCATCCATCGACGGAGGATCGCACGAACCAACGCACTGAACTCGACCTACGATCGGCGTGTCACGGCCTAGCGCACGGGGGGATACAGGCGTGCCAGCCGTGTCGGCGACACTCCGGCCAGGTACAGCCAGCGGATCAGCATCCACGAGGCGATGGTCCTGGACAGGCCGAGCCGATGCCACCGGCGTGCGGAGGTGCTGGCGGGGCCGGCGAGGCAGACCGTCTTACCGGCTCCTTCGAGTCGGCGCACGAGGTCGTAATCCTCCATGATCGGGATCGCACGGAACCCCCCGAGTCCTTCGAACGTGTCCCGTCGCAGCCACAGAGCCGAGTCTCCGTAGTAGATGCCGGCGCGGCGCTGCAGGCGATACCACCGGCCGAGGATCCGGGAGAAGCGGTCCCCGCCATCGAAGCGCAAGCTGAAGTTCCCTCCCAACACCCGCGAGTCGACGAGCGCCGAGATGATCAGACGGTGCGCGTGCGCCGGCAGGCGCGTGTCGGCATGCAGGAACACGATTGCCTCGCCACGAGCGACCGCCGCCCCGGCGTTCATCTGATGAGCTCGTCCCCGCGGCGCCTCGATGACTCGTGGTGAGCAGGGGTGGCCGCGCGTCAGCTGGACCGTCTCATCCGTTGACCCGCCGTCGGCCACGATCAACTCCAACTGGCCGTCGAGAGTTGCGAGGTGGTCCAGCAGCGAGGTGAGCCTCGCCGCCTCGTTGAGCACAGGAACAACCACGGAAACGAGCATTACCTCTGCGCTCCAACGCCGCTCGCCGGCGCGCGGAGCGGGAGCGAGCGCACGAGGTCACTGGAGGCGCCCGGATCCCGGGCACCGTTCCAAGAGGCGTTCGGCCTGAACGATTGCACCATGCCGCCATTTTGAACGGTTCGGCATTCCCGCTCGAGCTCCTGGAGGGCTGCGTGGGGCGTTCCCTGGCGACGCGCCCGACTGTCGGAAGGGCTGCGGTGCCTCAGACGCTGAAGAATCCTTTGCTCGTCGGCTGGGAGCATGGGGACCAGTCGCCTTGGCCGGCGCCTACGCCGTCCTCACCTGCGCGTTCGTGCCCGGCTCGATGCTCGCCGGAGCCAGCGGCCTGCTGCTCGGCGCCGCGCTGGGCACCGCGGTCGCGGTTGTGTCAGCCACGTCGGGAGCATGCATGTCGTTCCTCGCTGCTCGTGTCCTGGCGCGGCGTTCTTATGGCGTCGTGGCAAGGGGACGCGTCCGACGCGCGAGTGAGCGGATTGAGGCGCGTGGGTTCGCGGCAGTGCTCTACGCGCGGATCGCGCCGGTGATGACGGTTGTTGGCGCGGCGCTGCTGTGGCAGCGCTCGGGCCAGGGCGCGGACGGGCAGCGGCGGCTAGCGCCGCCCGCTCAGGGGCCTGGATGGCCATCACGATGGGAAGGGAGTCGGCCGCGCCCGGGCCGTGCGCAGAATCCCCACCCCGCCGATGATCGCGGCCGTCGAGATGAGCACGCCGCCGGGTCGTCGGCGTCCGAGTGCGACGAGTGCCAGGCCGGCGATCAGCGGTGGGGCATCCCATCGCGCCAGCCGTGCCTCGTCGAGTGGCGGGCGTCGCGCGTCAGCGAACCACGACCAGGCGCTCCCGCACACCAATAGCGCTTGGCGCCCGGCGAGGGCGCGCACAGGCCCGGACGACACCCATCCCGCCCGTCGTGCGCCGCGCAGGGCCGCGGTACGGAAGGCGAGGTCGGCGAGGGGGTCGAAGTCACGTCCGAAGCGGGTGGGGCCGCCACGTCGCGCGAGCTGCCCGTCGAGCAGGTCCGTGAGGCCGGCGAACGCCAGCAGCGCCAGGTAGAGCGACGTGTCGGGGGGAGCCGAGCCTGCGAAGGGGGCGGCCGCCGCGCGGCTCAGCGTCAGCGCGTCGGCGGCCGACAGCTTCTCTCGTGGTTCGCCGTCGATTCCCTCCACCATGCCGAGATGCCAATCGAGCATCAGCGACTGGGCCAGCCACCAGGCGGCAAGGCCGCTTACTGAGGGTGATCGCGCTCCCCGGCGGACGACCGCCCGGCGCAGGGTCGCCGCCGCGACTGCGCTAGCCGCTGTCCAGCGGGCGGCCTGCCGAGCCAGTAAGCCGCGCCGGCGGCGGGTGTCCGCGGCTCTTCTGAACGACGCGCCCAGAAAGCGCCCCCACGCGGCGGGGCTGTAACGAGAGCGGCGCAGCGACGCCAGTTCGGCTGAGGCCCACGGTTCGCCCTGGGTGGGGGCCGAGCCGCCGCGCCCCGTCACCGCAGCGCGTCGATCGACCGCAGCGCGGCGAGCGCCGGGCGAGCGAGGGCTCGCGTGGAGCTGCCGCGCAGGCGTGCTCGGAGGTGGGCGTCGGCGGCGCGCGCCTGTCCCTCCGCGAAGGTCGGGTAGGCATGGACCGTGCGTGAGACATCGTCGATACGCCGCCCCTGCGCGATCCACGCGGCCAGCTCGGCGATCGCCTCGCCGCCAGCCGGTGCGCAGACGGTGGCGCCCACGAGCCGCCCGCGTGAGTCGCCGACGAGCTTGGCGAACCCGTACGCCTCGCCGGCGGTGATGGCCCGGTCGAGGTCGGTGTACTCGAAGGTCGTGACCGTCGCCTCCTCGCCCCACCGTTCGCGGGCATCAGCCTCTCTCAGACCCACTCGAGCCACCTCAGGGTCGGTGAAGGTGACCCACGGGACGGCGTCATAGCTCACCCGGCTGCGCCCGCCAAACAACGCGTTCACCGTGGCGACGCGAGCGTGGTAGGCGGCGACGTGGGTAAAGGGCAGCGCACCGGTGACGTCGCCGACGGCGAAGATGCGCGGTGCGGTTGTGCGCAGACGCTCGTCGACGGCAACGGCTCCCTTCCCATCCGTGCGAACGCCAACGCTCTCCAGGCCGAGCTCCGCCGTGCTGGCCCGGCGCCCGACGGCGGCGACGATCTGGTCGAAGGCCACAGGATCGCCCGATGACAGCTGCAGGCGCCCGTCAATAACCGCCTCGGCGCTCACGCCGGTACGGACGTCGACCCCGTCGGCGCGCAGGCGCTCCTCGATCAGACTGCTCGCCGCCGCCTCCTCGCGCAGGAGCAAGCGGGGCGCCATCTCGATGATCGTCACCCGGCTGCCAAGCCGCGCGAAGGCCTGCCCGAGCTCGCAGCCGATCGGGCCGCCACCGAGCACCACCAGGCGCCGGGGCAACTCCGAGAGCTCCCACAGGTTCTCGCTGGTCAACGGCTCCGCGTCACCCAGACCAGGGATTGGCGGCAGGACCGGCTCGGAGCCGGTGGCGATGATCGCCGTGCGACAGCTCAATGCACGGTCCCCGGCCTGGACGCGGCCGGGGCCGAGGAAGCGGGCGTCGGCCTGGATCACCTCAACCCCTTCACGACGCAGCCGCTCCGGCGAATCCTGCGGTGCGATGCGCCGCTGCGCACCGCGGACGTGTGACATCACCCGCGCGAAATCGATCTCCGGCTCGTGCGGCGGGAGACCGACCGCATCGCCGTGACGCATGTGGTGAGCGAGACCGGCGGCCGCGATGAGAGCCTTGCTCGGCACGCATCCCGTCCACAGGCAGTCTCCGCCGGTGCGCCCTCGCTCGACGAGGACCACCCGGGCACCCGCGCCGGCGGCGATGAGAGCGCAGACGAGCCCGCCCGTTCCTCCGCCGATGACCACTAGGTCATAGCGGGGCGGCCGTCTCATGCGAGCGGAAGCTGCTGGGCGAGGCGGATGTTCTCCTGCGGATCGAGCACCGAGTGCTGCACGCATGCCGGCACGAGCCGGTCCTCCTCGGGGTGGGCCATGGCGTAGGAGCAGGCGGAGAGCCGCTCCTGGGCGGCGCGCACGGCGGGATCCGTGGCGGTCTCGCCGCGCTGCATCGCCTCCCAGGCGGGGCGGACCACGGCAGCGTCCATAAACGCGTGGACCACGAACGTCATCCCGCGTGGTCGGCCGCGCAACAGCCGCAGCGGTCCGGCCCGGCGCGCCAGCCGGGCAGCCCAGCCGAACGCGGCGGGAACCAGCTTTGGGTGGCGGCCGAGCACCCGGGTGAGTGCGAGCGACACCACGCCGATCGGGCGGTCGAAGTCCATTCCGCCGAAGGCGTCCAGAAAGGCGTCCCGCATCCTCAGATCCCGCCGATCGCGATCGTCGAGCAGCGGCGTCCAGCGGCCGGCGGCGAGGATGCCGTAGGCCGCGCGGTTACAGCGTTCATCGCCCGTCTGGAGGTGGCGCCACGGCAGCCGGCTGCCGACCCCGCGCTCCACCTCCCACCACACGTCGTCGATCGAGAAAGCGTTGAAGTCCTCGCGCCACCGCGCGGGATTGCCGACGTAGGCGGCGGGTTGAAACGACAGCATCCCGAAGCCCATCTGCGTCGCCTCTCGTGCCACCTCGGCCACCTGACCCAGATTGCGGGGCGTGACGGTCATGTTGTGAGCGAGGTCAAAGCGTACGCCGTGCTCACGGCGCAGCCGCTCGAACAGCTCCACGAACCTTCGGCGATGCGCGTGCAGCTCGGATTCCCGTCGCGGGCGCGGTGTACCTCGGCGGCCGAGCATCAGGGAGTCAAAATGCCCGGCGAAGCGCAGGAAGTCAAACCGGCGCCGCCCGTCTCTGTCGAGCGCCAGCCGCTGAAGATGCTCATAGTCAAAGTCGCCGTGGGTCATGCTCATCGGCTTGCGGCCGTGACGCTGCATCACCTCAAGCGCAGCCGCGTGGGCATCGGGCTCCAGTAGCGTCACCTCCCCGCCGATCAGCTGCGCGTGCTGACCGGTACCGCGCAGCTGGCGCAGGTACCCCATCTGCGCTTCGAGCTCTGCCGCGGTGTGTGTGCCGTCGGTGCGCACCCGGTTGGCGTCGCGGGCGTGGTAGCAGGGCGTACAGGCCAGGTTGCAGCGCGGAAAGACGCCGTGGGTGCCCTCACAGCCCGCATGCCGGCGGCCGAGCAGCTGGGCAGGCGTGCGCACATGCTCAGGTAGCTCCTCCCAGCGCCTCGCCAGCGCCCGCTCGGTGTCCGGGTGGACCGGGCGGGTGACCCGGGCCAGCTCGCGAAGCGCGGATATGAGCGAGCCGATCATGCCTCCGCCAGCGCCTCGAGGCTCATCCCGCGCGCCTCGATCCCCCGCAGCCACCACACCCCGGCCGCGAACGCACCGACGAGCCAGAGGGCGGCAAGGACCGCGAACCCGCTCCACAGACCAAAGCTCGACGCGCTCTGCGCCAGCACGACCGACCCGAGGATCGCCCCGACGCGACCGACCGCCACGCTGGCGCCGACACCGGTCGCGCGCAGGTGCGTCGGGAAAAGCTCCGAGAAGGTGGGATAGGCCGACACCCAGGCGGCCGTCGCACACAGAACGGCGAGGGTGAACGCGGCGAGCGTCAACCCCGCCGAGCCCGTCGCCGCCGCCGCCGCGAGGATCAGCACCGACACCGCCGCCGCGCAGTAGGCGAACAGCACGGTCGGCTTGCGACCGATCCGGTCAAGCGCCCAGCTCACCACCAGGCCCCCGACGAGCCCGCCGACGTTGGCGACGACGTAGAAGTACGGGACGGCCGTCGCCGAGACGCGCACCTGCGAGTCGGTGAACACGAACACCGAGAGGAAGGTGAACAGCCCGTAGTAGGCCGCCGCCTCGGAGAAGTCCAGCGTCATGCCGTAGAGCAGCCGTCCGCGGTGATGCGTCCAGAGCTCGCGCAGCTGCGCGCGGACAGACGTGGTGAGCTCGGCGGGCAGATATTCGGCGCGCTCCCGCACGATGCCGCTGACCCGCTCGATCACGGCATTGGCCTCCTGCAGGCGTCCCTGCGACGCCAGCCAACGTGGCGACTCCGGGATCAGGCGCCGGGCATACAGGCCATATACGGCGCTGAGCGCCCCGAACAGCAGCGCATAGCGCCAGCCGCTCACACCCAGCACCGCGGACACGAACAGCACCCCGACCAACCCCGCCACGATCCCGCCGATCGACCACATGTTCATGACTCCGGCGTTCGTCCGACCCCGCAGCCGGGCCGGCATGAATTCGGCAATCGCCGAGGCGACCGCCGAGTATTCACCGCCGACGCCGAGGCCCGTGAGGAACCGGAAGACGATGAAGACGCCGAAGCTAGGCGACGCCGCGCTGGCCAGGGCAGCCAGCGAATACAGGATCAGCGTCGCCACGAACAGTCGGCGACGGCCCAGCCGGTCAGCGAGATAGCCAAAGGCCGCCGCACCGACCCCGATGCCGAGAAACCACACGACGAACACCCACACCTGAGCCGCAGGCGAGAGGTGCCACTGCTTGGCGATCGACGGAATGACACTGCCGATGATCTGCACCTCGAACGCATCGAGCGCCCACCCGATGCCCAGTGCCGTAGCGATCCTGGTGTGCAGCGCGCTCCACGGTGCGCGGTCAAGCCGATCCGACATACAACCTCCTCTGAGCCTGCGGGTCGAACCGTCCGGCCGCGGGCATACCGCCAGCGGATGCCCGAACCGCTCGTGACAGCAGCAGGCGCACCGAGTGCGGGCACGATCCGGACCGCAGGATCCGTGCCGCATCCTCAGGGGTGTCGAGATCGTGAACGACATCGAGCACGGCCGCGGAGCGACCCTGACGCCGGAGGAGATCAAGGGTGTGTACAAGGACGTCGGGACCCCCCCAGAGCTCGGGCGGCAGAGCGAACGCGTCGGGCAGCGGGGGCGCGAGCGTGATCGCGGCATAGCCGCCGTCATGCGCCCCGAGTAGGCACGCATCCCATCCGCCGGCCACGGCGAGCTCCAGCGCATCGACATCCCGACCTCCGACCGTGGGGCTATCGGTCCCGAATACCGAGATCGGTCCCCGGTGCCGGCGCCCGACCTGGTCAACCGCATTGGTCAGTCGCTCGCCCAGGCTCGGGCCGAGCTGCGGGAACAGGTGCACCGCGCCCGGTAGGAGCGGGGCGAGCTCCGCTTCAGCGTCCGATGGATCAAACGCCATCCAGACCCGCCGGCCGCTGGCGCACGCCCAGGCCGCCGTGTGACGGATCAGCTCCGTCTGCAGCGCCGCGCACCCATCAGCGCCGAGCAGCGGCTCAAGGCGCGTCTTGCAGGCGCCCGCCCGCGGCGCGCGGGCCATGATTAGGATCGCGCCGCTCACACCGCGCACCGGAACGCCGCCGGAAGGCTGCCGTCGCCCTGGCGCAGCGCGAGGAAGCGCTCCACGACGAGCTGCTTGCCCTCAGCCAGCGACACCGGCCCTCGCGCCACCAGCAAATCCGGGCTGGAATCAAGGTCGCCGCCGATCGGGTGCCAGTGCAGGCCGTCGGCCGTGACCGTCAGCTCCGGAGCCACCACAGCCTCAGAGACCGCGAGCGCTCCGTCTTGGTCTGAGGCGAAGCCGCGAGCCACCAACGGTCGCACCGCAAAGTCATCACCGACGACACCCATGTCCGCCAGCAGCGTGCGAAGCTCACCGACCTCATCGGCATTCTCCGGCGTCTGCGTCATCGCCACCCGCAACGGCAATCCAAGCTCTCGCGCGAAGCCGATGCCCTCGAGCGCCCGCCTAAAGGAGCCATCGCCCCTCCAGGCGTCATGCGTCGCCGCCCGAGCGCCGTCAAGGGATGTCTGCAGCACCAGCCGCTCGCGCCCGGCCAGCCGCTCAAACTCTCGCCCGCGGCGCCCACCGAACAGCATCGCGTTGGTCAGCACGACGGTGTCCAGGCGCTCGCTGGCGAAGAGCAGCATCTCGACGATGTCACGCTCGATGAAGGGCTCACCGCCGGTCAGATAGACCTCGCGGAAGCCCTCCGTCACCGCCTCGTCCACCAGCTCGCGCACACGCTCGAGCCCCAGCGAGCGGCGATCGGCGTGCGGAGAGGAAGCCACCACGCAATAGCGGCAGGCCAGGTTGCAATGGAAGTTCGTGTAGAGCCACAACCGCGCCGGGAACGCCGCGGTCCCGAACAGCCCCACGACGGGCCGCGCGTCGTCGCCCTCGGCCACCACCTCAGCCCAGCCGATGCCGTCCTCGGCGAATCCTGAGGGCAGCGCCTCCCGATAGACGTGAAAGCGCCCGCGCGACCGCTCACGGGGCGGGACGATCTCCAGGCACGTCGTCCACCAGCCCGTCTCGATCGTCTCAACGAAGACCTCTGGCAGCCCGGCGGCGCGCATCGAGGCCGCCTGCGAACGCCAGTCATAGGCAACCGGGACCAGCTCGGCGCTGGCCTGCTCAGCTTCGAACTCGAGCACCGCGTACCAGGCGTCGGTGCGGCCGTCGTTGGCGGGCCGCCCGACCGCCCCGACGTTGACCACGAGCGTTTCATCAAGACGCCGTTGCCAGGGCATCCCGGTGTGGGTACAAAGCAGCACCTGCGCGCCGCTGAGTGCCACGCGCATGCGCAGCTCATCATCGCTCAGCGACTCCCATAGGAAGTCGTTGATCGCCAGCGGCGAGCCGTGGACCATGTGCACGTCGATACCGCCGATCGTCTCCCGATGCTCCCGCGCGAGACCGCGCATCCACGCCGCGAAGTCCAGGCTGGTGCTCTGAAGCGTGTGGTCGTAGACCAGCTGCGCATAGTGGTTGTCGCGCTCGTCGGCATACCCGCAGCCGCAATCAGTATCGCCGCGACCGATGGCGACGTCGTAGTTGCCGGCGATGCACTGCACCCGACGCTCGATCAGCAGCGGCCACACCCCGTCGCAATCAGCGCCGAACCCCCCAAGATCCCCGAGACAGAAGATGCGCTCGCAGCCGCGAGCAGCAGCGTCATCAAGCACCGCACGCAGCGCGGACGGGTTGGCGTAGGGCCCACCGAGGGCGGCAATCCGGCTCACTGGGTCTTTCGACCGCGAACAGACGATGAAGGATTCAGAGCGACGCCCGCCGGTCAAGCGAGCCTGCGTGCGAGGACGCAGATCGACAGATATCCGCGCAGGCTCCATCGCGCCGCGACGATTTCGAACCCGGCCCGCTGGAGCGCTGGGCGGGGGTCGAGGGCGTTCAGGCCGCCGTAGCGACTCGGGCGGCGCGCCGCCAGGCGGTCCAGCGCAATCCCGAGCACGCGCAGCGGGCCACGCGCCGGAATCCCCGGCGTAATCGTGACGAGCCGCCCTCCCCGCCGCAGCACCCGACACAGCTCATCCGCGACGGCGGGGACGTCGCCCTCGGGAAGAACCTGAAGCAGGTAGGAGGCCATCACGACGTCGAAGCCACCGTCGGGGAACGGAAGCCGTCGCGCATCGGCCACCCGGACCGACCACCCGGCCGGCAGATCCGGGACGCGCGCGAGCATCGCTGCGGAAAGATCGACGCCGATCGCCTCCCGCCGTCCGGGATGACGCGCGAGCTGGCGCAGAACCTCGCCGGTTCCCGTCCCGACGTCAAGGATGCGTTCGTGGCCCTGAAGGGCGAGCAGCCGCAGAGCGCGGCGAACCGCGGCGCGCTCGAGCCACAGCTGCCGGTCGTAATGGGGGCTGGCCTGATCCCAGACGGTTGGAGATACGGTCAAGGGAGCTGCTCGATTGCTTTCAAAAACGCCTCGGCGGGTCGGGGACTGGGCACAGTTTCGCGCAGCACATCCAGCATGACGGTCGGCGCGGGCGTAATCGATCGAACTCCTCAGCTGGTGGACCATCAGCCCAGTGCCGAGCAGGCTGACGCGCCCGCAATCGGGATCACCCCGATCTCGCCGCGGGGATCCTTTCGTCCATGCACGGCCCTCCGATCAACATCCGCCGTGCGGCTCACCCGCCCGGAGCTCGCGAACCGGAAAGGCAGCCGCGGAGCTCGGCTGAGCGCCAGAGGTGCTCAGCCGGACACGACCTCGATGCCGTTCCAGAACGCCACCCGGAGCTTGATCTTGCGAATCCAGGGATACGGGTGTCGGTACGTCCACGCGCTGTTCGGGCTCTGCCCGCCCCCCGCCTCGACGTGGTAGTAACTCGCCAGTCCCTTCCACGGACACAGCGACTTCATCATGCTCCTCTGAAGCACATCGGGGGCGACGCTATCCAGCGGGAAGTAGTGGTTGCCCTCGACGACGATCGTGTCGTCGCTCTGGGCGATCGTGACGCCATTCCAAATCGCTCTCATGCTCGAATGGACCCCGGAACACGACAATTCGATTCAGGAGAGTTTTGGATTTCGAATGACGCGCGTACCCGCCCGACGTTGCGCTTACCGCGTCGCGTGTGCGAGCGACGATCTCAGCGTCAAAGCGCGACCGTGATCTTGTCGGGCTCGGACATGTGAGAAACGGTAGCGCGGGTTGACGAAAGCCCGCCACGATCACGTGGGAGCGCATCAAACGGCTGTCCGGCTGAGCAGCAGTCCTGGGCTACCTGCTGGCAGCGCCATAGCTCGTTGCCTTAGGAGGCGTCAGGAATTT
>JBPCMW010000006.1:0-6864 GCA_051001875.1 Solirubrobacteraceae bacterium | reverse complement strand
CCTTGGTGGTGGGGGTGTTGATGCTCTCGGTCACCACTTGTTGGGGTGGGTGGGCGCGGGAGCGCACCGCTCCGGTGCAGGTCATGTCGCCGACGGTCCGGTAACGCACGGACTCCTCGAACGTCTCCTCGCCGTCGATCAGCTCGACATGGGGGCTGTAGGCGTAGAGCATGCCGTCACGCTTGAACACCTGGCGGGTGTGGGCGAAGTAGATCGGCGGGACCTCGAGCCCCTCCTGCGCGATGTACTGCCACACGTCGAGCTCGGTCCAGTTGGAGATCGGGAACACGCGAACGTGCTCGCCCTTGCGGATCTTGCCATTGAACAGCGACCACAGCTCGGGGCGCTGCCGCTTGGGATCCCACTGACCGAAGTCGTCCCGGAAGGAGAACACGCGCTCCTTGGCGCGAGCGCGCTCCTCATCTCGCCTGGCGCCGCCGAACGCCGCATCGAAGCCGTGCTCCGCGATCGCGTCAAGCAGCGTCGTGGTCTGCAACCGGTTGCGTGACGCCCGCGGTCCAGTCTCCTCGGCCACGCGGCCCTGGTCGATCGAGTCCTGGACACTGGACACGATTAGCCGCTCGCCGAGCTGGTTGACCAGCCGGTCCCGGAATTCGATTACCTCGGGGAAGTTGTGGCCGGTGTCCACGTGCATGATCGGGAACGGGAACCGTCCGGGCCGGAACGCCTTCTCGGCCAGCCGCATCAGCACGATCGAGTCCTTGCCGCCGCTGAACAGCAGCACAGGCCGCTCGAACTCGGCCGCGACCTCGCGGAAGATGTGGATCGACTCGGCCTCGAGGGTCTCCAGATGCGAGAGCTCGTAGGTGAAAGGGTTCATGCGGTGCCCTCGCTGAGCTCGACGTGGATCCCGCATTCCGTCTTGTCCTGACCGGACCAGCGGCCCTCGCGGCCCTCGCCCGGCTGCGTGCATGGCTCGCAGCCGATCGAGGAATAGCCGCGATCGTGCAGCGGGTGGTAGGGAAGGTCGTGCTCAAAGATGTAGCGCCACAGATCCTTCTCGGTCCAGTCCGCCAGCGGATTGACCTTCCAGATCCCTCGCCGCTCGTCACGCTCGAGCTTCGCAGCCGCCGCTCGCGTGGGCGCCTGCTCGCGCCGGATGCCGGTGATCCAGGCGTCCACATCCGAGAGCGCTCGCTCCAGCGCGTCGACCTTGGCGACGCTGCAGCAGTGGGTGATCGTCCACGGCTCGTCCGGGCTGTACGCGTCGAGCACCTCGATGTTGACGCCGAAGCGGTCCTCGAAGCGCTTCCACGTCTGGAGCGTCTCTCCGAACAGCACCCCGGTGTCGATCGTGAAGATCCGCGCCTTTGGCTCGATCTCGCTCAGCATGTGCACCAGGACCGACTCCTCTTTCTGGAACGAGCAGGCCATGGTCAGCCGGGGGTGGAAGTGCTCGACCGCGTAGGCCAGCACCTCCTGGGTGGAAGCATGCTCGAGATCTGGGGCAGCGACGCTCATGGCCGGGGAGATGCTAGACGGCGCATTCGCCTTCTCCGCGGATGACCTCGAACGGCGCGTTCTTGGTCCAGTCGATGAAGTAGCTCATGTTGCTTAGGCTGAATTCGACGGGCATCGCCAGATCCTTGACGCGGGCCTCGAACTCTGCGGTTCCGACCCGGTCGACGAACGTGTTGAAAGTCTCGTCCTGCGTCCGCTCGGACTCGTAGTAGCGCACCCACCGCTCGATTGCGTCGGGCACGCGCTTGGCCGGCAGCCGGGCCTTCAGGCGCTTTCCGTACTTGACGTCACCTCCCCCATAGGAGCCGCCGAGATGGGGGATGTAGGCCGGGATCGTGTGCTCGCCGACCTTGATCGACGCGCCGTAGAAGCCGATGTTGGCGATGTGATGCTGACCGCAGCCGTTCGGGCAGCCGCTCATCTTGATGTGGATCTGACGCGTGAGGGCGTCGTCGATCTGCATCTGGACGAGGCGGTCCTGGATGGCCTGGTTTAGGCCCATCGAGCTGGTGATCCCGAGCTTGCACGAGTCGGTCCCGGGGCAGCTGACCACGTCGGTGATCTCGTCCGCCCCGGCGTCGCCCAGGTTCAGCTCGCGCAGACGCTTCCACGCCTCGTAGACGGCCTCGTCCCGAACCCAGCGCAGCACCAGGTTCTGGTGCACGGTCGTGCGGGCAGCGCCACCGGTGTACTCGCGCATGAGCTGAGCGAGACCGCGCAGCTGATCGGGCGACAGGTCGCCCCGGCGGACCTTGACCTCGACGGTCGAAAAACCATCCTGGCGCTGGGCCCGGGCGTTCGTCTGGACGAATCGCTCGTACTCCCGCAGATCCCCGTTCGGACTTGCGTAAGTCTCGGCCCGCTCCCCGGCGTTGGCCTCCTCGTCGACCTCGTACATGATCGCGTCGAGCGAGAAGTCGCGCTCGGCGACCCAGTCGCCCTTGAGCTCCTCCTCCACCTGCTCACGGAAGGCGTCGATGCCGATCTTGTCGATCAGCACCTTGATCCGGGCGCGGGCACGGTTGACGCGCAGGAAGTCCTGGCGATCGAAGATCCGCATGCAGGCCTCGGTCACCTTCAGGTAGTCGCCGTTGTCGAGCTCGACGAACTCGTACAGGGTCGGCGCGATCCGCGGCATGATCGAGGTCCCGCCACCCACCTTGACCTCAACTCCGCGGCAGCCGTCGCGCTCGCGGGGAATGAAGGCCATGTCGTGGATGCCGGTGATCGCGTTGTCGTCGTCGGTGGCCGTGAACGCGGTCTTGACTTTGCGCGGCATCCCCTGGGTGGTCGGATGACGCACGAAGTAACGGACGTAGGCCCCGGCATACGGGGTGATGTCGAACAGCTCGCCCTCGAGCGTGCCCGCGCGAGGGTCTCCGGTCACGTTGCGCATCGTGTTGCCGCAACCTTCTCGGCTCGAGAGCCCGGCGTCACCGAGCTCACGGATCAGGTCCGCGGCATCGGGCAGCGGTATGTGATGCATCTGGATGTTCTGCCGCGTGGTGATGTGGCCCTTGCGCAGCGGCACATAGCGCTCGATCACGTCGGCGAAGGCATCGAGCTGGTCCGGCGTGACCCCGCCCATCGGCAGCTTGACCCGCACCATCTGCACATCGGGCTGACGCTGGCCGTAGACGCCCTGCTTGAGGCGGAACTTGATGAACGTGTCCTCCTCAAGCTGCCCCTTCAGGTAGCGGGTCGACTCGGTGTCGAAATCGTCGAATTCGCGCTCGAGAATCGGGATCACGTGCCCGGGGACGTCCTCGAGCACCTCGGGGTTCTCCAGCGAACCGCTCCGAGGAGACTTCGTCTTCGTGCTGTCAAGCGATGCAGGCTCCATCCATTTCCTCTGGGTAGCCGTCGGCGGAATCAGTCACTGAATGTACCAAAACCCTATCCGGATATGGCAGTTTTCAGACCGTTGCAGGAGATTCGGCGTCCCGGAGGGCTACCCAGGGCTCGGCGGGCGACCCCGGGCCCACCCCCGACCCAACGCTGAAGCGGTTCAGAGCCAGGGCAGAGGCTGCTGGGGCTCGCGGGAAACGCCTTCGTGAAGCGCGGCCTGCTGCCAGCGATCGACCGGAGGAGCAGGCGAGACCGGCGGCGGAGCGGTCGCCCGCATGAACTGCTCGACCGCCGCCACGACGGCGGCGGCCTCCTCGGCCGAGGCGTTCGGTGCGACGATCGAGAGCTGTGGGCGGCGGTTCATCGGGAGGGCCAGGGTATCGTGCGCGAGCGGTGCCTGAGCTGCCCGTCCTCGATCACAACTCAATCCTTTCCGCGGTGTCGCCAGCCTCGGCAATCGAGCGCGTCAGGAATGCGCTGTTGGCGCTACATCGCGGCGATTGGACGATGCCGGCAAAGGTCTATCTGGACAACGCGCCGTTCGGCGATTTCCGCGCCATGCCCGCGCTCGGAGACGGCTTGGCACTGCTCAAATGGATCACCTCGTTTCCCGGCAACCCCGCTCGCGGGCTCCCGACGGTGACGGGAATCGTGTGCCTGTCCGATGCGCGCACCGGCGAGCCGCTGATGCTGCTCGACGCCCGTTCGGTGACCGCCCTGCGCACGGGCGCCGTCGCCGCGGTCGCGACCCAGGCGCTAGCCGCGGATGGGGCGAGGTCGGTCGGAATTATCGGTTGTGGCCTGCACGGCGCGTGGACCGCCCGCTGCCTTGCCGCCGCGGGTTACGGCCCCGGAGTCTGCTTCGATCCACGCCCCAAGGCGGCGCGGGCGCTCGCCTCCGAGCTGGTCTGGGGCTCCGGAACTCGCGAACAGGCGCTCGCCTGCGAGGTGGTCAACTGCATAACCCCCGGCGCCGAGATCGTGATCGACGCCGGCGACCTCCAGCCGGGGCTCCACCTCAACATGCTTGGTGCCGACGGACCCGGCAAGTCGGAGGCCAGCGTCGCCGCCGTCACCGCGTGCGCCCTGTTCTGCGACGAGTGGGAACAGGCGTCCCACGGCGGCGAGCTGACGGCTGCCGTCCGAGCCGGAAAGGTTACGCGCGAGCGCGTGACCGAGCTTGGCGCGGTGCTCGCCGGAGATGCGTCGGGACGCCCCGGACCCGACTCGGTGACGCTGTTCGACTCGACCGGCCTGGCGATCCAGGACCTAGCGGTAGCCGCAGCCGCGCTCGAGGCATGGCGAGAGGGCCGAGTCGCGGCGCAGTCCATCACCCTGTAGGACGCTGACCGCTACAGCGGGATGTTGCCGTGCTTGCGCCGCGGGCCCGGCTCGCGCTTGGTCTGGAGGGTCTCAAGCGCGGTGATGATCTTGGGGCGCGTTTCGTGCGGGATGATCACGTCGTCGATGTACCCACGCTCAGCCGCCGCGTAGGGATTGGCGAAGTGGGCCTTGTAGTCGTTGATCAGCTTCTGCCGGCGGGTGTCCGGCGTCGGCGAGTCCTGGATGTCCCGGCGGTAGATGATGTTGACCGCGCCCTCAGGTCCCATCACGGCGACCTCGGCCGTCGGCCAGGCGAAGTTGAAGTCCGCGAGCATGTGCTTCGAGGCCATGACGTCGTAGGCGCCACCGTAGGCCTTGCGGGTGATGATCGTGATCTTCGGCACGGTCGCCTCGGTATACGCGTACAGCAGCTTGGCGCCGTGGCGGATGATGCCGCCCCACTCCTGCTCCGTGCCGGGCAGAAAGCCGGGAACGTCGGTGAACGTGATCAGCGGAATGTTGAACGCGTCGCACGTGCGCACGAACCTGGCCCCTTTTACCGAGGAGTTGATATCGAGGACACCGGCCAGCGCGGCGGGCTGGTTGCCGACGATGCCCACGGAGTACCCGTTCAGCCGCGAGAAGCCGCAGATGATGTTGCGCGCGTAGTGCTCGTGCACTTCGAAGAACTCGCCGTCGTCGACGATCAGCCGGACGACGTCCCGCATGTCGTAGGGCTTGTTCGGGTTGTCGGGGACGACCGTGTCAAGCTCGGGGTCCATCCGCAGCGGATCGTCGGTGGGCACCACGCGGGGCGGAATTTCAAGATTGTTCTGCGGCAGGAACGTGAACAGGTAGCGGGTGTCCTCGAGGCAGGCGTCCTCGTCCTCCGAGGCGAAATGGGCCACGCCGGACTTGGAGTTGTGGGACATGGCGCCGCCCAGCGACTCGAAGTCGACCTCCTCCCCGGTCACCGTCTTGATCACGTCGGGGCCGGTGATGAACATGTGCGAGGTCTCTTTGACCATGAAGATGAAGTCCGTGATCGCCGGGGAGTAGACCGCGCCGCCGGCGCAGGGACCCATGATCAGGCTGATCTGCGGGATCACCCCGCTGCACCTAACGTTGCGCACGAATACGTCGCCGTAGGCACCGAGCGAGACGACCCCCTCCTGGATCCGGGCTCCACCCGAGTCGTTGATCCCGATCACCGGGCAGCCGATCTTGGCCGCCAGATCCATGACCTTGCACATCTTCTCGCCCATCACCTCCCCGAGCGAACCCCCGAACACGGTGAAGTCCTGGCTGAACACGCACACGCGGCGACCCTCGATCGTGCCGTGGCCGGTGACCACCGCGTCGCCCCATGGCCGGTTCTTCTGCATGTCGAACTCGGAGGTGCGATGGCGCACGAACGTGTCGAGCTCCTGAAACGAACCGGGGTCGAGCAGCTTCTCAATCCGCTCCCGCGCGGTGTACTTGCCCTTGGCGTGCTGCTTCTCGACCGCGGCGCTGGAGCCGGCGTGGACCGCCTCCTCCCGCAGCTCCTGCAGCTGGGCGAGCTTCTCTTCGTAACTCTCGGGAGCCTTGTCACGCATGGGGTGCGCGAGTGTACTTAGGCGTTGCGCGGGAGCGCGGCCCGGAGGCCGGCGCGGTCAGCCGCGAGAGAACGGGCGGTGATGCGCCTGCCCGAGGCTGTCAAGCGCCGCTGTCAGCGCCTCGTCTGGCACGGGTACGGGCTCAGGCACCGCGGGTACGGGCTCAGCCACCGCGGGCGTCAGCTCCGCTGGGACGGGCACGGCCTCATCGACGGCACGTACGGCGGGCTCAGCTGGAACATGAGGCGGCGCTGGTTCGACGGGCTGAAGGATTGGGCTGGGCTGGGGCGCCGCCTGCTGACGCGGGCGACCCAAACCGAAGTACTCACGCAGCCGTCCGAAAGCCCCTCGCTTGGAGCTTCGGCGTGCGTCGGGCGGCGCCATCACCGGGTCAGGAGCCGGGGACGCTGGCTCCGGCTCCGGCTCCGTTTCCACCACGGGCTCGGCCACCGCTTCCACCACGAGCTGGCGCTCCGGTTCCGGGACGGCCGTCTCGGGAGCCGCGGCGGCACCGGGTCGCCGAGCGGTCCGGATCACCTTGGTCCCCCACCCCGCCGGCTTGGGCCGCCCCGTGCCGCTCACTTCCTTGCCCCCCCCAGCGACGGCGGTATCA
>JBPCMW010000005.1:0-16505 GCA_051001875.1 Solirubrobacteraceae bacterium | reverse complement strand
CGGCTGGGTGGCCCAGAACTCGCTCGTGCGAGCGTCGGCCGACGGCGCCGAGGAGCAGGTGGCGGCGTTCGGATCTCGCTTGACGACCCGACCGCCCGTGCCGGCGGACAGGTTCGGGGAGAAGTTGTATTCCTGCGGGATCGAGGACGACGGCGGCGGCGCGCTGAGGAGATCTGGCTGCGGACAACCGGTCAGTCCAAGCACCGCCGAACAAGTGCCAAGGCCCGTTGCCGCTCCGCAGTTGAGCAGCCCGCCCAGCAGCGGGATCTGCTGAGTCGTGTAGTGCATGCAGCTGTTGTCGCCGGTGGGCGCGGTGTAGCCGTTCTTCTCGAGCGAGTTGGTTAGATAGAAGAGGTTGGCGGTCTGATTTCCGAGGCCGTTGTTGCATGTGATCTGCTGGCCCGATCCGTTGGCGCAGGTGACGTTGGTGCTGTTCAGGGGGTTGTTCACGTTCGGGTTGCCCACCACGGGGAGCTGATGGGGATCGGTGACGATCGCGGAGACGAGAACCGGCGATGTCGGCGCCAGCGTGGCCGAGCTTGCGTTTGTGACCTCAACCGTCAGCCGCTTGTAGTCGTTGTTGACCGGGCACCCGACGCCCGGTGCGCAGAGACTGTCATTGACCCACGTGACGAAGTCGTAGATGGTGTACGTCGACTGGCTGTCCGACACGGTCGACGTCGGTGCAACAGTGCCGGCGGTGAACGTGTTGCCGTTGTAGACGCAGTTGTTCACGACGAGCTGATCCGTCGCGTTCGTCGCGCCCGGGCTCTGATTCCATTGGAAGCTCGGGCAACCGGCCGTGGCCGATGTCGTCACGTAGAAGTCCGGGCTGCTCTGATTTGCGGAGACTGACGGCGCGCTGGTCAGACCCATCTGCGAATAGGGCAGCGACTGGAGCCGCTCCAGCTCGCGCTGCGCCTGATGGATCTCGACCTCCTGTCCCTCCGAGACGTGTGTCGCATGTCCCGAGCTGACGAACACGTCGAAGGTCCCGAGGATCCCCACGAGGAGGATCACCAGGGCGACCATCATCTCGATGATCGTGAAGCCGTCGGCTGCGGCGAATCGGCTCCTCACGTCAACCCCCGTTCTCCAGGTTCGGGATCGAGGTCCCGGCATCAAGCGTGATGGTGTGGGTGAGCCCGGTGTTCAGCGGTCCTCGCGCCGGTACCTGGACGGTGGCTTCGACATAGGTCGGGTACACCGAGTTCGTGGCCCCAGTCCCTCCGAAGAACGTGAACAGGTTCGGATTGAGCACGCGGTCGATGACGATGGTTCCGGTCGAGATCGCCGGCAGCGCGCCGCCGGTGGCCACGGAAACCCGCATGCAGCGGTAGTACTGGGACGCGTAGCTGTTGCCGGTGTTGGTGGGAAAGTGCTGGCTGCAGTCGTACTCGATCTCCTGATCGGTGCCGTTCAAGATGGCGTAGAAGTCGATCATGCTGCCCTTCCCCGTCGTCGGGTCAGCGTTGGTCCCATTGATCCGGTAGGCCTGGCGAATCTCACGCATCATCCGCTGCAGACCCGTGGTCCCATCGGCCACGGAGTGCGCCCATTCGACGTCCTTCGGCGTTTGCGTCTGCGCGTACTCCAGCGGCACGAGCAACACGGCGAACACCGTTATGAACAGCGCGATCGCCACGAGCATCTCGACGATCGTGAAGCCAGCTTCGGAGCGGATCCGCCCAGGAGATACCGGTGGCCTCATTGAGAGCTGATCGGCACCTTGAGCCGACTCATTGAGTTTCTAAGACCTAGGGCTGGACGATGTTCGACCACCGGGCCCAGTGGGGGGTGGCTCCTGGCAGGACGCGAGCTGCCCGCCTCACTCCCGCGGGCGCAGGATCCGCGCCATTTCCGGCGCCAGCAGCGGGTCGGCCAGCGCCGCCCGCACGTCGGCCGGCCGCTGTAGCGCCCGCTCGGCCCGGAGAATCCCGAGCTCCAAGCCGGCTTCTGAGACCGCACCGAGTCCGACCTTCATCACGTCCGGGCTGCGCCACGCCTGCTCGGGCAGCGAGAACAGCTCCGGCAGCGGGCGGGCCAGCCCGACGAGATAGAAGCCACCGCCGATCGCGGGTCCGAGCACCAGGTCGCAGCCAGCGTCGAGATCCTCCAGGGCGCCGGCCGCGTGTTCGGGCCGCAGCCGCGGCAGGTCCGGCCACACGATCAGCACGGGCCCGAGGGCCCGGGCGAAGACGCGTGCGGCCGCGTCGGCAAGCCGGCCGGCGATCCCGTCCCCGTTCTGAGGCTGCATGAACACGTCCTCGCCGACCAGGGAGCGCATCTCGGGGCCGGAATCGGGCGGATCATGGGCCACATGCACCGCCCCCGGCGCGACCTCCCGGCCCCAGCTCACAGCCTGCTCGATCAGCGCTGACTGGAGCGCGACACAGCCGTCGGAACCGAGCAACGGCTGAAGCGCTCTCCGGACCTCGTTAGGGCGAGGCGCCCGCGCCATGATCACGACCGACGGTTTCGCGCCGGGCATTACTGGGCGAACCGATAGACCGTTCCCGCGGGACGCGGCGGGACCGAAGCGAGTATCGGCGCGGCCCGGGCGAGGACGTCGGCGAACACCGCCGCGCTCTGGCCCATCATCGCGAGCAACTCGGCCACGGGAGTCGTCTCCCCCGGCTTGACCTCGTTCGCGTAGTCAGTGACGAAGCCGATTAGCCCATAGGGCAGTCCGAGCTCGCCGCACAGCACGGTCTCGGGACCGCCGGTCTGGCTGACCGCGCTCACTCCGCAAGCCGCAAGCTGGGCGATCTCCGTCGGCGTATTGAAGCGCGGCCCATCGACGTGGCCGTAGGTGCCCCGCCCGCGGATTGGATGAGCGCCGTCCAGCGCTGCCCCGATCAGCGCCGAGCGGACTTCCGCCGAAAACGGCCCACCGTGCAAGATCCAGTGGGCGCGCGCAGGGTCGCCCGGCTCAAAGAAGAACGTGCACAGGCTCCCGTCGGGGAGCCGGTTGGAGATGAAGTGAAGGTCGTCGAAGACGACGAGCGAGCCGAGCGGCAGCGTCCCGTCGACCGCCCCGCAGGCCGTGCACCCGACCACCGCGCTCGCGCCGAGGTCCTTGAGCGCCCAGATGTTGGCGCGGTGGCTCACCTGATTGGACAGACGCAGGTGACCCGCTCCGTGACGAGAGATGTGGAGGACGTCCACCTCGGCCAGCGTTCCTCGCGTCACGGCCGCTTCCCCGAACGGCGTCGGCACGGACCGCGCTTCGGCGTTCTCGAACCCCGGTAATGCGTATGTGCCAGACCCCGTGATGATCCCCACCGTCATCCGGGGCGATCGTAACCGGTCAGGCGACGATCACGCGCACCAGGTCAGCCAGCCAGCGCCGTTGCTCGAGCTGCTTGATGCTCGGCCAGCCAGCGGTCGAACGCCTCGGTCTTCTCGGTGTCCTCGTACACCTCGTACTCCTTCAGCCGGCCCCACGCCAGCTGGCCCCAGATGACGTAGCGGTTCTCGTAGACCAGCTCGCCACCGGAGGGGAGGTAGTCGTGACCACGCACGCATACCGTCTGCTTCCAGGGAAAGCCCTTGATCACCACCTCGTCGGGAAAGATCTGGATCCCCGCGGCCACGAACCGCTCCAGCCAGCGAGCGTGCTCGTCTCGACCGCGCAGGTGTGTGGCCCAGGAGCTCTGGCCGGGGAAGTGCATCTGCACGTCAGGCGCATCGAGAGGAGCGAAGGGTGGCCCCAACCAGAGATCGAATCGTCGGCGCCAGCGCGGAGCTGTTTCGCCGGCAGGGATACAACGCCACGGGCGTCAAGCAGATCGTGACCGAGGCGAAGGCGCCATTCGGCTCCCTCTACCACTTCTTTCCCGGGGGCAAGGAACAGCTCGGGGCGGAGGCGGTTCGCACCTCAGACGCGATGTACGAGCTCCTGATTGCAGCGGTGTTCGATCCGGCACCCGATCTGATCACCGGCGTCCGGGAGCTCTTCGCCGGCGCGGGTGCCCATCTGGTCGAGACCGATTACGAGGACGCCTGTCCGATCGCCACCGTGGCGCTCGAGGTCTCGAGCGCGAGTGGGATCCTGAGGCAGGCCTGCGCCGAAGTGTTCGAGAGCTGGATCGAGGCCGGAACCGCAATATATGAGAGCGCCGGGCTCACCCCCGAGCGGGCGCGGGAGCTGACGATCGGGATGCTCGCGGCGCTCGAGGGGGCGTTCGTGCTGGCCCGGGCGCTGCGGACTACGGAGCCGCTCGCCGTGGCGGGCGAGGTGATCGCTCAGGCGGTGCAGCGGGCGATCGACGAGGGGTAGCGGCGCCCTAGCGGGGCACCCGACCGCCTTCGGCCCCGGGCTCGGTGGCCGGTCCGCCTGGTGCCGCGATCCCGAGCACGCGCATGGCCTTGAGGCCGAGTGACAGCTTCTCGCGGCCGTCCGTCGAGGACACGTCAAGCCCGCTCAACTCCCGGACCCGCTCGAACCGGTACCGGATCGTGTGGCGGTGGGTGATCAGGCGTGCCGCGGTCGCGTTGACGTTCGCGTCGCAGTCGAGGAATGTGGCCAGCGTGCCCAGGAGATCGGTCTCGTACTGCTCGTCGTAGGTGACCAGCGGCCTGACGGTCTCGCTGTAGAAGCGCTTGAGCTCGGAGGGGTCCTTCATGTAGGGCAACAGCAGCTGGTAGGTCCCGGTCTGCTCGTAGGCCAGCTCGGAGCGCTCGGAGTCACCCTCGACGACGTTGGCGGCCAGCAGCGCCTCATTGCCGGCCCGGTGGAGGTCAAGGGGGTCCTCGGTGCGCCGGCTGCGGCCCAACGCGAACGCGAACCCGGGCAGGCCCGACTCGAGCTCACGCAGCACCGAGGACGAGACCCGGCGTCCGATCTCACCGTCGGGATCTGGCACCAGCACGACGATCTGACCCGCGTCGTCTTCGCTCGGCGTGGCGATCGTGCCCGGCGCGATCGAGCGTGCGCCGCGGCTCGAGACGGCGAGCAGCCGGCGACGCCAGTCGTCCTCGGTCGGGTTGCGCGGATGGGCCCGCACGACGAGGACGCTGCCCCCGGCCGCGAGGTCGGTCCCGAGCTCCTTGCCCCGGGCGAGCAGGTCGCCGGGGTCGGGAATCCGGCGCTCGAGCACCGCGTGCAGGAAACCCGTGGCGGCCTCCTCGGAGGCCCGCTCCGGCGCCCGCACGCGCTCGACCTCGGAGGCGATCAGCGTGGTGACGAGCCGCAGGACGGAGACGTCGGGCGCGTGCTGTCGCGCTCGCATGCGCAACTGTCCGACCGCCGTCTCGGCGACCTTGAGCTCGATCGTCGTGACGTCGTCGGCGTCCCGCATCAGCGAGCGCTCATCGGCGGGCGAGCGGGCCGCCACCGCGAGCACGGACGCGGAACGGTCGATCAGGATCAGACTGGCGTCCAGCGCCCGTGAAGCGGCCCGCAGGATCTCCGGCAGACCGGCCCCGGCCTCGACGGCATCGGTGATCGCCGCCAGCGCGGAAAGATCAGGCGCGGCTGATGGCGGCGCCGCTCGCTCTGCCATCAGAAGACCTTTGGCCACTCGAAGACGATCAACGCGCCGAGCAGCACGCCGACGCCGACCAGGGCCGCGAGCACGTACAGCGAGAGCACAACCGCCGCCACTCGCTCGAGCGGACGCCGGTAGGCCGTGACGGCCGGCACGATCACCAGGGCACCGAACGCGGCGACGCCGAACACGCCCAGGCAGGCGCCAACGAGGTAGGTGACGGTCTGATTGCTCATGGTGCTGGCGTGAAATTGTGCCGGAAGCCGGGGATGACCGGTTATGAAACCGTCGGGAATCCGAATTCTGCGTCAACCGGAGTCGCGGCAACCGCCCCGGCGAACCGCACGCTGAGCTCGACGGCGGCCGCTTTTGCCCGCGTGTGGCCGTCTTCTCCCCAGAACAAGCCGGCCACCGTTGGCCCCGACCCGCAAACCATCGCCGCCTCGGCACCGCAGGCCCGCGCCGCCGCGAGCGCGGCCGGCACCGCCTCGCACAGCGACTCCGCCGCCGGCTGGAGATCGTTGACCAGCAGCTCCGCCGGCAGGCGCGCGCCGGGCCGCAGTTCGTCGAGCAGCCGCGCGTGGGCGCCGTCGAGCGCCCGTGGTTCCCGCGGCAGACCCAGCCGGTCGGCCTCCCGGTAGACCTGGGGGGTCGACAGCGCATAGGGCAGCGGGATCAGCACGAACGCGTGCTCGGCCAGCGGGGCCACCGGCTCGACAATCTCCCCCGCTCCGGTTCCGAGCACCAGCCCAGGCGCGAGCTGACTCGGCACGTCGGCACCGAGCGCCACCGCCACCGCCGCCATCTCCTCCGCGCGGCCGGGCACCAGCTCGCCAGCCAGCCGCAGGGCCGCGGCCGCGTCGGCCGAGCCGCCTCCCATTCCCGCTGCCACCGGAATCCGCTTGTTGATCTCGATCCGCACCGGCGGCCCGGCCCATCCGACGGCCCGCAGCTCCGCCAGCGCCTCGGAGACCAGGTTGACGCCCGGCACCGCCGTACAGAGGACCTCGTCCGGGTGCTCGCCCTCGAGCGTGGTCAGCGAGAGATCGTCGGCCAGCGAGACCGACTCGAACAACGTCACCAGCCGATGGCGTCCGTCATCGCGGCTGCCGCCGAGGACCAGGCACAGGTTGACCTTGCCCGGTGCTCGCGCGCGGAGCCTCACAGCGCCAGCCGGCTGGCCAGTTCGCTGAACTCGGCGGGCGAGAGGCGCTCCGCGCGCTCATCGGCTGGGTGGCCCATCTGTTGCAGGGCCACGCGCGCGCGATCGCGCACGTTGGGCTCCGGCGAGTCACGGCGGGCCAGCGCCAGCGACCGGGCCAGGGCCTTGCGCCGATGGGCGAACGCGTCGTGGACGAGCGACCGCACAGCCGGGTCGGCCGCCGACGCCGTCCGCCGCAGACCCACCAGCACCGAGTCGACGTTCGGCACGGGGCGGAACACCGTGCGCGCAACGGGACGCAGAACGCGAACCTCGCAGGCGAGCTGGGCGAGCACGGAGGGGATCCCGTAGGCCGAAGTTCCGGGCTGCGCGGCGAGCCGCTCCCCCACCTCACGCTGGACCATCACGACCCAGCTGCGAACCTCGGGCAGCTGCTCGATCGTCCGCAGGATCGCCGTGGCCGCGATCGAGTACGGCAGGTTCGCCACGACCTTGTCGGGGGCCGGTTTCAGCGAGCCGAGATCGAGCTCGAGGGCGTCGAGGAAATGCAGCGAGACATTGTCGAATGGCGCCAGCGCCTCCCGCAACGTGTTCTCCAGGCGCAGGTCGATCTCCACGACGTGGACGTGGCGGGTCAGGGCGGCGATCCGCTGCGAGAGCACTCCCGGGCCGCCGCCGATCTCCAGCACTACGTCCTCAGGGCTCAGCTCGGCCAGTCGTTCGATCACGCCGAGGATGTTCCGATCGATGAGGAAGTTCTGGCCCAGCTCGCGGCCGCTTCTCACCATCGCAGGAGCGCAGCGGCGCTTTGCTCGATCGCCTCCTCGAGCTCCGAGAACGGCACCCGTCGCTCCACGGCCAGCGCCTGGGCGGTGTGAACGACGTTCGCGGGCTGGTTCGGCCGGCCCCGGACCGCCTGCGGCGCAAGGTAGGGGGCGTCGGTTTCGACCAGCAGGCGCTCGACGGGAACCCGGATCGCGGCCTTGCGCAGCGCCTCCGCACCCGGGTAGGTCAGGTTGCCGGCGAAGGAGATCCACCAGTCCGGGTGCTCCAGACAGCTCTCGATCCGGTCGGGCATCGAGAAGCAGTGAAGGACCACTTCGATCCCCTGCGCGTGCTCCTCGAGTATCGACAGCGTCTCATCCTCGGCTGCCCGGGTGTGGATCACGAGAGGCTTGGCGGTCGTCCGCGCCAGCTCGATCTGGGCCAGGAACGCGCGGCGCTGATCCTCCGCCGGTGCGCCGTCTCGGTAGAAGTCGAGCCCGGTCTCGCCGATCGCAACGCATCGCGGGTGAGCGGCCAGCGCCGCGAGCTCGGCCAGGTCGGCGTCGTCGAAGCCGGTGGCCGAGTTGGGGTGACGTCCCACGGCCGCGTAGACCTGCGGGAAGTCCTCCGCGGCGGCCAGTGCGGCGCGACTCCCGGCGCCGTCGATCCCCACGGTCAGGATTCGCCGGACGCCCGCCTGCGCCGCGGTGGCGATCAGCTCGGCGTCCGGCGGCTCGCACAGCTCCAGATGCGTGTGGCTGTCGATCACGTCCGCTTGGGGAACAGCTGGTCGAGCGCGATCACCACGGCCCCGTTGCCGCGCGGCGCGAAGCTGGCCTGCTTGTAGTCGAGCGACTCGGAACCCAGCGCGCCCAGCAGCCGCTGCGTGCTGGCGGGCATGTAGGGATGCAGTAGAACGCTGATCGAGCGCAGACCCTCGGCCAGCGAGGCGAGCGTCTCGTCGAGCACATCCGACGACGCATCGTCCTTGGCCAACTGCCACGGCGCGCGCTCTTCGACGTACCGGTTCAGGCGACGAACGCGCCGCCAGATCAACTCGAGCGCCTGAGTCGCCTCGGCGCGATCGAGCACCCCGGCCACCTCGACCGACAGGGTGTCGAAATCCTGCGCCAGTACGGGATCGGTGGCGACCTGGGGAATCGACCCGTTGCGGTAGCGGAGCAGCATCGCGATCGTGCGGCTGGCCAGGTTCCCGTACTCATTGGCCAGCTCCGCGTCGTAGCGCGAGCGCACCGCGTCCATCCCCACCGCGCCATCCCCGCCGAAGGCGACGTCGCGCATCAGGTAGAAGCGCAGCGCATCGGTCCCGAACTCCTCGATCACCTCGAACGGGTCGAGCACGTTGCCGAGCGACTTGCTCATCTTGCGCCCATCGGAGCCGAGCAGGAAGCCGTGGACGAATACGTGGTCGGGCACGGGCAGCTCGGCGGCCATCAGCAGCGCCGGCCAGAACACGGTGTGGAACTTGAGGATGTCCTTGCCAATGACGTGGAACGTGGCCGGCCAGAACCGATCAACTAGATCGCGCCCCCCCGGCTTCGCCGGAGGGGGTGCATAAGACAGCGCTGTGTAGTAGTTGAGCAGCGCGTCGAACCAGACGTAGAAGACGTGGCTGGGGTCCCAGGGGACGGTGACCCCCCAGTGCATCCGGGCGCGCGAGAGCGACACGTCCTGGAGGCCGGAGCCGATGAACGAGCGGGCCTCGTTGAAGTGCCGCTGCGGCATGACGAAGTCCGAACGCTCCGCGTAGAGCTGCTCCAGCGGCTCCTGAAACGTCGAGAGACGGAAGAACCAGTTCTCCTCCTGGTGGAGCTCGAGCGGGATCTCGTGGATCGGGCAGCGGTTGCCCTCAAGGATCTCGTTCTCGACCTTGAAGTCCGCGCAGCGCGGGCAGTACCAGCCCTCGTACAGGTCCTTGTAAGTGTGGCCGTTGTCGTGAACCCGCTGGAGCACCTCCTGGACCTTCGCCTTGTGCTGCTCGTCGGAGGTGCGGATGAAGAAGTCGTTGGAGGCGTCCAGCCGGGGCATCAGCGCCCTGAACCGCTCCGCGTTGCGGTCGGCCAGTTCCTTCGGCTCGAGTCCCTGCGCTCTGGCCGCATCCGCCACCGGCTCTCCGTGTTCGTCGGTGCCGGTGAGGAAGAACACGTCCTCGCCGCGCTGGCGCATGTGCCGCGCGAGCACGTCCACGGCGATCGTCGTGTACGCGTGGCCGAGATGCGGCTGCGCATTGACGTAATAGATCGGGGTGGTGACGTAGTAGGACATCCCGTTCAAGGCTACGACCATCTACTCGCGCGCCGTCAGCGCGCTGTACAGCTCGTTGGCCGAGAACCCGGTCAGCTCTCCGACCACCGCCGCGGCGACCCGCGGCTTGGCCCCGCCGTCGACCAGCCGACGGACCGCCTGCAGCGCCGGCCCCGGGTCCTCGGCGCGCGGCTGCGCGGGACCGAAGACCAGGACGACTTCTCCTCGCGGCGCCTGCGAGCGGTAGCGCGTGGCCAGTTCGGAAGCGCTTCCCCGGACCACCTCCTCGTGGAGCTTGGTCAGCTCGCGACACACGGCGACCGGACGATCGGGGTCAAGTTCGGCCAGAACCTCGAGTGATGCCGCCACCCTGCGGGGGGACTCGAACGCCACCAGTGTCTCGGGGGACCGGAAGATCTCGGCCAGCTCTCCGCGCTTGCGGGGCAAGAAGCCGGCGAAGCGCCAGCGGTCGGCGGGCAGCGCGGAGGCCACGAGCGCGGCGAGCGCCGCCGAAGGCCCGGGCAGTACCTCCACCGCAAGTCCCGCGGCCACGCAGGCTCGCACGAGCACGAAGCCGGGATCTGAGACCAGCGGCATCCCGGCATCGGACACGAGCGCCACGACCTCGCCCTCACGCATGCGGGCGACCAGCTCCCGTGCCCGCTCGGCCTCGTTGTGCTCGTGGTAGCTGACCAGCTTGGCGCTGACGCCGTAACGGTCGAGCAGCACACGGGTGCGCCGCGTGTCCTCGCAGGCGACCACGTCCGCCTCACGCAGGGCGGCCAGGACCCGCAGGGTGACGTCCTCGAGGTTGCCGATCGGCGTCGGGCAGACGGTTAGCTGGCCGCTCACGGCCCCCGCCCGTCCAGCCCGTCGAAGGCCAGCGCCGCCGCCCCGACCATCCCGGCCTCCACCCCGAAGTGCGCGGCGACGATCCGGACCTCGTCCCGCGAGGGTGGGAGCGCTCGCTCGGCCACCACCGCGCGCGCCGGTGCCAGCAGCAGCTCGCCGGCCGCGATCACGCCGCCACCGATGACCACGACCTGGGGATTGAAGATGTTCACGTAGTTGGCGATGCCCACGCCGAGCCGGCGGCCGATCAGGGTGATCACCTCGATTGCCGCCTCGTCGCCGTCGTGGGCCAGCTCGGTGATCAGCGGCCCGACCAATTCCCGGCCGTCGTCCAGCGCCCGACCCAGCCCTGAGTGCGGATGCTCCCGAGCCAGCCGAGTCGCCTCGCGGATCAGCGCCGGGCCGGAGGCCAGCGTCTCCAGGCAGCCTCGGTTGGGGCAGTTGCTGTGACATGGGGGCCCGTTCATCTCGATCGAAACGTGACCGAACTCGGCCCCCGCGCCGACCGAGCCACGGTACGGCCGCCCACCCAGGATGAGGCCGCCGCCGATGCCGGTGCCCATGGTCAGGATCACCGCTTCGCTGGCGCGCTGGGCTGCCCCGGCACGGTGCTCGGCCAGCGCGGTGTTGTTGCCGTCGTTGTCCACGAACACGGGCAGGCCGAGCCGCTCGGCCATGATCGCTCCGAAAGCGACATCGGCCAGCGGGAGGTGGGCCGAGAACACCGCCTTGCCGGTGCGCTGATCCATCAGGCAGGGGATTCCGAAGCCGACCGCGACGGCGTCCGCGCCCGCGCCCGCGCGCACATCCTGCACCGCTTCCACGGTCATATCGATGATCGCCGACAGGTCGAGACCGGTCACCGACCTCTGCGCGCGGTTATGGACAACAAGGTCCTCGTCAACCACGCCAGCCAGGACCTTCGTCCCGCCTATATCGACGCCGATGGTGCGCCGGACAGGCATGTCGATCACTATATGCAGTGCCCGGATGTCCGAGAACCCCCGCAACCGGGCGCAGCCCGACGAGCGTCCCTACCGCGTCTACAGGGGCGGGGAAGCGTCCAGTTCCGGCTCGGGCCAGCGCCCCTACACGACCTATCGTGCCCGTCCCCGTGGGCTGCGCGCCCTGCTGCGTGGGGAGGAGGACGCGGCGCTGCCCAGCTCGGAGCGCAGCGATCGGGAGCGGCCGCCGCGCGAGCCCGGCCGCCGCGGGGGATGGGCGATCACCCGGCGCGTGCTCAAGTACGTGGCGATCGCTGCGGTGGCGTGGTTGCTGCTCTCGCTGGTGCTGTTCATCGTCAGCGCCCAGATCGAACAGGGCAATCTGCCCAGCTCCGCCACCGCCGCGCTGACCTCAGGCGGCAACATGATCACCTCGAGCGACACGGTGCTGATCCTTGGCACCGATCAGCGGCCGACCGGATCAAAGGAGCGTGGAGCCAACACCAGTGACACCGGCAGCCGCTCCGACACCATCATGCTGTGGCGAATCGGGGGGGGTGCCTCCCGCCGGCTGTCGATCCCACGGGACACGGTGGCCAGCATCCCCGGACACGGAACGTCGAAGATCAATGCCGCCTACGCCTACGGTGGCCCGGCGCTGGCGATCAAGACCGTCGAGGCGTTCACCGGGATCAAGATCAACCACATCATCATCGTAAATCTGGCCGCGTTCCCGAAGTTCATCGACGCGATCGGAGGCGTCGATGTCACGACCGGCCGGATCTGCTCGGACATCAGCGGGGGCACCAAGAACGGCGGGTTCTCCCTGCATCTGAGGCCGGGAACGCATCACCTGAACGGAATTCAGGCCCTGACCCTGGCCCGCACCCGGCACAACGCCTGCAACCCGGCTGAGAGCGACCTCACCCGAGTCAGGCGCCAGCAGCAGATCCTCAACGCGGTCAAGTCGCAACTGCTCGCCCCGACCACGTTCTTCCACCTGCCGTGGGCCGCGTGGGACGCGCCGAAGGTGCTGCGCACCGACATGGGCGGGTTCACGTTGCTGAGTCTGTTCGCGGCCTCCGAGTTCGGTGGCTCGGCCCCGGTGGTCGTGTTGAAGCCCAGCGGCGGGACGACATTGCCCGACGGCGAGTCGGCACTGACCGCGACTCCGGGCGAGGTCGCCGGCGCGGTCTCGAAGCTGATGAAGGGCTGAGCTGGGCTAGGACGTCGAGGCCGACGCCGACTCGGACTTCTTCGGCTTGGAGGCCGAGTCCGACCCGGAACCCGAGCTTGAATCTGAGCCTCCGCTCGAGCCCGAACTGGAGTCCGATCCCCCGCTCGAGCTCGACTCGCCGCCGGACTTTGCGCCAGTACCGTCCTTGCTCTTGTTGCTATCCGCGTGTTCCTTCTGCTCGCGCGAGCGCTTGCGAGTCCCGTAGTCGGTGTTGTAGAAGCCGGAACCCTTGAAGTGCACGGCGATCGGGTGAAACACCCGTTGTACGGACGCTCCGCACACGGTGCAGGCCTCGACGGGACCGTCGGACATACGCTGCATCACCTCGAAGGTGTGGCGGTTCTCGCAGCGGTATTCGTAGGTGGGCATCGCTTCAGGAAGTATAGCCTTAGGTCCTTGGCACTCTCAACCAAAGAGTGCCAAAACGCGGCGGCGTTTTGGCCGACCGAGCGCCCACCACTAGCATCCGCGACCGGATGCCCACCGACGCCGTGACCATGGACAAGATTGTTTCCCTGTGCAAGCGGCGCGGCTTCGTTTTCCCGAGCAGCGAGATCTACGGCGGCCTCGGCTCGAGCTACGACTACGGCCACTACGGCGTGCTGCTCAAGAACAACGTCAAAGAACAGTGGTGGCAGGCGATGCTGCGCCAGCGCGACGACATCGTGGCGCTGGACTCGGCGATCATCCAGCACCCCCGGACCTGGAAGGCCAGCGGCCACCTCGCCGGGTTCACCGACCCGCTGATTGATTGCCGCACCTGCAAGCTGCGCTTCCGGGCCGACCACCTCGACCAGGCTCACTGCGGTCGTAAGCCATCGAAGATGCCCGGGGAGACGCCGGACTGCGACCTGACCGAGGCCCGCGCCTTCAACCTGATGTTCCAGACCACGGTCGGTCCGGTGCAGGAGGAGGGCTCGACCGTGTACCTGCGCCCGGAGACCGCTCAGGGCATCTTCCTCAAATTCAAGAACTACCTGCAGTTCGCGCGCAAGAAACCGCCGTTCGGGATTGCGCAGATCGGCAAGAGCTTTCGCAACGAGATCACGCCCGGCAACTTCATCTTCCGGATGCGGGAGTTCGAGCAGATGGAGATGGAGTTCTTCGTCCCGCCCGATCAGGCGACACGGTGGTTCGAGCATTGGCTCGACCAGCGGATGAACTGGTACACCCGGCTCGGCATCCGCCCGGACCACCTTCAGCTTCGTGCCCACGCGGCGGAAGAGCTCTCGCACTATTCGAGTGCCACGAGTGACATCGAATACCTGTTCCCGATCGGCTGGTCGGAGCTCGAGGGGATCGCCGACCGCGGCGACTTCGATCTGCGCCAGCATGCGGAATACTCGCGGCAGAAGCTCGAGTACGTCGACACGGCCAGCGGCGAGCGCTACGTCCCGCATGTGATCGAGCCGGCGGCCGGCGTCGACCGGGCGATGCTGGCCTTCCTGGTCGACGGCTACGACGAGGACGAGATCGAGGGCGAACAGCGAACGGTGCTACGGCTGCACCCGCAGCTCGCGCCGGTCAAGGTCGCGGTGCTGCCGCTGGTCAAGAAGGACGGCCAGCCGGAGCTCGCCGCCGAGATCCATCGTGAGCTGCGGGAGCGCGTGCAGGCGGAGTACGACGAGGGCGGCGCGATCGGGCGCCGCTACCGCCGGCAGGACGAGATCGGCACCCCCTGGGCCGTCACGGTCGACCATCAGTCGCTCGAGGATCGCACCGTCACACTGCGCGACCGCGATAGCCTGAAGCAGGAGCGGATTCCGATCGACCGGCTGAGTGACGAGATCGAGCGCCGCCTCCAGGTGGGCTGGAGCTCGCCGAAGCTCGACTCCGGCGTGAAGGCGGGTTAGCGGTCGCGGGGGCGGGTTTGGCGCGTCGGGCGGGTTCCTGGGCGGCGGGAGCCCGAGCCGCGGGTGCTCGAGTGGCGAGTGCCCCTGCGGCGGCGTCTCCGAGTGTCCCAGACGACGCTGAGCACGCAGATCAGGACCACGATCAGCGCGATGATCCCCGCCACCGCCACCCCCGGGGAGATGATCAGCACCAGCGCGGCCAGGATCACCGCCACCGCCAAGTCGGTTGCCAGCACCTCCCGTCTCACAGCGGAAGCCTCCGGTAGATCGCCCGCGGGACGTGGCGCAGCACGGCGAACACCACGCGGAGCTTGCCCGGCACCCAAACGGTGTGGGCTCGCCCGGAGAGCCCGCGCACGGTGGCCTCGGCGACAGCCTCCGGCGTGGTGGCGAACGGAGCGGGATCAAGGCCCTCGGTCATCCGTGTCTTGACGAACCCAGGGCGGACCACCAGCACTCGTGGGGCGCCGGAGGCGCCCGCCGCGTCGGCCAAGCCCTGCGCGAGGGCGTCCAGACCGGCCTTGGCCGCCCCGTAGACCGCGTTGCCAGCCCGGGGCCGCTCGGCGGCGACGCTCGACATGACGACGACGGTCCCGCTCCCCTGACGGCGCATCGCCCGCATGCTTTCCATCAGCAGCGATCCGGCGCCGGTGAAGTTCACGTTCATGACCTCGGCCGCCGTCGCCGGCTCAGCGTCGAGCCCCTCCTGAGCGCCAAGTATCCCCACCGCGAGGATCGCCAGATCAAAGCCGCCCATGCGATCGAACGCCGTGTCGATCGCGGCCCGGTGGGTATCAATCGCCTCCGCGTCAACCAGTCCAACCTCCACGTCGCCCCAATCCTCACCGCGCAACTGCCCGGCGACATCCTCCAAACGACCCTTGTCGCGACCGAGGAGATACAGGCGTACCGGCACGTCACGCGCCAGCCGGCGCACGATCGCCAGGCCGATCTCCGAGCTGCCTCCGAGCAGCAGCACGCGCGTGGGGCTGGTGGCGCTCACGCCTGCACCAGGCCGGTCCGCAGGGCCAGATCAGAGCGCCAGAGCCCATCCGGATCGATCTGATCCCGGACTCGCCGCCACGCGGGGAGCTCCGGGTACATCGCCCGCACGGTGTCAGCGCGCAGGCGGGAGTCCTTGCTCAGGTAGACGCGTCCGGCAACGCCGGCCACCAGCTCATCCAGCTGCTGGAGGACCTGGTGCAGCCCCGGAGCGGCGCCCGGCAAATCAAGGGCGAGCGTCCAGCCCGCGATCGGAAACGACAGCGGTGCGCCATTGGCGGGTCCGAAATCCTTGAGCACGGCCAGGTAGCAGGGAACTCGCCGCCTGCGCAGCAGCCCGATCGTCTCCTGCAGCACGTGCACCCCCGCAGGCGGAACCACCAGCTGGTACTGGACGAAGCCGCGGGGACCGTACAGCCGCGGCCAAGCCCCCAGCACATCAAGCGGAAACATGTGCGCGCCGAATTGCTCGACGCGTCCGGACTCGCGCCGTGGTGCTCGCCGAAAACGCAGCTCGTTGAACGCCCTCACCGTGCTCGGCCGCAACACGCTGGACGGCCAGCGCGCCGGAACGGTTGCCCGCGCCCGCACGGTCGCGGTGGGCCGCTTAGCCTGGGCAGGTGCGGCGAGGCCAGATCCCAGGCGGCCAGATCCCGGAAGGGCATCATCTTCGCCCACCAGCTCTGCCCGGGTGACGATCCCCCGGCCGGCTCACGGTCCAAGCACGTCAATCCAGGCCACCCGGTGGGGGCCGCCCGGCTGGGAGAGAAGCGCGAGTGCCTCGTCCAGGTCTCCTGCCCGGTCGGTGTCAACCGACAGCATCGCCCGGCCGGCGGGCGCCAGCGCGATCCGCGCCCACAAGATCACGCCGGTCAAGCCCATGCCGCCGAGCGTCGCCGCGAACAGTACCTCCGGATCGGAGGGCTCAAGCTC
>JBPCMW010000004.1:0-18868 GCA_051001875.1 Solirubrobacteraceae bacterium | reverse complement strand
AGGTGGCCTGCGCTGGCGCGGTCTGCCAACGCAGACCGAGGCGGTGCTGCTTAATCCCCTGCGGATGGGTTCCGCGATCGTCCGACCGGCAGCGATCGCGCCACTGTCGCGCTGGGCCCGGCCGGAGTCGCGCACACGTTGCCTGGAGCACGCGTGCCCGATGCTCGCGCTCGGCGGTCGACTGGGGAAGCTGCGCATCCCTGGCCTTCGGATGCCCGTGGTGGGCCGGGCCCGGCTGAGCTCCGCCGCGCCACTCGGCTTTGTTCCCGGCTCGGGGGTCCCGACGGGACAGCCGCCGGTGCTGCTCACCGGCGACCCCGCGGGACTCGAGCACGCGTCGGCCCTCAGCGGCATCTATCGCACCAATAGCTGGTTTTCAGTTCTCCCGGTCGACGCTCTGCACTCGTGGCAGCTCTCTCGCCTGCAGTCGCGGCTGCAGCAGGCCCAGTCGGATTTGCTGCTGAGCGCCGGGGGACTGTCGCTGAGCGCCCCCTTCTCCGCGCTGGCCGCCGCGCGCGCTCAGGCGGACGCCGCGCCGGGTCGGCTGCTGCTGGCCGGCGGCGGCGCCATCGCCGTGCTGGCGCTGTTTCTGACCCTCGCCGCTGGAGTCCTGCGCCAGGATCAGCAGGCCGAGCTCGAGCGTCTGCGGGCGGCCGGAGCCCTGACCAGCACACTCCTCAGCTTCGTCATCCTCGAGGCGGCCGTGGCGTGTGCGGTCGGGGTGCTGGCCGGAGGAGTCCTCGCGCTGGGGATCGCCGTGCTTCTGGCCGCCGGCGCCGGACTGCCGGCTGGCGCCGTTCTCGCGCACAGCCTGATCACGTTCACCGGCCTGGCCGCACTCGGGCTGTGCTGGCTGGGCGCCACGGCGCTGGTCACGCTGCTGCTCACTCTGCGCCACCCCGGACTGGCGGACGCGGCGGCGCTCGCGTCCGTCGCCGCCCTTGCCCTGGCGCTGAGTGGCGGCCGGAGCGACTCGCTGACGATCCTGCTCGCGCCACTCGCGTGCCTGGCCGGCGGAGTGCTGGTCGCCCGCACCGGGGCGGTCGTGCTGCGGGCCGGCGAGCGCGTGGCCAGAGCTGGTCCCGCGCTCACGCGGCTCGCGCTTGTTGGGCTGGCCCGCTCCCCCCTGGCGCCATCACTGGCAATCGCGTTCCTTGCCGTCAGCACGGCGGTTGGTGGTTTCGCATTGGCATACCGGGCGACGCTCGCGCGCAGCGCGGCTGACCAGGCCGCCGACCGCGTGCCGCTCGATGCCCTCGTGGCCGCCGGCGCGGATTTCACGACCCCGCTCCAGCTGGCGCCGCTGGCCGAATGGAGGTCGCTGTCCGGGGGCGCAGCGTTCCCCGTCCGCCGGACCGATGCGACCTACGCCGCGGGTGAGGGGAGCGTCACCGTGCCCACGCTCGGGGTCCCTGCCGCTGCGCTGCCGAGACTGCACGGCTGGCGCTCGAGCGATGCGCCGGCGTCGCTGACCCGGATCTCCCAGCAGATGATCCCCCCGGGCCCGGCGCGGGGTCCCGGTCCAGCGCTGCCGGCCTCGACGCGCGAACTTGACGTTCGCCTCCACGCCCCCGGACTCGGCCTTGGGGTGGTCGCCGACCTGCGAACTCCCACCGGGAACCTGAGCCAGCTCCGGCTTGGCAGCGTCGGGACGCACGGCTGGCTCCGGGCGCCGGTGCGGCCTGGTCGCTGGGAGTTGGAGGCGCTCGAGCTACGCGAGCCGGCGGGCCTCGAGGTCACTGCTGGGCATCAGAACGGCGAGAACGCGGCCGCCTCGACTCAATCGAGCACGAGCGTCACGATCAGCGGCGTGACGGCACGCGATCGCCGCGGCCGTGCGGCGCTGGCGATCCCGCTGGGTCGCTGGCGGGCGGTTGGGGCGGCCACCGCGCTCAGGTCCCGGCGGGCGGGGGCCGAGCTGCGGTTCGCCACGACCGGGGCACCGGGACTCATCCGGCCCCCGCAGCCGGTGGATTCCCGTCGGATCCCGGTCCTGGTAGATCGGCAGACGGCCACGGCCGCGGATGCCCGGGGGCGGCTCGCGCTGACTGTCGATGGGCTGCCCGTTCCGGCCCGGATCGTCGCGGTGCTGCAGCGGTTTCCGACCGTGTCACCGGGAGCGGCCGGCTTCGTGGTTGCCGACGAGGCCGAGCTCGCTGGAGCCCTCGATGCCTGGCTACCCGGCCAGGGCAGGCCCGATGAGCTGTGGCTCGCCTCCTCGCGACCGCGCGCCCTGAAGGGCGCTCTGCTGACGGCACCGTTTCAGCGACTGACCTCGACCCTGCGTGTCGATCTCGAACGCGGCCTGCGCGGCGCAGGCGTGGCTCGTGCTGTGCAGGGAACGCTGCTCGCTGCGGCGGCGCTGTCGGCACTCCTGGCTCTAATCGGGCTGTCGGTCTCGCTGCTCGCCTCAACGGATCGGCGCCGGGTCCTCGACGACCTCGTCGGCCAGGGGGTCGGTCCACGCGCGCTGCGGCGCGAGCTGGGCCTGCGCTCGCTCTTCACCGGCGTCGCCGGATGCGTGGCCGGCTTCGCGATCGCGTTGGCGCTGACGCGCCTGGCGGTCGGAGCTGTGCGCTCGGCGGCACAAGTCGCCGATCCCGTGCCCCCGGTGGTCACCGTCACTCCGTGGCCGCAGCTGGCGCTCTGGTGTCTGATCATGCTCGGCGCGGTGATGCTTGCGGCGGCGCTCGCCATGCTGGGCGGCGCTCGCCGGGGATGGCGCCGGTGAGCGCCATGGCCGTGGAGCTTCAGCAGATCTTCTGCGTGCACCGCAACGCCGAGGGTGACGCGGCGGCGCTCCAGGGGCTGACGATGTCGGTCCCAGCAGGCGAGGTCGTGTGCGTGATCGGTCCCAGCGGAGCAGGTAAGAGCACCCTGCTGCGCGTGGTGGCTGGGATCGAGACCCCGTCGGCGGGTGATGTGCGCGTGTTCGGCCGTGAACTGGGGCGCCTGCCCGCGCGACTGCGGGCGCGTATCCGCCGTGAGAAAATCGGATTCGTCGGGCAGAACTGGAGTTCGATCCTCTCGCCTGAGCTACCGCTGCGGGACGCCGTGTCGCTGCCCCTCATCCTCCGCGGGGCTGCGCGCCGCGACGCCCGGGCGAGGGCGGCGGCGCTGCTCGAGGCAGCGGGTCTCAGCGGGCGCGAGCGAGCGTTCGCGGCGGATCTCTCAGGTGGGGAGCGCCAGCAGGCGGCCGTCTGTGCAGCGCTCGCCCATCGTCCGGCGCTGCTGTTGGCCGACGAGCCGACCGGAGAACTCGACCGCGCCAGCGCATCCACGGTCCGGGAACTGATCCTGGAACTGGCGCGCGCCGACGGTGCAACCGTGGTGATCGTCTCGCATGACACCGCCACCGCCGGCCGAGCCGACCGGAGCCTGCGAATCCGTGACGGCCGTATCGAGGCGGAGCTCGGCGGCGGCGAAGAGGCGCAGCTGGTCGACCCGCGCGGGTGGGTGCGCCTTCCGCCCGAGCTGCTGGGTTCGGCCGTGATCGGAGATCGCGTGCGGGTGAGACGAGCGCCGGAGGGTGCGGGTCTGCTCCTCACCGGCGCCGGAGGCCGTGAGGTTTCCGTCGCGGAGCGCAGCGGTATTCCGGAACCCGATCCGGAGACCAGTGGCCGTGAGGTGAGCTGGAGCGCAGCTCACGTTACGCTACGCACCGTCCGGCGCGAGTACGGGGACGGTGCGAACAGCCGCGTCGTGCTGGACGGCTTCTCCGCGAGCTTTTCTCCGGGGCAACTGACCGTGGTGAGAGGCCGGTCAGGGGCGGGCAAGTCGACCCTGCTGCGCCTGGTCGCCGGACTCGAGGCGCCGGACTCCGGAGAGGTTCTGGTCGATGGAACCGGGTACGCCTCCGCGGACGGCGAGGTGCTGGCCGCGCTCCGACGCGAGCGGGTCGGCTATCTGCCCCAGGATCCGTGGCCGGTGGGGTTCTTGAGCGCGCAGGAGAATGTCGTGCTGGCCTTACGGCTGCGGGGCGAGGCGCCTGCGCGCGCCGGGGCCCGGGCCGCGGCCGCGCTCGCGTCCGTGGGGCTTGAGGAGCGGGCGCTCCAGCGGGTCAGCCGGCTCTCCGCAGGCGAAGCGCAGCGTGTGGGTTTCGCGCGCGCGCTCGCCTGTGCGCGCGGGCTCCTAATCTTGGACGAGCCAACCTCCCGGCTCGACGAGAGAGCGGCCGGGCAGATGGCCGGGTTGCTGATGTCGGCGGCTCGCGAGCGAGCTCACACCATCATCTGCGCCAGCCACGATGAGCTGCTGATCGGTCGCGCCGATTCAGTCGTGTCGCTGAGCGGCTAACACTCTCGCCATCACGGAGCGGGCTTCACCGCTGCGGAGCGGGGCAGCCTTCCCGCCGCCGGCAGCTTGCCCATCAGGCCGCGGAACTATGCAGCGTTTCTGAGAAGGCCTTGGGCCCTGATTTAGCCGGCGTTGCTAAACATCGGCGGGGGGAGGATTGGGATGCGTCGGCGAACGGCGCGGTTTGCAGGGATTTTTGTGGCAGCGACCCGACCAGATCTCAGCGCCCTCTTGTTCGATTTTAGTCGAACAAGTGTTATAATTCGATACCTATCGAACCACACGGAATAACGGAGACAGAACTGAGCAGCTTTGAAACCCACGATCGTGACGCCGCTCCGCGTGCGCGAGGCGATCGTCATGAATCAACGAACACTACGCGCACGCAGAGCGCATCAACCCGGAGCGACGGGCGTGGCGCCAACAAGCGCCAGGGTCGGCGGCAGTCCGCCCATGCCGCCGAGGCAAAGGCGATCGGCACGGTCGACCAGACGGTCGGCGTGGATTCGCTGGACCTATTCCTTCGGCGTGCTCGCGCCTACCCGCTGCTGACCGCGGCCGAGGAGGTCGAACTCACCAAGCGGATTGAGCGCGGCGATATGGTGGCCAAGGATCGGATGATCAACTCCAATCTGCGTTTGGTCGTCTCACAGGCTCGGCGCTATCAAGGCCACGGACTGCCGATGGAGGACCTCGTCCAGGAGGGAATGCTGGGCCTGATTCGCGCGGTGGAGAAGTTCGACTGGCGACGCGGATTCAAGTTCTCCACCTACGGAACGCTGTGGATTCGCCAGGCGATCCAGCGCGGCCTGCAGAATCACGGCCGGACGATCAGAGTCCCGGTCCATGTGGCTCAGCGGCAGGTCAAGGTGCGCAAGATCGAGAGCGAGCTGAACGCCAAGTTGTCTCGTGAGCCGACCGACGAGGAGATCGCGGAAGTTGCGGAGCTCTCCATCGAGGAGGTCACCGAACTTCGCGAGATCAGCCGCGGTCTGGCAAGTCTCGATCAACCTGTGGGCGAGGAGGGTGAGACCTCGCTCGGCGATCTGTTGGCCAGCGATCGGCCTGAGCCGATCGAGGAAGTCGCCGACGCGCAGCGCGGTCAGCAGGTGCATGCTGTAGTCGCCCAGCTCCCCGAAGCCGAGCGGAACGTCATCGAGCTCCGGTTCGGCCTAGCCGGCGACGAGCCGAGGACGTTGAGGCAGACGGGCACCGAGCTCGGTATCCCGCTCGAGCGGGCCCGCGCACTCGAGAAGCAGGGCCTCCGGCGCCTTGCCGGCAGCTCTGAGCTTGAGGAGCTTCGCGAGGCGGCCTAGCCGCAGGCTTCCGCAACCGGTCGCCCCGTTTCAGGCGGGACGACGGTCACGCGGAGGCCAAGTCCCGCGCATGAAGGCATGGAACTGACAGATGTAAGCGAACATTCCGGGCCTGGTCAGGGTTACGGTGGCGCTCTGCCCTGCTTCAGGCGTAGCCGCTGATCGCGACTGCCGTCCCGCTGGTGACGAGATGAACCTGTTGCCTGGTCATACCGGCAGTAGGATCGCAGATTGGTTCTAGATTAGCGGGTGATCCGGCGGCCGGCTTGGTTCGTAGACAAGTCGAAACCCGGGCGCACGCACTCGGGCTTACATCAAGGAGACCCGAATGACTGACTCCACAAGCCCGGTGGCCGAGCGGCCGACCGAAGGTGTGGTGAAGGAACTGGCGCGCGACGACGTCGAGCGCAAGAAGTTCCTCAGAATGGCCGGTAAGACGATGGGGTCCGGCGCTGCCGCGACCGCCCTGGGCGCCTTCATCGCCGCCTGTGGCAGCAGCTCAAGCAGCTCGAGCACCGCTGCCCCGTCTCCCGCAACAACCGCGTCCAGCTCGTCCGCGGCCAGCAGCTCGTCCGGTGGCAGTGGCTCCGGCGACCTCGCGATTGTCAACTACGCGTTGACGCTTGAGTACCTCGAGGCTGACTTCTACGACAAGGTGATCAAGAGCGGTCTGTTCAGCGGCATGAACCTGTCGGTGATCAAGACCTTCGGCGGCGAGGAGCACGAGCACGTCACCGCGCTGCACAAGGTGGCCATGAGCCTCGGCACTCCGGCGCCGAAGATCAAGGGCAAGTTCCCGCTCAAGGATGCGGCTTCGGTGACCAAGCTGGCCGCCACCGTCGAGAACCTGGGCGCTTCGGCATACCTGGGCCAGGCCGGAAACATCAAGAGCAAGGAGATCCTTGCTGCGGCCCTGGCCATCCACACCGTCGAGGCACGTCATGCCGCGACGCTGAACACGTTGCTGAAGATGTCCCCGACCCCTGACGGCGCGTTTGCCAAGCCGATGAGCATGGCTGAGGTGCTGAAGGTCGTCAAGCCCTTCATCGCCGCCTGAGCACGACACCGACCTTCCAGAGAGGAAACGAACTCAAATGACACGTACTGATATCGCCAGCCCCGAGCTGGCAGCCGTGGAGGTTCACGGCGTGACCCGCGCGAGCTTCATCCTGCGCGGCGCAATGACCGCCGGAGCCGTTTACGGCGCCGCGGCGGTTGGGCCGTACGTCGGCAATGCGCTCGGCGCAACCGGAGGTGGGGATGTTGACATCCTCAACTTCGCGCTCACGCTCGAGTACCTCGAGACCGACTTCTACAAGCACAAGGCCAAGACCGTCGGCCTGAGCGGCGAGGCGAAGTCCCTCGCGTCGTTGATTGCCGGCCACGAACAGGCCCACGTCGACGCGCTGACCAAGGCGATCAAGGCCGCTGGCGGTACTCCGGCGCCGAAGCCGAAGTTCGTCTTCCCGGTCACCGATCAGGCGAGCTTCCTGAAGCTGGCCTATGTTCTGGAGAACATAGGCGTCGGTGCCTACAACGGTGCCGGCCCCTCGCTCTCCAATCCTCAGTACCTGGCCGCGGCCGGTTCGATCGTTCAAGTCGAGGCGCGGCACGCCGCGGCTATCGGCCTGCTCACGAACCAGTCCGTGACGCCCAACGGCGGCTTTGACAAGCCGCTGACCAAGGCACAGGTGCTGGCCAAGGCGGGCCCGCTGATCAAGGGCTGACGCCTGCTGCGAATGTGACGGCGCGGCCCGCCTCAGATCCTCCTCCTCGGCGGGTCGCGCCCTCACGCCCCCTGCGAAGACCCCTGTCCACGCGTCCCGGTGATCCGATCGGGAGCGTGACGCGCAGGACCTTTACCAACTCGATTTGATCGGAGCAACACCATGGGACTTGACAATCCAATCCATCTCGCCTTCCTTCTGGTCATTCTGCTGCTCGTGTTCGGCGCCAAGCGGCTGCCGGAGATGGGTCGCTCGCTCGGCCACGGCCTGCGCGGCTTCAAGGAGTCCATCAACGGCGAGTCCAACCCCAGCAGCGAGCAGTTGGCCGCGGCGACCGCCGTCACCCAGCCGGTTGCTGACGAGGCCACGCCGGAGCACACCCCGATCCATCCGGCCACGCCGATTCACCCGGCCGCTTAGACCCACTGGCCACCGCCGGACTCAGGACAAATCATGTGGATGCCAAACGCGATGCGGCAACGGGTGCCCAGTGGGCTGCGGCCTGTCGACCATGAGGATCTCCTCAGCGTCGTAGGCCACCTCGACGAGTTGCGCACACGACTGATCGTGTCCGGGCTCGCCGTCGTGATTGCGTTTGGCTTCTGCTTCTGGCAAAACCATCGTCTGCTGCAATTGATCGACAGTCCGCTGGCCCACCAGACCCAGCAGCAGGTGCGGGACGGGCACGGGCCCCTCGGCGCCACCTACCTGGTGCAACAGAGCGCCCGCGACCTGGCGGTTCAGCTGAGCAGGGTGGCGGGAGTGCTCCGAGCCGAGCGCCCGCACAGTGGTCTCGACGCATCGCTGGGAAAAGTGCAGTCCCAGCTCAAGCAAGACGTCTCCCGCCTGTCCGCGCCACCTCATGGCGACCGGCCGGTGACCCTGGGCATCGGTGAGCCGTTCACGACGACGCTGACCGTCTCGCTGATCTTCGCGCTGATCCTGTCTCTCCCCGTGCTGCTCCATCAGGTATACGCGTTCTTGATGCCGGCGCTCGATCCTCGGCACCGCCGCCGAATGCTGCCGATGACGCTTGCCGTCCCGTTCCTGTTCATCGCCGGCGTGGCGTTCGGCTACGTCGTCGTCCTGCCGGCCGCGGTGCACTTCTTCCAGAATTTCAACAGTGGCCAGTTCAACGTCCTGGTTCAGGCGAGCCAGTACTACAAGTTCGCTGCCACCACGATGCTGGCGATGGGGCTTCTGTTCGAAGTTCCCGTGGCGATCCTCGCGGTGACCTCGGCCGGGGTCATCACTCCGCGCCAGCTGCGAAGCAACCGCCGATATGCCATCGGCGCATGTGCGCTGGTAGCGGCGGTCCTTCCCGGCGACGCGATCACGATGCTGCTGGAGACCGTACCGCTCTACCTGCTGTTCGAGCTCGGCGTCCTGTTCGCCTCGTTTGCGGAGCGTCGCCAACATGCGCGTGAGCGACGTGAGGCCAATGCGGCAGCGGCGAGTGACCTCAGCATCTGAGTCCGTGTAACCCGGGCCATGAGCGGCGATCCGTTCTCCCCCCGGGCCGCGATCGGTCAGCTGGAGCAAGCGTGCCACCGAATTTACACCGGTGCGACGGATGACAATCCTCGTGCACCCTCAGGAGCGACTCGGCAGTGCCGTGGTGACGCATTCGCTTCTGTGTGTGATCCAGTCGCCACGTGAAAACGTACAAGCAAAAAAGCCCAGCGACGGGCGAACACACTTGTCCGTCGCTCGAAAGGAGCAACATGAGTAGTAACAAGCTCAACCTCGGCGCGATTGACGTCGATGGCGCTGTCCGTGAGACCGCGGCAGAGGCAATGGATGCCCTGGACGGGGACACGCGTTCACAGTTCCTGCGCCGGGCGGGCCTCGCCGGTGGCGCCGTCGTCGGCGGCGGCGCGATTCTCGGCGCGTTGGCGCCCAGCGCGCTTGCGTTCAGCAACGGAGATCGTCCGCCTGCGAAGCCGTTCGGCAGGGGCGACATCGGGATCCTCAACTTCGCCCTCGTGCTCGAGTACCTCGAGTCCTCGTTCTACAACGAGGCGAGCCGAAACCAGAGGAACAACCCGTTCCTGCACAACTCTGAGGAGCGCACGTTCCTCCGCACCGTCACCGATGACGAGAACCAGCACGTCAAGGCGCTCAAGTCGGTGCTCGGCAGCAAGGCCATCAGGAAGCCGAGCTTCAACTTCCACGGCGACACCAAGCACCACGCCCGCTTTCTGACGGCGTCGTTCACGTTCGAGAACGAGGGCGTCCACGCCTATTCAGGGCAGGCGTTCAACATCCAGAATCCGGCCATCCTGGCGGCGGCACTCTCGATCGTTACAGTCGAGGCTCGCCACGCTGCGGTCATCGGTCTGATCCGCGACCACTCGAAGTACGGCATCGCGCCGGACGGGGCATTCGACAAGCCCCGTGGTGCCACCCGGGTGCTCAAGGACGTCACCAGCCTGAACTACATCACCAAGCTGTAGGCGGGGACTGTCGGCTCCCGGCGCGGCACGGACGCCCGCGCCGGGAGTTTGCATTTCCGGTCAGCTCACCGTAAGTGTGCCCTCCATCCCGGCTTGACGGTGGCCCGAGACCGGACAGTAGAACGTGTAAGTTCCCGGCTTCAGCTTGACCGTCAAAGTCGACGTGCCACCCTGCTGAACCACCTTGGCGTCCTTGTCGACCCCGTTCCCCTCGACGGCGATACCGTGCGGGATGCTCGACGGGTTGGACATCGTCACCGTCACGGTCCCCGCCTTGGCCTTCAGGGTCTTGGTGTCGAACGCGAGCTTGCCCGGAACGGCGGCGAGATGCACCGCCGACCCCCCGCCGCCGGAGGCCGCCGGCGCGGACGAAGACGTCGTACTGCTCGCTGGCGCCGCGGCCGTCGAACTGGACGGCGGAGCGCTGGCGGCGCTGGTGCTGGTGCTGCTGGAGCCACCGCATCCAGTCACTACGAGCACGACACCTGTCATCAACAGGCCCATTGCGCTTCGCATGGTCGATCTCCTCATTGGGTTGGTTGATCCTCGCCGACAAGGACGCGCAGACCGGCCAAGTCCTTCCCCACCTCGCCGGTGCTTCAGGCAGCCCGTGCCGCCGGGACCAGGCGCAGACGGTCGGGCAGCAGCGGGATCACCGCGCGCTTCATGTACTCGGCGCCACCGGCCACCAGCGCGCGGCGCACGATGGCGGGCGGCATCGCCGAGAAGCGGTACTGAGCGCGGATCCGTTCTGGCAGCAGGGCGATGGTCACGAAATTGACGGTTTCCAGCAACGGCCGGGCCACGAGCGGCACCGGCGGCTCCAGGACTATCCTGCGTGCCCGGTCGCGGGCCCAGTCGGTGACCACCAGCTCATCGCCCTCGAGCATCCTGCGCCGGTACGCGTCCAGGTCACGGAGGGTGTGCGGGAGATCGCTGTCGCTGAGACCGAACAATCGCCCGACAACCTTGTAATCCTCCCAATACGCCGCTTCTTCTCGACGCGTAAGCGACCCGACGTACTTGCGGTACACCACCAGCGCCGAGTCGACGAGCGTGAACAGGACCCACAGCAGCAGCTCCGGGTCGTCGGCGCGGTACGGCGTCCCTGGCGGGTGGCGCCCGACCTGTTCCTTGGTACGTCCTCTGACCCGCCGGTGCATGGCTCGCACATGCTTGGTGATCGCGTCCGCCTCAGCGCGGGACCCGAACCCGATGGTGCTCAGGGTCGCCGCGGTCCGCGCGAGTCGTTCGTAGGGCTCATCGAGTGCCGTGGTATGGGCCAACAGCCCAGATACCGCGAGGGGGTGGGCAGCCTGCATCAGCAGGGCTCGCGGGCCGGACAGAGCGAGGGCGCGCTCACGATGGATGCGCCGCAGCATCGACGTGTCGTCAAAGTACCCGTCGGAGACCGGCGTCACGGCGGGCCGGCGCCGATCCAGAGTTGCTCCTGCCATGGGTGACAGGATACCCGCACAGATTGTTGGGCAACACCTACACCTCTTGTTGAGGGCCGGGCAGCGTCCGTGCTCGCCGGCCGATGCCCTTCCACGCATCGCCTTCCGAAAACACTCGCGCGGCGGCTGTGGCCACCGTCCACCCATCCGGCTTCAGGCGGGAATCGCTCAACTCCTCCCAATGGACCGGCATCGCGACCGGTGCGCCGGGCTTCGCCCGCACGCCGTAGGGAGCCACCACGTGCTGGGCGTAGTTGATGCGGTTGACGTCCAGGTAGATGCGCCGTCCACGCTCGGATCGGTGCCATTCCAAGGTCAGTCGCCTGGGGTCCGCCGCCACCATCGAGTCCGCAAGTGCGCGGGCGTAGCTGTGGACGGTGCCGAACGACGCGGCGCGACGCAACGGACAGACCACGTGGATCCCTCGTGAGCCGGTCACCATCGCGTGGGGGGCGAGCCCAGCCTCACGCAGGTGCTCGCCGGCTTCTCGGGCCGCGGCGCGGACGGCGGCGAAGCCGACCCCGGGCGCGGGATCAAGGTCGAGGATCAAGCGATCCGGCTCCCGCAGCGCATCAACCCGGGACAACCAGATGTGCGGGGTGACGACATTCTGGCCGGCGAGGTAGACGAGCGTTGCCACATTGTTGGCCAAGGCCTGGGTAAGCAACCCACCCTTCTTGGGAACCTCGGCGGTCTCGATCCAGCCCGGAAAGTGTCCCGGGATCGACTTGAGGAAGAAGCCGCGGCGATCGGTGCCTTGCGGAAAGGACTCGAGGGCCAGCGGGCGCTCGCGCACATGCGGGAGCATCACATGCGCTACCCGCTCGTAGTGCCGCGCGAGATCGAGCTTGGTGACAGTCGGAGAGGTGAACAGCGGCTTGTCCGGATGCGTGATCTCCACGTCCCGTCCGCCGCTTCGGATGGTCTCGGTCATTTCTCTCGCACCACCTCCGCGGGCGTCTTGTCGTCACGGAGGCCGAGAAACCGCGGGTGCCGCAGACGCCCGTGGCCCGTCCACTCGGTGAAGCCGACCTGCGCCACCAGCACCGGCTCGACCCAGGTCACATCGCGCTCGCGGATGGCGTCGGCGAACGGCGACCGCCCAACCCGACGCCTCCTCACCGTCTCCCCGAGCTCGGCGAGCGTCCCCTGGTCGAACCCGGTCCCAACCTTGCCCGCGTATCTCAGGACGTCGTTCTCGTAGTAGCCGAGAAGCAGCGCGCCAAACTCGGCCCGGCTCGCCCGCGGCGCGGTGTATCCGCCGGTCACCAGTTCCTGCCCTGCTCACACTTGAGCTTCAACCAGTCCCTCGAGGCGGCGTGCTTCTGGATCACGAAGCGCGGGGCGGAGTCACGAGCGAGAAGGGCGGCGCCCTGGTCCCGGACTCCGGGCTCGGTCGTGCCGGCGGGGTCACGCTTGCTCCGGTAGCGCCGCAGACGATCGGGCATAAGGGGAACCTACCCCGACGCGTGACCGGGCACCGCGGGGCACGGGCGTTGCCGAATGGGCGATCCAGGACTCGAACCTGGGACCTCTTCCTTATCAGTAGCGAGAGCAGATCGGCTAAGAACGGGGTCCGCGGCCTTTTCCCGACCGGACGGCTGTCGATCCTGTCATCGACGTTGGCGATGGGGATCGTGCGCGGTGTTGACGATCGGGAGGCTTGGTCGCAGCGAGGCGCGGCTTGAGTATTTTGATGCTCAGGTGGCGGCGGGCGTGGAGGACTATTACGCCGGTCGTGGGGAGTCGCCCGGCCGTTGGCGCGGAGGCGACATCGCTGCTCTCGGCTTGGCGTCGGGATGAGCCATCTTCACTGTTCCACGGAGACTGTGATCTGCCCCGGGTTCCGTGGTGTCGGGCTTTTAGAGTCCTTGGCCGTGAGGGAGGATTCGGATGCCCCGCAGGTCCCCGTCGGAGGTTCGTCGTCAGGTGATCGAGCTCGCTCGGTCAGGAACGAAGGTCGCGCAGCTGGCCGAGGTGTTCGGCGTGAGCGAAGCAGCGATCTATACGTGGTTGAAGCAGGATCGGATCGATAGCGGTGAGATCGATGGGCTGAGCACGGATCAGCAGCTGGCGCTGGCCGCGGCGAAGCGGCGGATCAAGCAGCTCAAGACCGAGTTGTCGGTCGCTCGGAGGGTGTTCCTCAAGGAGGGGATCAACCCAAAAGGCTCTTCCCGGGATCGAGTCTCTGACCGGGCAGGGAATCAACGTGCAGCAGGCGTGCGTGGCTCTTGATGTCTCGCAGTCGGGCTATTACGCGTGGAAGGGCCGGCCGGACCCACCACGGACGCTCAGGCGGATCTGGCTGACCGGCGAGATCGGCGACGTGCAAACGGCCTCCGGCGGCACCTACGGGGCGCTCAGAGTCACAGCGGAGCTGCGCTACGGCCACAACATTGTGGTGGGGGCACAATGCGGTGGAGGCGATCATGCGGGAGCTGGGGATCAAGGGTCTCCCCACGCGGCGACGGCCGAAGGGCGCGCGGCTGGCGCAGGTCATCTCGCGTGGACCAGACGGGAGCCGCGCGACCGGCGGTACATTGGCTCGCGGTGAGCGATTTTTTCGAGCCTCCGCCCAAGCGCGCCGATCCCGAGCCGCAGCGCTACCGCATGCCGCCGTGGATCGGAGCGCCGCGAGGCACGCTTCCCGGCGTTGTCGCGGTGGAGCTCATTCTCGCGCAAACCGACAAGGTCGCCGTCTGCGTCTCGCGACTTGCCGCCTACCCGACGGGGTTTGAGTTCGACGTCCTCACGATGAGCGGCGACGACAACGACGAGATTGACCCGTTGATGTTCCACCACCGCCACCGCATGAACCGCGGAGCGACCGAAGACCTCCCGCTGGAGCTTCTACGGTTCGGCATTCAGTTCCCTGACGGCTCAAAAAGCCACGAACACCGGCGGCTTTCACCACGATCCCCAGCAGCCGGCAGGACCGATCATGCAATCAGGCGGCGGTGGAGGCGGCGGAAGCTGGTGGCAAACGCAGTGGGTCTGGCCCCTGCCGCCGCCCGGCACGCTCACCCTGGTCTTCGAATGGCCAGCCAGGGACATCCCGGTTACCCGCCGCCCGCTCGACGCGCAACTCATCCTCGGCGCCGCCGAACGCGCCCAGGTCATCTTCACCGACGAGCACCTCCCCGAGCCACCGGAAGCGGAAGCCTACCGACGGTGGCCGCTGCGGCGACGATGCAGCAGTGATTCGTCCCCTGTGGCGAGTGCTCGCGCGCGTCGCCGTCATCTGCGATTAGAACTTGAGCTCAGGCGATCGAGAGTACGAAGACGACCATGGTTCGCGGGACGCCGGCGCGGTCGAGTTCGATTCGGGGCGGGTCGCGCCGCTTGGCACCCACGCGCTCGGCGACGCGAACCGACGCGATGTTGTCGATCTCAATATCCATGGCCAGCGATCGCAGATCGGTGGTCTCACGAGCGCGAAGAGCCATCGCCTTGACGGCGGCGCTGGCGAGGCTGCGTCCTCGGGCCTCGGGCAGCAGCCAGCAGCTGAGCTCTCCGACCGGATGGTCGGCACGATGAATGCCGCGCAGGTGGTCGCCGGCGAGGCGTGCTCGGGCATGCGCAACGCGATCTTGCCGAGCGGTCGGTCGTCGTCTGACTGACAGATCACCAGTGATAGGCCGCGTATGCCGGCCTGCTGCTCCGCGATCCACAGGTCGACTCCCAGCTTCGACATGCTCGACCATCGCACGAGGTGCGGATCATCGATCACCACCGCGACTGCCGCAGCGTCGTCGTTTCGCCAGGGGCGTAGATGCACGGCCGAAAGCATGCGCAGATCATGTCGACTCCTCCGCCGGCGGACTGCTGCTCATCGGTTGATCGACCCTGATGCCGCAGTGTGCTCAAAGTTGCTGCCTGGGCGATAGAGGGGACGCGACTCTGCGCGCCGGTTTGGGCCGCTTCGCGACGCCGTCGGCATCAGTCTCGCCGCGAGGAACCGTATGGAGACACTCGGGGTGGGGTGCCCCGCATCGCGCATCGAGCGCTGCGGCGATATCAACGACATCGGGCGCTTCCGCCTGCGTTGCTCGTTGGCGATCGCCGCCTGCTGATCGTCGCCTTCGGAATCGTCTCGTGGATCGTCGACCCGTGTTCGCGCAACCGTACGGTGGGTAGCTTTGGTATGTTCGACGAGTTCGCTAACAACATCGTCGCGGCCGGTGTGGTCGTGGCGTTCCTGTGAGGTCTGCGCGATGAAACTTTACTACCGACCGAAGACCTCGGGCCGTCCGATGCGCGCCGCCTGGCTGCTGGAGGAGCTTGGCGCCGACTACGAGACGGTCCCGATCGAGGACACCGATTCTGATGAGCATCATGAGCGCTCGCCGCTTGGCCGTGTGCCCGTGCTCGAGTTCGATGACGGCACGATGCTGTTTGACTCCACGGCGATCCTGTTCGCGCTCGCTGACCGTCATCCCGAGGCGGGCTTTCTCGCGCCACTCGGTACCCGCGAGCGCGACTTGGCCTACCAGTGGTCGCTGACCGCGATGACCGAGCTTGAGAAGGCGGCGATCGGCTACGTGATGCGCAAGGACGATGACTCGCGCGAGCTCTATCGCTCTGCAGCCGCCGCGTTCTCCGGTGCCCTCGAGGGGCCGCGAGTTCCTCGTCGGGGATTCGCTCACCGTCGCTGACATCGTGACCACCGGCGTGCTGTTCGTCTCCGAGCGCAGCAACTTCGTTTCCGAGGAGTCACCGCCGGCGCTTCAGGCGTACTTTGCGAGGTTGAGTCGTTCCGGCCGTAGATTCGGGCCGCCGAGCACCCGGCTGACACGCTTCACGACAGACCGCTTACACGAACCAAAGCGCTTCGCGAACAACAGGCAGCGCGAGCGCGCATCGGCGGGCGAAGTTTCTACCGCGCCGCACGCCGTCGTGCTAGAACACCGACTCCCGCTCGTCCACCGGCTGATGGCGGCGGGGAGCACGGCGCGCCGGGCGGCAACGGACGATCGTGACGGTCCGGGTGGCATGCGTACCGGTCGAGTCGATGACGGTGATCCTGAGGACGTGGCGACCAGGCCGCAGCTTGGCGGTGTGCACCGCCAAGCGGAAGAACGCAGCGTGAGTGGTCTTGATCGTCTTGCTGTCGAGGACGACCCTGATCGTTCGTGGGGCCGACACGCCTCGCACGGCGATGTGGAGAATCGTCCAGCGCGTCCTAGTGCAGCCCTTCGGAACTCCGCGTACTGCGATCCGCGGGTGGTCCCTGAAGATCGTCCTTCCACCCCCGTGGCTTACGACGCTAGCGGTGCGGGCGAGGGTCATCGCCTGCGGTCCGGCCCCGGGCGTGTCCGTGCAGCGGAAGTCGCCGGGAGTCTGCGTCACGTACAGCTGCGTGAGGCAGGTGCCCAGCGCCTGCTGCCCGTAGGCGTCAGGGTGGAAGACCTCCTGTAGATCGCCTTGCTGGATGGCGCTGGCACTGAGGAACCGACCCCATTCGGCTTGCGCCGGGGACGGAAAGTCGATCGCAGTCGCCTCCCGGCTGGTCGTGGCGCAGAATTCATGCCCGGAGAAGGCGCCGCCGAGGTCCATCACCTCGACCCCGCGGGCCGCCGCCGCGCTCTTCACTGCGCCGCCGATCTCCGGTCCCGCGGTGTCGTGAGCCCACGTCAGGTCCTGGTCATAGAAGGGGCAACCGAACGTGGTGCGCTGGGGCCCGAGCTCCGGGTAACGCGCCTTGGGCGCGCTCGGTACCACAGACGGGTACGTCTGCAGCACCAACCGGTAGTCCGACCGGGCATAACCGGAGGCAGTCATTACCGCGCGAATCTCGTCGATCGCCTTCTCGACTCCACGGATCGCCGCCGGCAGCTTCGCGTCCACCGCCGTCTGCTCGGCGGGATTGCACGGGCCGAGCTTGGCCTCGTAATGCGTTAGGCACGCCGAGATGATCGACGAGAAACCCAGGTCGTTGCCTCCGATCGAGACCAGGATCAGCTTCACCCGGTAGGCTTTCGCGATCGGGGCGAGCTGGTCGGCCTGCGCCGCTTCGCCGTTCTGGCCGACGCCGCCATCGGCGCTGCGGAACAGGTTCTTGGTGACCGCACCTGAACACGCGATGTTGAATCGCTGAGCGACCGCCAGCTGCGCGCTCAACAGCTCGGCGACATCAGAGCGGTGGCAGCCGTCGGCGGCACTACTGCCTATGTAGACCTTGCTCTTGTCATAGGAGGTACAGACCCCCGCAGTGAAGACACAGGCGCGGTCGGTGCCGTCGCGGCTACCCGCCGAGTCGATGCTGTTGCCCAGCCAACGCCCCCCCTCGCCGGAGATATAAGAGTCGCCCATCGTCACGACGGCCGTGCTCGCGGAGCGCGGACCCGCGTAAGCATCGGTGGTGCGTACGCTCACGCTCAACAGCAGCGCGAACGTCAGCACAGTGAGCAGGACAGCGGTTCTGTGCCAAGGGCGAAAGGAGATCAGCATCAGCCGAGATTACGTGTCTCACGCCCGCGGCGCGCCGGCAACGAACTGGCGTTCAGTCGGTCGCGTCGCGCCGGGAAGCAGTGGCCTGGCGGCCGCTTTCTCCAGTCAACTGACGGAAGCGACGCTCGTCGTGCCGCTCCCTGGAGCATCTGGGGGCCCACGATAAAGCGTCGGGCATGAGAACGGCCGGCGCGCGAGCGACGCGCGGTGCTGCTCTCAGCACGCCTCGGCTCCAAAGCGGAAGCAACGCCGCCAGACCTGCTGGCGCGACAGAGCAGGTCTGAAAGCGGGCTCCATGGGCGCGCATTTTTTGTCGACGCCATGGCTACTGAGTGCGACCGCGCGCGGGTCGGCGGGCTGACTTCCAGACCCCGCCGCATCAGGCACCAGCCATCGCCGTCCACTGGCTTGCCGACAGCAGCGGGGCTCCGGCGACTGTCGCGCAAACGAGATAGCTGGTGTCCTTGGCGAATGGCCAGCGCCACAGAGCGGTCGCCCGAACCGGGATGGCGAAGTGATGCACCGCTGCGCGGGGATCTGCGTCATGAGGACCGTGGCCGCGAGCGATCAGCCTGAGCGCCTCATCGACATCGCGTCGGGTGGTAATGATGGACCTCGGACAGGCGACTGGCTGTGAGTGGCCGGGCCACCAGCCCAGCGGGTCATGGAGATGCGCGACGCGACCGTACGGCGTCGAGGCATGCAGCCGCGCGACGACGCCGCGCACCAGCACGGGCCCATAGCGGTTAAGCACCGACGTCGGAGCGAGTCTGAATGCCGAGGTCCATCATCGCGGGATACAGCAGCTGGCTGTAGAGCGGGTCTCCGATCACCAGGTCATAGGGTGCGCCGGGAAGCGGAGCCTCAGTCACCAGTACGGGCTCGGGGACCTGCCCGCGAGCGGCCGCATGGATGATCGCGTGGGCCGCACCCGTGGTGACGTCGTGCTCCACGATGCTCACTTTGCGGCGCAGCGTCACGGCGTGGCGGTTGTGCGCTCGACGTCTCCCTCTGCGATGGCCGTGGTCGTAGCCACCAGCTCGGTTGGGATCAGGTAGCGGTAGAGCAACGCCGCGAGCGCCCCGCCGGCGAGCGGGGCGACGATGAACAGCCACAGCTGCGACAGGGCCTTGTCGCCGACAATCAACGCCGGGCCGAGGCTTCGC
>JBPCMW010000003.1:0-26940 GCA_051001875.1 Solirubrobacteraceae bacterium | reverse complement strand
GGAGCCCCGCACGACCCCCGACCGGCCGAACAAGCCTGAGCACCGGACAGCCCCAAGCACCGCGACTCGCCGCACCCCCGCGGGCGCAGTCCTTCAAAACCTCACTTCTTCAGGGGCCTTCTAGATGCGCGTGCCGCACCCGGCGAGGTCGTAACCGGCGAGGTGGGCGACCCGTTCGGTGAACGCGCTGGTGGCGAGGAGCTCTCCGAGCGCGTTGGTGCCGGGGTGATCGAGCCAGCGTTGCGCGAACCAGATCTCGACTGTGTGGTCCTCGAGCGCGAGGAAGCGCAGCCCGAACGCTCGGGCGGCGGCTTCGGTGCTGACGGCCGCGCCGTTGACGGTGGCGGCGATCCGGGCGGCGTGGATGTGCCCGGTTGCGTGTGGCCCGGAGCGGGGGGCGGTGAGGCCGGCCTGCGCGCGAGCGCGCTCAAACGCCTGTTGGCTGGTGGCGCCCGCGTCGCGCTGAGCGATCGGTACGCGCCGGCGGAGCACGGCCTCGAGCGAGTCACCCGGAACCTCGGGTGCGATCGCGAGCCCGACTTGCCAGCGCGCAAGGTGCCAGCGGATCACGGGAACGGGCGGCTCGGGAAGCTCGCCGGGGATCCCGTGAACGACGGCCGCATGCACGCCGCCTCGCTTCAGCGCCCGTAGTGCGGTTCCCGTCGGTGCGGAGATCGCCAGCAGGCTTCGCGGGCCGAGACCGTCGAGCATCGCCTCGGCGACGCCGAGCGCCGGGTCGCAGCCGGCGAGCACGATCCCGGCGGGGAAGGCGCCCGGGAACAGTCGGAGCCTGCCGGCTTGCAGCACCCCGTCGGGCTTGGCCCAGCTGGCTCCAGCCACCCCGTGATCGGCGAGCTCGGCCCCGACGAGCTGGTCCGCGACCCGGCCGACGCGCAGCGGCACAGCGTCGCGCAGACGACCGCCGAGCGCCGCGGCGACAGCGGGCTGGATGTTGGTGAACAGATCCTCGACGGTGGTGCCGAGCGCTCGCGCAAGTCCGAGCGCCGTGTCGACGGCAGGCGTATTGCGCCCGGCCTCGACGGCGGCGACGAGCTGGCGGCTGACGCCCGCGCGGGCGGCGAGCTCGGCCTGCGTGAGCCCGCATTCCAGTCTCCGCTCGCGGAGCGCGACGTCAGCAGCTGTTGCCATGATTTCAGTTATGGTGCCAGGATTCTGGCGTGCGGACAAGGAGGCGGTTCCCCAGTGCGTGCCACATCAGCCCGGCGTGTCTCGGCCATGTTCATCACGATCGCGCTACCAGCGCTGGCTGTCGGCTGCGGGAGCAGCCCGAGTTCGACCTCCGCGTCGGTCCCGACTGTGCTCGCGGCGGCATCGCTGACCAAGGTCTTCCCGAAGATCAACCCGAACGCGAAGTACACATTCGGGGGCTCTGGCGCGCTGGAGACAGATATCGAGCAGGGCGCCCCAGCGGACGTGTTCGCGGCGGCGAGTCCGAAGCAGCCGGCGGCGTTGCGTGCCAAGGGCCTGGTCGACAACCCAGTTGAGTTCGCGACCAACACGTTGGTTCTGATCGTGCCCAGGCGCAACCCGGCGCGGATCGCTTCGGTGGCCGGCATCACCAAGCCGGGTGTCAAGCTGGTGATCTGCAATGCCTCCGTGCCGTGCGGCGACTACGCCCGGAAGGTGTTCGTGAATCTCGGGATCACGATCGCAGGGATGAAGAACGTGGTCAGCCAGACGACCGACGTCACCCAAACCGTGGCCGAGGTGGCGACCGGGCAGGCCGACGCCGGCTTTGTCTACATCACCGACGCGCAGGCCGCCAACGGCAAGGTCACGGTGGTCCGGCTCCCGGCCAAGGCCAAGCCGGCGGCCAAGGACTTCATCGCCGTGGTCAAGTCGGGAAAGCACCAGGCCGCAGCGAAGGCGTTCGTGCGCATGGTCCTTTCCCCGGCGGGCCAGGCCCAGCTCCGGACAGCCGGGTTCGGCAAGCCGTGAGTAGCTCCGCTGTCGGTCGTGTCGGCGTTGCGGCCGGAATGGCGCTTGTTGTCGTTGCCGTGCTCGCGTTCCTGCTGCTGCCGATCGTCGCGCTGGTCACCTATCAGCCGGTGGGAGACCTCATACACGGGTTTGGGACCGCGGTCGCGAAGGACGCGATCGTCGTCTCGCTGAAGACGAACGCGATCGCCTTCGCGGTAATGGCTGGGCTGGGGACACCGTTCGCCTACTTCCTCGCCCGATCTCGGTTTCGCGGCCGAAGCTTGGTGATCACAATCGTTGAGCTGCCGCTCGTGATGCCGCCGGCCGTGGCCGGCCTCTCACTGCTGGTAGCGTTCGGCCGCTTCGGGCTGCTCGGCCACACGCTGAGCGCGCTCGGGATCGATCTTGCCTTTACTCAGGCTGCGGTGGTGATCGCGATCCTGTTCGTGGCCAGCCCGTTCTATCTACGGGGCGCAATCGCCGCGTTCGAGGCCGTCGACGGGACGCTCATCGACGTTGCCCGGACGCTGGGTGCGGGGCCGGCGCGGCGGATGCTGCAGGTGGCGATTCCGCTTGCCACCGGTGGTCTCGGCGCGGCCGCGGCGGTTGCATTCGCCCGCGGGCTCGGCGAGTTCGGCGCGACGATCCTGTTCGCCGGCAGCTTCCAGGGCAGCACCCAGACGCTGCCGCTCGCCGTGTATTCGTTGGTCGATGCGAACCTCGATCAGGCCGTCGCGATCGGCGTGCTGTTGATCATCGTCAGCGCTGCGATCCTGTTGAGCACCAAGCTAATCGCGCACTCGTGGACCTCCTCAGTATCGACATCACACTTCCCCGGCGATCGTTCGAACTACGCGCCGAACTGAACCTCGGCCCCGAGACGGTGGCGATTGTCGGCCCGTCGGGTGCCGGCAAGACCTCGCTGTTACGGGCCGTCGCCGGACTCGAACGCGAGTGTGCAGGGCGGATCGCGCTCGGGTCCGAGCGGTGGCTCGATACCGAAGAACGAATTCACCTCAGTCCCGAACAACGTCGCGTCGGCTACCTGCCGCAGGACTACGGGCTGTTCCCGCATCTCACCGTGGCGGGGAACGTGCGGTTCGCCGGTCCGCGTGATCGGCCGGACCTCCTCCAGCGGCTCGAGATTTCCCACCTCGCCGATGTCCGACCCCGACAGCTATCCGGCGGCGAGCGCCAGCGCGCGGCGCTCGCCCGCGCGCTCGCACGCGATCCGCGCGTGCTGCTGCTCGATGAGCCATTTGGCGCGCTCGACGCGATCACCCGCAGCCAGGTCCGCGATGAGCTGGGCGACATCCTCGCCGGGCTGGGTCTCCCGACCCTGCTGGTCACCCATGCGTTCGACGACGCGACCGCGCTGGCCCAGAGAATCGGTGTGATCGACACCGGCCGGCTGGTTCAACTCGCGGGCGCGAGCGAGCTGATCGCCACGCCTGCCACCGTGACCGTGGCCGCGCTGACCGGCGCCAACATCGTCGAGGGAACCGCCATCCCCACCGACTCCGGATCGACCGTGCACCTCCAGGGTGGCGGCGAGCTGACCAGCGCCACGCGGGCACGGGGTCCCGTGCGGCTCGCCGTACATCCGTGGCACGTCGAACTCGCCGACCCCGGCGCCTGCAGCCTCACGGAGACGGTCCTCAATGTGCGCCGCCAACGCGGGGCACTGATGATCCGGCTCACCCGGTTCACCATCCACGTGCCATCCAGCGACGACGACCAGCGGTCCGTCACGGAAGGCTCGATCGTCGGCCTGCGGGTCGCTCCTGACGACGTGCACGTTCTGCCCGCAGCCTTCGAAACCGCTCCTCAGCTTGGCTGAGGATTAGCGAGGAGTTACCCCGCTCTGACGCGGGCGAGGCGCTTTGTCGCGCTCGCCTCGTGAGCCGGCATCAGGTCAGCGCGTGAGATCTCGGCTACGTGGGGAGCCACCGTGCGGACGCCTTCATCGCTGTCGATGCGCTGGTAGGTCAGCGCCTTGAGGAACTTGGCCACCGACAAACCGCCGGTGTAGCGCGCTGCGCGGCCGGTCGGAAGGGTGTGATTCGTCCCGATCGCCTTGTCGGAGAAGGCGACCGTCGCGCGGTGGCCGAGGAAGATCGAGCCATAGTTGCGCAGGCGATCGAAGTACCACGTGTCGTCGGCGGTGTGCACCTCGAGGTGCTCGGTGGCGACCTCGTCGGACAGCGCGGCAGCATGCTCGCGGTCCTGCGCCACGATCACGACGCCGTGGTCGTTCCACGCCTGCCGGGACGTGTCGTCAGCGCCGGCCCGGTGAAGCTCGTCGAGCTGCCGTGCGATCTCATCGATCACGGTGCGTCCGAGCGCTTCGGAGGTCGTGATCAGGACTGCGGGCGACGAGGGCCCGTGCTCAGCCTGGGCAAGCAGGTCAGCGGCCACGAGCTCTGGGTCCGCGGTGTCGTCGGCAATCACCGCAACCTCGGAGGGGCCGGCCAGGAGGTCGATCACGACCCGGCCAAAGAGCTGGCGCTTGGCTTCGGCCACGAACGCGTTCCCGGGGCCGACGATCATGTCGACCGGACCGATGCCCTCGAGTCCGAACGCCATCGCCGCAAGGGCCTGGACGCCCCCGAGGGCAAAGATCCGGTCGGCGCCGGAAGTCGCGATCGCGTGCAGCGTGGGGGCATGGATCGTGCCGTCACGCGGCGGCGAGCACACCGCGACGTCATCGACGCCGGCGACCTTCGGCACGAGCACCGTCATGAACGCGCAGGCGAGCATCGGCACTCGGCCTGAGGGGCAGTACGAGCCGACCGAGGCCACGGGCACCTGGCGCTGCCCGAGGAACACGCCCGGCAGTGTCTCGGCCTCGAAGTCGGTCAGGATCGCGCGCTGGAGCTCCGCGAAGTTGCGTATCTGGGTCTGGGCGAAGGCGATGCTCTCCTTGAGCGCGTCGGACAACGAGGCGCTCGCGGCCGCGATTTCGCCGGTGCCGACCTCGAAGCTGGGAGGATCCCATCCATCGAGCTCGCGGGAATAGGCACGGACTGCGTCGATCCCGTCGCGCTCTATGCGCAGCAGCATCTCGGACACCCGCTCGACAACGGTCACGTCCGGACCTGATGAGACGGCCTCCGAGGGGGTCTTCAGGTACACCGGAGCATGCATCGCTTGAGCCTAACCGCGACGCCTCGCTACCGGGTGAGACTGCCGTACATCTCGGGTCGGCGGTCGGCGAACGCGTCGGCGTACTCGGTGAGCCGCTTGTCCAGCGCGGACTCAAGGTCGATGTCAGCGCTCAGCAGTCCCGGCGCACGGGATTCGGCGGCGACCCAACCGTCCGCGCCGACGATCGTAGCGCCGCCCGTCCATTCCATGCCGCGTTCCGGCCCCACACGGTCAGCGCAGACGATGGCCATCCGGTTCACGCGCGCCGCGGCCATCGCGATCAGCACCTCCGGCGGCCGCTCGCCCGCCGGGCGCGCCACCAGCGGCCAGTTCGTCGGGACCAGCAGCAGCTGGGCTCCGGCCAGCGCGATCGAGCGTGTGAGTTCGGGGAACTCGAGGTCGTAGCAGATCACCATCGCGATTCGCCCGACACGGGTGTCGATCACCGGGGGAGCGTCGGTGCCAGGCGCAAAGATCAGTTTCTCGGCGTCCCATAGATGCAGCTTGCGGTACACCGCACGAAGGCCGGTCTGGTCGAACAGGGCGGCGCTGTTATAGACGCTGCCATCCTCGCCGAGCTCGCAGAACCCCCCGGCGAGCACGATGTCCGCCCTCGCGGCCTCTGCCGCCCACTCGCTCAGGATCTCGTGATCAGTGCCAGTTGCCACCGAGGCGGCCTCCTCTGAGGAGGCGAACATGTAGCCCGAGGTGATCAGCTCGGGCAGCACCACCACGTCGGCTCCGGTGCTGACCGCGTCAGCGATTGCGGTGAGGGCCAGTCCGCGGTTGGCCTCGAGATCGGCGATCGTCGGCGCGAGCTGCGCTGCGGCGACGCGCGTCACGCTTCGGAGGTGGTGGCCATGCCGACCCTCACCCGACCCGCGAGCCCGGGCGCCAGGAGCACCACGGCGAAGCCGATGACGAGATAAACGAGCTCGATGTAGGGGAGACGGGTATAGGTGCCGACCTGCCCGACGAACACGTTGCGGATGATCGTGTAGATCACAAACGCGAAACCCAGCAGCGGGATCGCCACCTGCCACAGCGCCACCTTGCGCTCGCCGCTGAAGAACAGAAAGCGGATCGCCCCGACAGTGGCCAGCAGGTACGCGACCAGCAACAGGACGGTGCCCACCTGCAGAGCGTAGAACGTCGCGTTGATCACCGACACGCTCCCGAGCTGCTCGGCGATGAGGTTGACGACGATGATCGCGAGCACGACGACCAGTGCCACGGCCGGGGCCCCGTGTTTTGACAGGCCGGCCAGACCGGTGCGCTTGCCCGTCGCGTCGCGGGCCTGGGCGAACATGATTCGGGCCGCACCGCTCGCCACGCCCAGTGAGATAGCGAATAGGCTGATCGTGGCCATCAGGTTCAGCACATCGGCGTAGAACGAGCCGATGTACGACTTGCCCAGATCGCTGAACGGGAGCCCGTTGGTATAGGCCGACACGCCCGCGGCGTTGGTGCCGTAGCCGAGCGACTGGGCGGCCGCGGTGAGCAGATAGAACGCGCCGACGACCACTACCGCGACCTTGATCGCGCGTGGAATTTCGGTCTTGGGGCTCTGTGTCTCCTCGCCGAGTGCGGCGGCGCCCTCGAACCCGGCGAAGGCGAGGAAGCCGTACACCGCCGCGTGGGCGATGGTGCCGATCCCGCTTCCGTGGGGGAGCGCCAGGAAGTTACCGGTGAATGTCTGGCCGCTTGGCCCGTGGCTGAACACCAGCTTGGCGAGGATCACCACGCTCAGCACGGTCACGAGGATCGCTCCCACCACCTCGGAGGCCAGCAGCGAGCGAGTGATGATCCGGATCTCGCTGAAGGCAAGCGCGCATACGCCGAGGAACCCGATCAGCGCGATCCACCACCACTGGTGTGTGGTGAGGATCCCGGTGTCCTTGAGAAACTCGCCTCCGAACAGTCCGATCTCGATCGTCGAGCCGCAGCCGATTGCGATGTATCCCCCCCATCAGCGCCCAGCCGGCGAAGAAGCCGGCGCGGGGGCCGAGCGTCACCCCCACCAGCGCGTAGACCGAGCCAGTGTGGGCAATGTGCTGTGAGAGCTTGATGAAGCAGTAGGCGACGAGCACAACGCCGACGACGGCGAACACGAACGACAGCGTCACCGCGCGGCCGATGATCGCCGCGGCACCTGTGCCCAGCAGCGCGATCGCCCCCATCGGGCCGATCAGCCCGACCGAGAAGGCCGCCGCGTCAACCACCTTCAGCTCAGTGTGCATGGCCCCAGCGGGCTGCGAATTTTCCATGGCGGGACGCTCTCTCTGCTCGTTCATGTTCACCAGCTCGCGATCTCCTCAAGCATGTCAAAGCAGAACTCTCAGCTCAAGCATCGCGCCCTCGGTGTACCGTCTCACCTCGATGACGAACCACCTCTCGCTGGGTGAGGCGGCTGCGGCGCTCGGTGTCAGCATTGACACCCTGCGCCGCTGGGACCGCGCCGGCCGGTTGCAGACGGTGCGCGACTCGCGTAACCACCGGCTTGTGCCGGCGAGTGAGATCAGCCGGCTGTCTGAGCGCTCATCGCGCCACCGCACCGGAACCCCCCGGTCGGCACGCAACCGCTTCACCGGCGTGGTCCGATCGGTTGAGTCCGACGGCGTGATGGCGCTCGTCGAACTGGAGGCCGGGCCGTTTCTCGTCACCGCTGCGATCACGCGGGACTCGATCGACGAGCTCGGCCTTGCCCCCGGCGTCGAGGCGACCGCGGTGGTGAAGGCAACCTCGGTGATGATCGAGCGAGACTGATTGGCTCCGACTCGCACCGACGGCGTCACCATCGAGGACGGGATCGTCCGGGGGGAGGACGAGGTCGCGCGTTGCGCGTGGGGACTCCGCTCCGGAGTACCGCTCCTACCAGGACACCGAATGGGGCTTTCCCGTCTCCGACGACGTGCGCCTGTTCGAAAAGCTCAGTCTGGAGGGATTTCAAGCCGGCCTCTCGTGGCTGACGATCCTGCGCAAGCGACCGGCGTTTCGGCGCGCCGTCGCCGGGTTCGGAAGGGTCTCTCGCTGCCTATGTCTGGCGTTTTGGGCCGGAGCCCGGCGCGGGGGCGCCGGATCTCGCCGGGGTCGCGCCGCCAGCCCAGACGGCTGAGTCGACGGCGTTGGCCAAGGATCTGAAGCGGCGCGGGTGGCGTTTTGTCGGCCCCACCACCGCGTATGCGTTCATGCAGGCCATGGGCCTCCTGAACGATCACCGGTCCGGCTGCGCCGCCCGAGCCCAGGTCGACTGCGCCCGGGCCGGCTTCGATCGGCCGTAGCGGCAGTGCAGGACCGCTGTCGTCCTGCGGTGCCGGACAGGGGTTCGGCTGCGGCCAGCGAACAGCTTTGGTCAGTGGACACCGAGAAAGCAGGAGGCGGCATGCACGGTTTGGATAGATCTGACGTCAAAACCGCTGCGCCCATCATGGGGCGGCGCTCGCCCGCGGGGCGTCTTGCCGACCTGGGTGATCGCGTTGCCCGCTCGTTCTCCGTGGGTGACCAAAATGACGAGGGCCAGAGCATGATCGGCGAGGCTGAGGATTCGCTGACCACCGAGTTCGCCCCGGTCTTCGACCAGGTCCTGCCGCGGTTTCCGGTCGCCCGTCACGGCTACGACTGTGCCGCGGTGGACGAGTACGTCGCCGAGCTCGAGCAGGAGCTCGCCGAGCTGGACGGAGAGCTGGTGGCGCTGCGCGACGCCGCGCCGTTGACGAGCGAGACGGCGGCGGAAATCGAGCGGCTCGGGAAGCAGACCTCAGGCATTCTGCTTGCCGCGCATGACGGGGCGCAGGAGATCGCCCGTCTCGCGCAGGAACAGGCTGATCGGTGCATCTCGGACGCGGCGGCGAATGCCCTGGCGATCACCACCGAGGCAAACCAGCGGGTCAGTGAGCTGCAGAACCAGATCGCCTCGCTGGGACGGGAGCGCAATCAGATCCTGAACGACGTCCGCCAAGCCGCGGATGCGCTGAGCTCGATTGCCGGGGATCCCCCGGAGAGCCTGCTTCCGGAGCCCGTGCGCGCGAGTTAGCCGACCGCGTGCTCGCGCCGCAGCCGCTCGAGCACTGCGGCGGATTTGGGATCGTGGTCCAGCACGAGCTCCCGCATCATGCCGGTGTCCAGCTGCGCCGCTTCGGTATCGGCGAAGAAGTCCTGCAGCGTGCGGGCAAATCGCAGCGGATCGTCGAGCTGAGGGAAATGGCCTGAGTGATCGAACAGCTCGAGGCGGCTGCCGGGCATCCCCTCATGCGTGGGCTGCGCGTGAGCCACGGGAATGATCCGATCGCGGCGGCCCCAGATGATCAGTGACGGCATCTTCGACGCCAGGTACAGGCGATCGGAGGCGTTGATGCGCTGACCGGTCGGATCGATCACGCCCCGGAGCGTGTGAATGAAGGCGCTGCGCGCCTCGGCGTCCGACAGCGACTGGTATCCGCGCGCCATCTCGGTGAGGTCCGCCCGGGTGCTCAGGCCGATCCGCCCGAGCGCTCGGGGAACCAGGGAGGCGATCTCGAGCACGCGCGGATGGGCGAGGAGCGGCAGGACGATCTCAGATCCAGGGAGGGTCGCGGCCCGGAGCAGGGGAGACACGTCTCCGCCGAGGCCTCCGCTGGAGACGAGCACGAGCCGCTCGCAGCGCTCCGGGAACTGGTAGGCGAACTGCATGGCAATGCCGCCCCCCAGCGAGTGACCGACGATGCTCGCGCGCTCGATGCCCAGGCCGACGAGCAGGTCGCGAATCCCGGACGCATGTGCGCCGAGCGAGTAGTCACCGCGTGGCTTTGCCGACTCGCCATGGCCCATCAGGTCCGGCGCCAGGACCGTGTTGGTCTCGGCCAGCAGCTCGACGATCTGCTCCCATTGCGCGGCGCGCCCAGCGATACCGTGGATCAGCACCACCGGCGGTCCCTGCCCGGCGATGGTGAACATCACGCGATGTCCGTGGAGCGAAACCTCGGCTCGCTCGATGCTCGGAACCGCTCGCATCCGCCGCTCACGGGGGTCGGAGGGCGACTTGGTCCGCCGGCTCGGCTTGGCCGGCTTGGCCGACGGGTTTTTGCGGGCTGGGATCGCTGTCATGTCCCTCAACGCTAGCTGGTTTTGCGCCGGTCAGCCTCCGGCCGGCGGCTTCATCGGCAGCGCCGCCCGCGTCGTCCTGCATGGGACTGCTTGCGCGCGTCAGCGAACAGCGCGGCAAGCTTCGGGTCCATGTAGTAGTCAGTGCCTCCGTCGGCCCGGCCCTCAGTGGTGATCGGGAGCATGCGGTCGAGATGCCGGGAGTACCGCCCGGGCCACGCGAGGATGCCGGCGACGCCGTGAGCGCCTTTCTGCAGCTGCAGTCGCTTGGCCAGGTCCTCCCCCGCGAAGCGCCCCCCGGGGGAGTCGATCAACACATCGAGCAGCTCCCGGGCCGGGGGGGCCAGCCTGTCGTATAGCCAGGCAGCCTGGTCAGCATCCTCTGCTGACCAGGCTTGCGCCGGACCATGATGCCGCGACCCGCGCGGGCCACGGCGCTCATGTCGCGCCAGGGCGGTCGGAGTTCCAGGCTCACTCGTCAGGAACGCGGCGAACCAGGAATAGAACTCCGGTACGCGCTCCTCCGGAACGGCGACTGTGATCTCCTTGTCCGCCATCAGGCCTCGGCGATGTCGGCCGAGGTTCCGGTGGCCTCGTGGCCCTCGGGGGCTTTCCGGCGGCCGGCGCATCCGCCTCCGTGTGCGCCGTGGTGTGGCCTACCGTGCCGCCCTCGTCGTCCTCGGCTGGGGCGGCCGGCGAGGAAACGGGCAAAGAACGCATGGAACTCCGCGACTCGCTCCTCTGGGACATCGACGGTGACCGGGTGGTATTGCGTGGTGGTTTCGTTTGAATTTGGGTCCACGTGTTCTCCTGTATGTTGCTTACGCGTACCAGCATATCACAGGTAAATACTTAAGTAAACTAACCGCGCACCGCGTTCCGAAAAGGGTGGGCGACTCTTGCCCACGGTGGGCGAGCAGGAGCAAGCCGCGCGGACGCGGACGGATCCGGCGCGTAGGCGCGCCCACCGTGATCGGTCGTCCCGACTACCGGAGCAGCGCGAGCTTGGCCGAGCGCGGCAGGCGCTTGATGCGCGCCTCCTCGCGGCGCGCGGCCCTCCGGTCGGGCATCGCCAACGCAAGCTGAAGCTCGACCGGCCGGCGGCTGGCCGTGTAGCGGCTGGCCGTGCCGGCTTGATGCCGGGCCACCCTGCGCTCGAGATCTACGGTCCACCCGGTGTAGAGCGACCCGTCGCGGCAGCGCAGCAGATAGACCCATGCTTCCGGCATCGCTCATGCTTCGCCGGTGCACGAGAATGTCCCCCCACTTTGAGCGTGATCGTCGATGATGGCTTCATCGAGGACCCCCTCGGTCGGCCGTTGTTACGCCGTCTTGCCGGCTTCCAACCAACGACTGAGGGCGTTGCGACCGACCAGCGTGCCCTCGCCGTCGGCGTTGATCCAGTCGCGGGCGCGCAGTTCGCCAACCAGCCCCAACGCGTCGCTGGGGGTGGGACCTTCGCCGTGCGCGACGAGTAGATTGCTGCCAGGCCCGACGGTCCAGCGCCCGGAATCCAGGGCACTTAGCGCGAGGCCCTGAGCAGCCGTCGGCAGGTCCAGCGGATGTGGACCAGCGCCACGCCGCGTCTGCGCGCTGGTCGGCCCTGGTGCTTCGCCAGTTTCTCCGCCGGCGCCCGGGGGCTTGAAGGTTCCGGCGTAAACGCTGAACCACCGCCCAGCGCTGTCAGCCAAGCCCCTGGCGCGGTCAGCATCAACGCCGATCGTCCGCGCGATCTCGTCCATGTCGAGCTCGGACAGGCGTTCGACCGACCGGCTGACCTCCCGAGCGATCGATCGGACCCGTTCCTCAAAGCTCTCATTGCCTTCCTCGCTCACAGGTCAATCATGACACGCCGACCTCTCGGGCGGCTAAGCGCCGCTGAACAAGAATGCCCCGGCATCGCGGTGAACGATCCGGGGCGCGGAGACAGGAGGCGAGTCCGTGTCCCGACTGGAGCATATCCACGCCGGCGATCTTCGACGTGGCCCGCGCGATCGAGCCGTTCAGGCGTTCTGGATCGCGAACTCGCGGGCGCGGGTAGCGCTCGCCAGGAGCAGCCCGAGGAAGCGATCAAGAATCTCCCCATCAAGTGACTCCAGGGGAAGCTCGCCGCAGACGAAGACCTCCCGGGCCTTGTTCTCGGCGAAGCACACGAGCGGCGCCTGACGGTTCCAGTAGAGGAGCTGGTGCGGGTCGATCACGCCCGCAGGCAATACAGCGGCCTGGGCACGGAGCAGTGAGCCCTGATCGCCACTCCCACGTTCAGGATGTACCCGGCGGCGTCGAGGACGAGGCCCCATTCTCCATGCGCGAGCGCTCGAACCTCGGCGTCGAGCGACGACATGAACCGCTCAACGCACTCGGCACCGGTGTCCACGGCCAGAAGGATAGGTAGAACCCGTCGCCGCCTCGGGCACCGATGGCTAGGTGATTTCCTGCACCCGCTGGATCTCCGCGTTGACCACAGCCCCAAACAGCAGCGCAACGTTGGTAAGCCATAACCAGACGAGCAGGATGATCCCGGCCGCGAACGAGCCATAGGTGACGTTGAAGCTCTTGAAGTTGGCGAGGTAGTTTGAGAACGCGGCCGATGCCGCGAGCCAGAGCCCGACGCCGGTGAGCGCTCCGGGGGTGATCCATCGGAACCCGGGCTGGGCGACGTCAGGGGTGACGTGGTAGATGAACGAGAATGCGAGCAGAGCGCTGGCGAATGCCGCCGGCCAGCGCGCGATCCGCCACACCACCGCAGCCTCGGGGCCGAGCACGTCAGCCGCGACGCCCCCGCCGGCGAACATCAGTATCAGCGTGGTCAGCACCAGCGCCATCAGCACGAATGTCGAGGCGACGTCGACCACCTTGCGGCGCACGAAGCTGCGCCCGCGCGGTGACTCGAACACCACGTTCAGGGCGCGCCGCATGGCCTCGAGATAGCCCGTAGTTCCATACAGAGCCGTCGCGATCGCTATTCCCAACCCTGCCGCCGCAGTGCCCTTGCTCGTCAGCGCCGCCCGCACCGCAGAGTTGAGCGGCGCCAGCGTGTCCGATGGGACAACGCGGCGCAGGTCACCGACGATCGAGTTGTAAGTAGACGGGTACTCGCCCAGCAGGCCCAGCAGCGACACCGCCAGCAGCAGCGTCGGAAACAGCGACATCAGCGCGTAGTACGTGAGCGCCGCGGCGTGGTGAGTCCCCTGGTCGTCGTAGAAGGCCACCACCGAGCGCGTCGCCGCCCGCCATGCTCGCATCACGTGCGACAACGTAGCGGCCGGGGAGGACCGCCACCTCGGACAGACTCAGGCGAGGCGCGCTCCGGTGGGGGAGGCACCGGAGCGGGCAATCCTCGTCGAGGCGCTGTCTACTCGCTCGGGTCGTATTTGAACGAGATTCCGAGACGGACGCGGTAATGCAACACGCCGCCGTCCTGAATCGTCAGGTCCTGTCGCACTACCTCAGCCACGCGCAGCTCACGAACGCTCTTCGCGGCGGTCTCGACGGCAACTCGGGCTGCTGCCTCCCACGACTCGCTGCTGACACCGACGACTTCGGTGACGCGATAGACGCTATCTGCCATACCGACCTCCGTTTGGGTTGAACCGGAGCCGCCAGTCTCGCAGCCCTTGGGGCCTTAAGCGAAATCTGTGGCAGGCGTCAAACGTCTTTGCTCGCGTCACGCGCCTAGACTGCCCGGCTTGTGAAAACCGGTCTTGAACGCGCGGCGCTGATCACGGAGATCGTCCATCGGGTCGGGTGGGCGGTCCTGGTCGCGTGGGACCCGGCATCTCACGCGCGCACCGAGCGGGCAAGCGGCCCGGGCGGCTCTGCTCAGCGCGTCCTGAGCCGCTGGCCTGATTCAAGATTCGAGCAGCCGCTCGGTGGACTCGTCTGTGGCCCCACCGAAGTAGTCGTCGAGGACCCGTTGGAACAGCGCGTTGTCGGATGCCGCGCGAGCGAACAGCGTCATTGACGACCGGAGCTTCATCGCGTCCGTGCTGCCGAAGATCTGCTCGGCCGTTCGGCCCTCGAGCTCGGTGAGAACGCGTGTGCACTCGATCAGCCGGAGGCCGAGAATGGGATCGTCCAGATAGGCCTTCGCCTCCGCGAGCGAGGAGATGGCGTAAGTCTGGGACATCGGACTCCGCCCCAGTCCGGAGATCTGGGGAAAGATGAACCACATCCAGTGGCTGACCTTGCGACCCGCGCGCAGCTCAGACACGGCCGCCTCATATGTCCGGCTTTCGTTCTGGGCGGTCTGGAAGCGCCGCAGACGGTAAGGGTCGCTCATGCCGACCGGCCGCGGACGGGTGCGCCGCTGACGTCGTCCAGTAAGTCCTGCAGTGCCCAGCACATGGCCTCGAACTGCCGCAGGCCGATGCGCTGCGCGTAGTCAGCCTCGATGCGAGCGATGATCGCGCGGCCGGTATCGATCGCGTCCCAGCCTGAGGTGGTGAGGGCGACGAGCTTGGCCCGCCCATCGGTGGGGTCGCTTCGGCGTTCGACGAGGCCCTGGGCTTCGAGTTGGTCGACGAGTTCGGCCATTGACGGCCGGGTCATGCCTGCCCAGGCCGCGAGGTCAGTCAGTCGGGTTCCCTCGGCTTTGATGTTGCCGAAGACGTGCAGGTGGGCCATGCGCAGTTGCACGCCGGCTTGCTCCGCCTCCTGCTCGGACTCGGCGAGGAGCTGTTCGCGGAACAATCGGAGGTGATGTACGAGCAGCTGGCCGATCGGCAGGCGCTGACCCGTTCTTGACGTGGACATAATGATTAGGTAACCTTAGTTTAGGACGGCTAACTACCGGGATTGATGCATGGCAAAAGCTGGCGAGCAGATCGATAATCCCACGACCGGGCAGCGCCTTGTCTTCCTGGCCACCGGACGCGACGGTGATCGAGAGGTGTTCCGAGCTGAGGGCATATTTCCGCCCGGTGGGTTCGCTGGGCCGGAGCACATCCATCCCCACCAGGACGAGCACTTCGAGGTGCTCGCCGGGCGGGCAGCCTTCCGGGTCGATGGCGAACGCCGTGTGCTGGGTGCGGGCGAGACGATCGCCGTGTCCGCCGGGACGAGGCACACGTTCGCGAATGACGCTGAGGATGAGATGCGGGTGGTCTTCGAGTTCCGTCCAGCGCTTGACTGCACCGACAGGTTCTATGAGCTGTATTTCGCATTCGCTCAGCAGGGCCGCGTCAACGCGAAGGCGATGCCCGGATTGTTGGACATCGCGACTGTCTGGAACGTGACCTCCGAGCACGCGGTCCTGGCGAGACCGCCGGCATGGGTGCAGCACGCGCTGTTTCGCGCCCTCGCGCCACTCGCCCGGAGGGCCGGACGTCAGCCACCGGTTTGCCAGCCGACGCGAGGCGCCTGAAGGCCAACATCGAGCTCACGGCCTGGGCCATCGTACGGGCGCCATATCAGCAGACCTGGGAGCTGCGTCCGCGAGCCTGCGGCCAGTTCGAATTCTGGGCAGGTGAGACGTGTCTCAGTATCTGGGAGCCAGAGCGGCTGGGGATGGAGTTTGCTGCATCATCGCTACGCGCCGTACCCAGAGTGAAGCGAGACCCCAAGCCGAGGTGACGCGGGCCGAGCGATTCGCTGCCGCGCCTGGGGGTGCTGGAGCACTGCCATCAGTCGCGGTCATCCGCGAGATCCGCGTTCCGGCAGTGCTGGTCGGGGTTGTCGTCAAGGCCAACTCGTTCTGGTTGACCGGCACGTACTCGGGGCGGAATTGCGCCAGAGACGGGCGGGGCCCGCCCCTCAGACCAGCCGGGTTCACCATCGCTCTTTCGTGGTTATCGGATCCAGGACCAGCATTCCCCAAATGCTGGAGTCCTTCCAGAGCACTCGCTACAGTGCGGCCATCATCTGTGGCGCTCCTTGTTGACATAGCTGCTCTGCTGCGCCGGCACGGTGTGCGAGTCACCGCCCAGCGTCTGGCTGTGCTGCGGGCGGTGTCGGATCGACCGCACAGCACTGCGGCAGACATTGACGCGTCGGTACGGGCCGAGATCGGTGCGGTCTCGCTTCAGGGCGTGTATGACGCCCTTGGGACCCTCACCGAAAAGGACATCATCCGCCGCATCCAGCCCGCCGGGTCGCCGGCGCGCTATGAGGCCCGAGTGGGCGACAACCATCACCATCTCATATGTCGAATGTGCAGCCGGATGGTCGATGTCGATTGCGCCATTGGCTTCGCCCCCTGCCTGACAGCTTCCGAGGACTCGGGCTACGAGATCGACGAAGCCGAGGTCATCTATTGGGGCCGATGTCCTGAGTGCATCGCGGCCGACGCGATGAGCGCTAGCCAGCACAACCATCAGCACGAACCAGCCAGCGAGTAGGAGGAACGACGTGGCCGACACCGTCAGCGAATCCGAGAACCCAGCGATTCCGTCTCCGACCCCCGCGCGGACACGGCCGAGGACGAATCAGGACTGGTGGCCAAATCAGCCGGATCTGCAGGTTCTCCAACAGCACTCCCTCCGGGCCACGCCATTGGGCACGGACTTCCACTACCACGCGGAGTTCCAGGCGCTCGACCTCGAGGCGCTGAAGCAGGACATCTTCGACGTGATGACGACCTCGCAGGATTGGTGGCCGGCTGACTACGGTCACTACGGACCTTTGTTCATCCGGATGTCCTGGCACTCCGCAGGCACGTATCGCATTGCCGATGGCCGGGGGGGTGGGGGTGCCGGCGCCCAGCGGTTCGCCCCGCTCAATAGCTGGCCCGACAACGCGAGCCTGGACAAGGCGCGCCGCCTGCTCTGGCCGGTCAAGCAGAAGTACGGCCAGAAGATTTCCTGGGCCGACCTGCTCGTTTTCGCCGGAAACTGTGCCATGGAATCGATGGGGTTCAAGACCTTCGGCTTCGGTTTCGGGCGTGAGGACATCTGGGAGGCCGAGGAGATGTTCTGGGGTCCTGAGGACACCTGGCTCGGCGATGAGCGCTACAGCGGCGAACGGGAGCTCGCCGATTCTCTCGGGGCGGTGCAGATGGGCCTGATCTACGTGAATCCGGAAGGTCCCAACGGAAACCCGGACCCATTGGCGGCTGCGAAGGACATTCGAGCGACATTCGCTCGTATGGCGATGAACGACGAGGAAACGCTCGCGCTCATCGTCGGCGGCCACACGTTTGGCAAAACTCACGGTGCAGTCGATCCGAAGCACATCGGCCCGGAACCAGAGGGTGCTCCGATCGAGCAGCAAGGCTTCGGCTGGAAGAACAGCTACGGCAGCGGCAAGGGTGTCGATACGCTGACCAGCGGTCTCGAGGGCGCCTGGACCAAGGAGCCGACCAAGTGGGACAACGGGTTCCTGGACAACCTGTTCAACTACGACTGGGAGCTGACGACCAGCCCCGCCGGTGCCAAGCAGTGGACCCCCAAGGATGCCGACGCTCAGGGCACCGTGCCCGACGCGCACGATCCCTCGAAACGGCACGCACCCATGATGCTGACGACGGACCTAGCGCTGAAGGTGGATCCGATCTACGCGCCGATCGCGAAGCGTTTCCACGAGAACCCGGACGAGCTCGCGGAGGCGTTCGCCAAGGCGTGGTACAAGCTGTTGCATCGCGACATGGGCCCGATCTCGCGCTACCTCGGCCCGTGGGTTCCGGAGCCGCAGCTGTGGCAGGATCCCGTCCCCGAGGTCGAGCATCCCCTGATCGGGGAGGCGGACATCGCGGCTCTCAAGGGGGAGATCCTCAGATCGGGACTGTCCATCTCCCAGCTGGTCGCCTCCGCTTGGGCCTCGGCGGCAACCTTCCGTGGCACCGACAAGCGTGGCGGGGCCAACGGGGCGCGGATTCGCCTAGCGCCGCAGAGGGATTGGGAGGTCAACAATCCGGCCGAGCTGGCGGACGTGCTGCGGACCCTGGAACGGGTCCAGCAGGACTTCAACAGCTCGCAGTCCGGCGGAACGAAGGTCTCGCTCGCTGACCTGATCGTTCTGGGCGGGTGCGCCGCCGTCGAGCGAGCGGCGAAGAACGCTGGCCACGACGTGATCGTTCCCTTCGCGCCGGGCCGCACGGACGCCTCGCAGGAGCAGACCGACGTGGAGTCGTTCGCCGTGCTTGAACCGACCGCCGACGGGTTCCGCAACTACGTCCAAGCCGGTCAGAAGCTGCCACCCGAAACGCTGCTGCTCGACCGGGCCAACCTGTTGACGCTGACAGCTCCCGAGATGGCGGTTCTCGTCGGCGGTATGCGCGCCCTGAACGCCAATCACAAGCAGTCGAAGCATGGTGTTTTCACCGACCGGCCCGAGACGTTGACGAACGACTTCTTCCTAAACCTGCTCGACATGAACACGGAATGGCAGGCGTCCGACTCATCTGGAAACGGCTCGTCGGCACACGTGTTTGAGGGTCGCGATCGCGCCACGGGCGAGGTCAGATGGACCGGCACCGCTGTTGACCTCGTGTTCGGATCCAGCTCGCAGCTTCGATCGATCTCGGAGATCTTCGCGTGTGAGGACTCGAAGGAGAGGTTTGTCCGTGACTTCGTGGCCGCGTGGGACAAGGTCATGAACCTAGATCGCTTCGAGCTCGCCTGAGCGAGTCCACGCCTGGCACAGACAGGCGACCCTTAACCGCCGCTGAACTCGGTGGTCGATCACGACCGCAGCTGCGTACGCCTCGCTACGGTGAGACGGTGCCGGTGCTTCACGCCGAGGGGCTCACGAAGACTGTCGGCGTTGGCCGAGCCCGACGGCGAGTGCTGGACGGTGTGACACTGACGGTCGAGGTGGGGGAGGTCGTCGCGGTGCTCGGACGCTCGGGCAGCGGGAAATCGACGCTGCTCCACCTGCTCGGTGCGCTGGACACCCCGGAGCAGGGACAGATCGTCCTGGCGGGTGAGACGATCACGGGGCGCAGCGCTCGCGCGCTGGCCAGAATCCGTCTGCGCCACGTCGGTTTCGTCTTCCAGCAGTTCCAGCTGATCGAGGAGCTCAGCGGCGCGGAGAATGTCCTTCTCGCCACTCGCTTGCCGGGAGCGCCGAGGGGTGGCGCTCGCCAGGCGACGAGCTTGATCGACGAGTTGGGGCTCGGTGACGTCGCTGGTCACCTCCCGCACGAGCTCTCCGGTGGCGAGCAGCAGCGGTTCGCGATCGCGCGGGCGCTGGTCAACGATCCACAGCTCGTCCTGGCTGATGAGCCGACCGGGAGCCTCGACGCCGAGAACGGAGCGGCCGTGTTGGGCTTGTTGAGGGGGCTGACCGATCGCGCCGTGGTGATCGTCACGCACGAACCGGACGCCGCCGGGATCGCCGACCGAGTGCTGAGCCTTAGTGAGGGACAGCTGGTCCCGACCGTCGCGGCCGGCGGAGCTCCTTCCGGTTGAGCGCGACGCGCGTCCTGCTCGGCGCGTTCGCGGAAGCGCGGCGAGGACTCTCGCGTCGTCGCCGGCGATCGTCGCTCACCGCACTTGGCATCGCGCTTGCGGCCGCGATGCTGTCGGCGGCGCTCGTGGTGGGGGACGGCCTGGGGAATGGCTTCGATCGTGCGGCCAAGGCGGCCGGCCTGCCGGACATGATCGTTCGCTTCGACCCGCAGTCGGCCCGTCGGGTCAGCGAGCGGATTGCCGCCCTACCGGACATCGCCGGCTACTCACTCCGCTTTGAGGTGACCAACGCCTCAATCGCGGCCACCGGCCACCGCCGGGGTGACGCGGTCGCCGAGGTCGTGGGCACGGGGCACCGGCGCGGCTATGCCGTCGTCGCGGGACGAGACCTGGGGGCTCGCCGCCCGGAGGCCCTGCTCGAGCGCGCACTGGCTCAGGCCTGGGGCGTTCGCCTGGGCGCCGCCCTGTCCGTCGGCGATCTTGGCCCGCAAAAGGTGGTCGGGTTCGTCGAGGCGCCTGATGACGTCGGCTTTCCGCTCGCCAAGCCTCGCTTCTACGTTGCTCGCTCGGCCATCGAAGCGCGCTTCGGCGCGCCCGCAGACCCCAACACGAACTTCGCTGAGATCTGGCTGCGAGATCCGCGCTATCTGAACGAGGTACTGGTCCAGGCGCGGGCCACCAGCTTTGGGCTGCGTAACATCCGCTTCGCTACTCGGACGGGGGTTCGGGTGCTGCACGATCAGGCGGCGGGAATCGTCATCGACCTGCTCGTCGCCCTCTCGGTGATCGCGCTGATCACGGCCGGGGTGATGCTGGCGGCGTCAGCGCGGGCCGAGGTCCAGCGCCGGCTCGGTGCAATCGGCGTCAGGCGGGCGTTGGGGGCCACCCGTGAACACGTGGCGCTCTCCTATGGCCTCGAGGCGCTGCTCGTTGCTGCGCCCGCGGCCAGCGTCGGTGTGGCGGCTGGGGTGCTGGCGACCTACGGACCGGCGACGCGACTGTTGACGTTGCTCAACGAGCCGGCACCGGGTCGGGCTCTGGCGCTCCCGCTGATCGGCGGGTGGATGATCAGCGTGGCGATTCCGGTGGCCGCCGCGGCCTGGCCGTCGTTCAGAGCAGCGAGCGGATCGGTGGTCGGGTTGCTGCGCGCCGCCGACGTCTCCGCGCCTGGCGGAGGCTCGCGTACGCGCGCGCGTGAGCGCGCGCACTCCGGCGGACTGGCGGTACTCGGTGTGCGACTGGTCGCGGCGCGTCGGGTTCGACTGCTGGCCACGGTGGTGACCCTCGGCCTTTCAGCGGCGTTCGTGCTCCTGCTGCTCTCGCTGGCCACGGCGCTGAACGCGCTCGAAACCGACCCTGGAGCGCTGGGCAGGCGCTATCAACTGACCGCGGCGGGTCCGCCGTCGCTCGTTCCGCGGGTGCGACACCTACGGGACGTGCAAGCCGCGGCCTCGCGCTATGAGCTTCAGGCTGCGGACTCTTTTTCCCTGGGGGAGACCATCGACGTGATCGCCTACGCGGGCGACCACACGGCCTTCGAAGCGCCTCCGCTTCAGTCCGGGCGGCGACTTGCCGGCACCGATCAGGCGGAGGTCGGTGCCGGACTGGCCAACGCACTGGGACTCACCCAGGGCTCGACGCTGGCGCTCGCGCTTCCCTCGGGGAAGGAGCTTAGGCTCCGGGTCGCGGGGATCGTCAGCTCGCTTGACCACGACGGACGCGTCGCCTACATACCGGCGGCGGCGTTGCTCGCAGCGGACCCGTCTGCGCCGGCGCGAATCGCCATCCGGCTTGTGCCGTTGGCGGATCAGGCGAGCGTGACGGCAGCCTTGAGCGCGCTCGGCGCTCAGGTGGCCGCGGCTAGCGGGGCGGTTTCGCGCGGGAAGCCGCTCGTTGACGTGCTGCGGACGATTCTGCGGGGCATCGCCATCGTCGACGGTCTCGTATGTCTCTACGCGCTGATGCAAGCCTGCGGCCTGGTCGTCCAGGAGCGTCGTCGGACGGTCGCGGTGCTTCGAGCTTGCGGGGCCGGTCCGCGCGCGGTCCGGCAACTGCTGCTGGGGGCGGCTCTGGCCCTGGTGGTCCCCGCGGCGCTGCTCGGCTTACTGCTGGAGCGACTGGTGTTCGGCCCGGGCCTCTCCCGGCTGGCCGCCAGCTACGCGACCCTTGCCCTCGCTCCGACGCTCGGCGAGGTCCTGGCGGTCCTGGCAGGGCTGGCGTTGGCCTCCGGCGCGGCCGTGCTGTGGGTGGCCAGGCAGGCCTCCCGAGAGTCGGTCATCTCCGGGTTGGCATCATGAGACGGCTGACGCGGCGCGAGGCGGTGGCCGAGGGCCTTCTCGGCCTGGGCGCACTGAGCTTCGCCGGCTGTGGCGGCTTGAGTCCGACGAGCACCGGGTCGACCCTGCGTTCCACCTGGAGGGACCCGGTTGGGGACGGACAACTGCGAGTCGGTCCCGGGGAGGCATTGACAGATCGGCTCGAACTCGATGGCCGTCGGGCTACGGCCGGCGTGCTCGGGACCCTCGCCCACGTGACCGACGCGCACGTGCTCGACGCCGCTTCGCCGGCTCGGGTCACCTTCCTCGACCGTCTTGGCCCCCCACTGCAGTCGACCTTTCGCCCCCAGGAGACGTTGACCGCGCAGGTCCTGGCCGGGATCACGGCGGCGATCCGCGGGCTGGGCCCGCAGCTGGTCATGCAGGGGGGGGATCTGATCGACAACGACCAGAGCAACGAGCTCGAACAGGCCTTGGCCACTCTGCGAGGAGGGCGCGTGAAACCCGGCAGCGGAGCGCATGGATACTTCGGCGTCCAGAGTGGAGCCGACCCCGACCCGTTCTATTTTCGCCCCGACCTCGACGCGCCGCTGTATCCCGGGCTGCTCCGCGCGGCCTCCCGGCAATTCGTCAGCCCTGGCATCGGCTCGCCGTGGTATCCGGTCCTCGGCGACCACGATGTACTGGTGGCCGGTGAGATCGTGCCCACGGCGCTGACACGATCACTGGCGGTTGGGGCGCGTGCGCTCTGGGATCTCCCCTCGGGATTGACGCTGCCTGGGGGGCTGCGCACCGCGGCTGCCTCCTCGCCGGATGGGCCACCGAATCCCGGGCTGGTGGACCAGTTCCTTCGGCGCGCCTTGAGCGGCCCAACCGTCGACGTGCCGCCAGACCCCGCACGCCGCCAGATGTCGATCGACGAGGTGATCGCTCGTCTGCGCAAGGCAGCGTCGGCCGGGTCGCTGCAATCCGGCCTTCTCGATTATGCGTTTGAGCTCGGACCGCGCCTGAAGCTGATCGTGCTGGACCTGGTCCGGCGTGACGGCGGGTCCGGCGGAATTGTCAGCCCGGAGCAACCGTCGTGGCTGGCGCGTCAGCTGGCCGCAGCCGGCGAGCGCTGGGTGATCGTCGTCTCCCATCAACCGCTGGTGAGCTCGGTCGGCGGTGACGAGCTACTGGCACTGCTCGACACCTCGCCTCGGGTGATCGCGGCACTGTCAGGACACACTCACCGCAATCGGATCGTGCCCCGTCATACCACCGCCGGCGGCTATTGGCTGATCGCCACGGCGTCGCTGATCGACTTCCCCCAACAGGCCCGCGCGTTGCGCGTTGTAGCCACGGCTGGCGGGGGTGTCGCCCTGCAGACGTGGATGCTGGACCACGCCGCGCCGGGCCGCCTGGGCCCGATCGCGCGTCAGCTCTCATTCACCGACGCCCAGGGCGGTCGACCGAACGGGTTCGCCGGAAGCAGGCTGGATCGCAACGTCACGCTCTATCGGCGCGGTGTTTGACCAGGCTGGCGAACCATCGACCGCCCCTACTCCAGCGGCGTTCGGTTTGAAAGCCGCCGGAGCGAGCCAGCTGGTCAAGGTCGCGCACGGACACCCGCGCCCAGCGAAACCACGTGCTGAGGGCATCAGCAGTTTCCATCCGAACCAGCAACGAGCCCGTCGGCGCGTCGGGCGGGTCCAGCTCGACCAGCAGCCTGCCGTCCTGCGCCAGCAGCGTCTCGATCCGCGCCAGCAGACGAGACGGGACCCCGCCGATGCCGATGTTGCCGTCGAGCAGCAGCGCACTGCGCCAGGTGCCGGCCCCGGGGAGCTCGTCGAAGACCGAGGCCACGATCGCGCGTCCGCCCCGACCGGTGGCCAGCTCGACGGCGACGGGCGAGAGGTCCACGCCGAGCGCGAATACTCCGCGGGTCGCGAGCTCGTGCAGATGGCGACCCGGTCCGCAGCCGACATCGAGCACCGGCCCGCCCAGCTCACGAAGCAGCTCCACGTCGAGCGCGTCCGGTAGCCCGACGTAACGTCCGAGCGGGACGGCGACGAAGCTTCCATCCTGCAGACGCAGGCGCGCGTCCGCCGGACAGCGGTTCCGCTCACGAGCTCTCACCAGCCCGTCTCCATAGACCCGGAGCGGATGGCTCATCCCGTAATCGACCGCAGCGTCGCGGCGAACCGTGAGTTCGGCGCTTGCAATGCAACCGCGCACGCATCGTCGATCGTGTCGACGTCGCGCAGGAGGGGCTGGTCGTGGACGCGGAGGCGCAGTTGCAGCAGACGAGCACGCTGCCTGCGCCACGTCGTGTGGCAGCTCATGGGGATTCCGCTGAACACCCCCGCGCCGCCGTGTTTGAGTCCGACGCTCCAGTAACCGCCGTCGGCCGTTCGCCCCAGCACGGCGTCGACAGCCGGGCGTGAGAGCGCACGCAAACCGTCATCCAGCAAGGCCTCGGTCAGCTGGGGGGTATCCATGCCGACCAGCAGGGCCGGACCGGGCACATCCGCGAAAGCCGCCGCCAGCCGCTCATCGAGCCCGCTGCCGCGCTGGGCGATCAGCTCAAATCCGTCCCGCTGCCAGCAGCGAAAATCACCGTCGAAGATCAGGATCTTGCGCGGTACCGACATGCGGGCGACGAGGTCGAGCGTGTCCGTCAGCGCTGCCCCCGCGAGAGCTGCTGCCTGCGCGGGGCTGCACGGGGGCGTAAGGCGTGTTTTGACCCGGCCGGGAATCGGTTCCTTGGCGATTACGAGCAGCGCGACATCGTCCACGTGGTCCAACCTACTTCCCGGTCGGGGCCGTGTCGATTACGAAAATCGAAAGCCCGCTCAGAAATGAACGGTGTCTTGACTCCTGCGGGTGAACGGTGAATTAACCCGGCGCCGAAATTCAACTCTTCGCATCGCGCCTGTGCGACGCTCCGGTTCTTGCGCCTGCCATTCGTCGACCCAACCAGTCCGCCGCCGGGACCGTTTCGGCGGACGTTCTGGCGTAGCCCGCTGCGGGGCCCATGGTTGACCTCGGTGCTGGGATGTGCCCTGCTCATCGGCATCCCGATCGTTGCGGTGACGGGATTCCTATCGAACGCCGCCTACTACCCGAGGCTGGGGCACAACTCGGTCGGGCGTTCGCTCGGACCACTGGACTTCTATCTGTTCTCGTTCCCGACGCATCCGAGCTGGCTCTACGCCGTCAACCAGGGGCTCCACATCACGATTGGTCTGGCCGTCTTCCCGGTTCTGCTGGCCAAGCTGTGGTCGGTGATCCCGAAGCTATTCGAGTGGCCGCCGGTGCGGACTCCGGCCCACGCGCTCGAGCGCCTGTCGCTGGCGCTGCTCGTCGGCGGTGCGTTGTTCGAATTCGTCACCGGGATTCTCAACATCCAGTACGCGTACCTGTTCGGGTTCTTCTTCACCACGGCGCACTATTGGGGCGCGTGGGTGTTCACCGCTGCATTTCTCTCCCACGCGGCGATCAAGCTGCCGACCATGCGCAAAGCGTTGGCCGCGCGGCGTGGTCTCGCGCCGTTGCGCGAAGGGCTCAGTCAGACTCGCCCCGAGCCGCCGCTGCCCGGGGCCGACGAGCTGATCGCGGTAAACCCCCGTGCGCCGACGATGTCCCGTCGAGCGCTGCTTGGCACCGTCGGCGCGGGATCGCTGTTCCGGCTCGTACAGGGCGCGGGGCAAGCAATCGGCGGACCGTTCCGCGCTCTAGCGTTTCTGGCCCCGCGCAGCGCCCACGGCCGCGGGCCAAACGGCTTCCCGATCAACCGAACCGCGGCCGCGGCGCAGATCACAAGCGGCCGCGTGGGCGAGAATTGGCGCCTGCGAGTGATTGGCGGCTCGCGCACGCTGTCGTTGTCCCGAGGCCAGCTGCTGGCGATGCCACAGCGCACGTATGACCTGCCAATCGCCTGCGTGGAAGGCTGGTCGACGACGCAGCGTTGGACCGGAGTGCGAATCAGCGATCTGGCGTCGGCAGCTGGACTCAGCGGCGATGTAATCGCCAGAACCCGTTCCCTCGCCACCAACGGCGTGTTCGATGCGGCGGTTCTCTCCTCGGAGCAGATCAGCGACGAGCGGACGCTGGTGGCGCTGAAGGTCAACGGCACCGAGCTGCCGCTCGATCATGGTTTCCCCGCGCGCGTGATCGGTCCGGCGATTCCGGGGGTGCACTGCACGAAGTGGCTGGCCACGCTGACGATCGAGCGGGCCTAGGCGATGGGCGCACGGTTTCGGCGAGCCTATGGTGCATCCCCGCTGCATCTGCTGGCGTTGCTGGCCAGCGTGCTGATCGCCGGTACCGCGGCGGTCGGCTGGTTTGACAACACCGCGCCGATCACCGAGCGAATCTTGATCTGGTTCCTCGGTGCCGTGATCGGCCACGATCTGGTCCTCCTGCCGCTGTATTCGCTGCTCGACCGGGTCGCGTTCGGGACGACGGTCGGCCGGCAGGCGCACACGCACGAGTCGGCCGCGGGATGGGCCTACCTGCGCGTGCCGGCACTGCTCAGCGGGCTGCTGTTTCTGGTCTTCTTTCCCGAGATCCTGCGACTCGGCGACGCCACGTTCCACACGGCCAGCGGCCTGCACCAGGACGTGTACCTGCTGCGCTACCTGCTGACTTGTGCTGGCCTGTTTGCCCTCTCGGGGCTGACCTTTGCCGCCAGCCTGGCACGGGCGCGACGCCGGCCCGGGCCACGTGCGCCGAGGAGCGCTGAAGCGATCAGCGAGGACACGGAGGTCCGGTAAGCCCGACCACCACGGAATCCGCGGCGGTGCGTCGACCGATCCGGGTGAACGGCGCCAACGCCGGATCGCCGAGCGGGTTGCTCGGCGGCACTGCGCCCGTGGCGCAGGTGGTGCTCACCGGATGCAACGTGCGCTGGCGCAGCCGGGCGAGTTCGACGCTGGGATAGGCACGCCGAAGCCGAACGCCGAAGGGACGGAGGTCAAAGAACCACAGGTCCCGATCCGGGCTGGCCAGCGGGGCGACCCGGAGGAGCGAGCGCAGCGAGGTCAGCACTCTCCTAGCCTTGGCGGGCTCGAACCCCGCCGGATCGAACCCCCGGCCATCGAAGCCCGCGGCGGTGACCGAGGCAAAAACCAGAGCAAGCGGCTGCCCTGCCAGCTGCGCCGACCAGT
>JBPCMW010000002.1:0-22477 GCA_051001875.1 Solirubrobacteraceae bacterium | reverse complement strand
CCCTCAGACCACCGGCGTACCAACCGCCGACTGCAGTGCCCGCCTGACCTGCTCCACCGTGACCACGCCGCGCAGCACGCCCTGCGCGTCAACCGCCATCAATGCGCCGATCCGCCCCAGCGATTCCGAGGCCAGCACCTCGGTCAGCGGCCGATCCTCGTCGACGTGCCAGCCGGCGCTCTCTTCGCCGGCGAGGCCGGCGCTGGCGGTCAGCCACCCCTCGCCGCGGTCGACGGCGGCCTGGATCACCTCCTGCCGGGCGATCCCGAGGAAGCGTCCGTCCTCATCGATCACCGGAAACCAGGACCAGCCGTAGCGCAGGAAATACTCCTCCAAAGCCTGGGCGACCGAGATCTGGGACGGGATCGCCACCGGCTGGCGGTCCATGATGTCGGCCACCCGTACGCCCTCGATTCGCTCGGTGAGCGCGGTCTGGGCGAGTGCGCCACGCGCGGATTGGCCCAGGAGAAACGCCAGCAGGATCAGCCAGATCCCGCTGAACGCGCCGCCGCCGGACAGCGCCAGCCAGATTCCGACTCCGGCGAGGATCACCGCGAAGCCCTGGCCGAGCTGTGCTGCCGCGCGCGTGCCGCGCCGCTTGTCGTTGGTGACGCGCCACACGATCGCGCGGGCGATCCGGCCGCCGTCGAGTGGGAAGGCGGGAACCAGGTTGAACAGGAGCACGGCCAGGTTCATCAGCAGCAGCCAGCTCAGCGCGAGCAGCACCGGCGTGACGGTGACCTGGCCGTCGAGCAGGAACGCGTGCCACAGGCGGTGGGGGCCGACGATCGCCAGGTCGACGACTAGGAACACCAAAACCATCGCCAGGGTCGCCAGCGGCCCAGCGGCCGCGACCTTGAACTCTTCGCCGGGCGAGCGGGTGTCGCGGCCCATCTGGGTCAAGCCGCCGAACAGGAACAGCTGGATGCTCGTGACCTCGATGCCCTGTCGTCTGGCCATCAACGCGTGGCCGAACTCATGGACGATCAGCGAGCCGAAGAACAGCAGCGCGCTCACCACGGTCGTCAGGTAAGCCTGTCCATCTGAGCCGTGCAGCGTCCCTCGGAACGACGGTGACAGCCACAGAATCACCAGGAACAGCATCAGGAACCACCCGGGGTCCACGCCGATCCGAATCCCGAGTACGTCCATCAGCTTGATCGAGCCAGGACGGCGCAACATGCAGCAATGGTCGCACAGGCGCTACCGTGACCCGCCGCGTCTCATCAGCATCGAAACTGGAGTGCTCCTGTGACTGACCATCTACGAGAGTTGCGAGTGCACCTTGGCGAGCTGGACGACCTGCGTTACGCAGCGGGCCTGCTCGGCTGGGATCAGCAGACAATGATGCCGCCTCGCGGTGGTCCAACGCGGGCGGAATCGCTCGCCACGCTCGAGCGCATCACCCATGAGATGTTCGTGGGGCCGGAGACGGGTCGGCTGCTCGACGCGGCGCAAGCCGAGTTGGGCGACGCCTTGCCGGGCTCCGATGACAGATCGCTCGTGCGCGTCACGCGCCGACACTGGGACAAGGCGCGGCGCGTGCCGGGCGCGCTCGCCGCTGACCTCGCACGGGCCGCGTCGGTCGGCCAGGAGGTGTGGGTGACCGCGCGCGAGCAGAGCGACTTCAGCCTGTTTGCTCCCTACCTGACGCGCAACCTCGAGTTGGCCCGTCAGTACGTCGATTGCTTTGACGGCTTCGACTGTGCTTACGACGTGCTCCTCGACGACTATGAGCCCGGCGCCAGGAGCGCCGACGTGGCGGTCCTGTTCGACGAACTCAAGCAGGAGCTGCTGCCCGTGATCGCGACATTGAGCGAGCACGTTGACGCTGTCGACGACAGCTGCCTGCACGGGCGCTTCCCGGTCGACACGCAGCGCACGTTCGTGGACGGCGTCATTTCGCTGATGGGCTTCAATCGCAACGGTTGGCGGCTGGACGACGCGGTTCACCCATTCGCCGCCGGTTTCGGCGTCGGGGACGTGCGGATCACCACCCGCTGGGAGCCGATGTACTTTCCCGCCGCTCTGTACGGCGCGATGCACGAATGCGGACACGGTCTCTACGAGGACGGGGTCGCCGACGAGCTGCGGCGCACTCCGGTCGGCCACGCGGAGTCGCTCGGCATGCACGAGTCCCAGAGCCGGATGTGGGAGAACATGGTCGGGCGCGGCCGGGCCTTCTCCGGCGTGCTGGCGCCCCGTCTCTCCGAGCTGTTCGGCGGCTCGCTCAGCGGCCTAGATCCGGACGTGCTGTACCGCGCGGTCAACCTGACCAAGCCCTCCTACATCCGGGTCGAGGCCGATGAGGCGACTTACGCCCTGCACATCATTCTGCGCTTCGAGCTCGAGCAGGAGCTGATCGAGGGCCGGCTGTCGGTGGCTGACCTGCCGGAGGCCTGGAACGCGCGTTTCCGCGACTATCTCGGGCTGGAGGTGCCCGACGACGCCAACGGTGTGCTGCAGGACGTTCACTGGTCCTGCGGGCTGATCGGCTACTTCCCCACCTACGCCCTCGGAAATCTGATCGCCGGCCAGCTGTGGGAGCGCGTGCACGAGGACCTGCCTGACCTCGAGGATTCGATCGCGGCCGGCGAGCTGATGCCGCTGCGCGAGTGGCTGCGCGACCGCGTCCACCGCCATGGAGCGAAGTTTCAGACGCCCGAGCTGCTCGAGCGGGTCGTGGGAGCACCGATCTCGGTCGGTCCGTACGTGCGCTACCTCAAGCGCAAGCTCGGCGACGTCTACGGTCTGCAGCTATAGCTGCGCGAGCGCCTCGTTGAGGGTCGCGCTCGGCCGCATCGCCTCGGCCGCCCGATCGGGATCGGGGCGGAAGTAGCCGCCGAGCTCCACCGGCGAGCCCTGTACCGCGCTCAGTTCCTCCAGGATCTTCTGCTCGTCTCGTTCCAGGCGCTCCGCCAGCGGTTGCATGCGCTGGGCGAGCTCATCGTCCTCGCTCTGGCGCGCCAGCTCCTGCGCCCAGTAGAGCGCGAGGTAGAAGTGGCTGCCGCGGTTGTCCAGTTCTCCCGTCTTGCGCGACGGTGAACGATCCTCCTCGAGCACGCGCCCGGTGGCACGATCCAATGTGTCGGCCAGCAGCTTCGCCCGCGGATTGTCACCCCCCTGCGCGAGCAACTCGAGGGACGGGGCCAACGCGAGGAATTCGCCCAGCGAATCCCAACGCAGATGATTCTCGTTCACGAACTGCTGCACGTGCTTGGGCGCCGACCCTCCGGCTCCTGTTTCGAACAGCCCGCCGCCGTTCATCAAGGGCACGATTGACAGCATTTTCGCGCTGGTGCCGAGCTCAAGGATCGGAAACAGGTCGGTGAGGTAGTCCCGCAGCACGTTTCCGGTCACCGAGATCGTGTCCTCGCCTCGCCGCGCTCGTTCCAGTGTGAGCCGTGCCGCCGCGCCGACGTCGAGAATCTCGATCTGCGCCCCGTCGAGATCAAGCTCGGCGAGCGCTGAGCGAACCTTCTCCAGCACCTGCGCGTCGTGCGCGCGGCTCTCGTCGAGCCAGAACACGGCCGGCATGTCTGACTCACGGGCGCGCTTGGCGGCGAGCCGGATCCAGTCCTCGATCGCGTCATGCTTGCTCTGGCAGCACCGCCAGATGTCGCCGGTGTCCACCTCGTGCTCGAGCAGCGTCTCGCCTGTCTCGTCGACCACCCTCACCCTGCCCGGGCCTGCGATCTCAAACGTCTTGTCGTGGGACCCGTACTCCTCGGCCGCCTGCGCCATCAGTCCAACGTTCGGCGTCGTCCCCATCGTGGCAGGGTCAAACGCCCCGTGCTCACGGCAGTGGTCGACCGCCGCGGCGTATAGCGGGGCGTACGAGTGATCCGGAATCACGAACTTCGTGTCCTGCAGTTCTCCCTGGGCGTTCCACATCTGACCTGAGGTGCGGATCGCGGCCGGCATCGAAGCGTCGATGATCACGTCGCTGGGCACGTGCAGATTGGTGATGCCCTGGTCGGAGTCGACCATCGCCAGCGGCGCCCCGTCCACGTATGCGGCCTCGATCGCCGCCCTGATCTCCGCGCGCTCCCGCTCGGGTACGCGGTCGAGCGCGCCTAGCAGCGCGGCGATGCCATCGTTCGGGTTGATCCCGGCGCTGGCCAGCGCGCCACCGTGCTCGGTAAACAGCTTGGAGAAGTAGGCGCGGACGGCGTGACCGAAGATGATCGGATCGGACACCTTCATCATCGTCGCCTTGAGGTGCACCGAGAACAGGACGCCCTGCTCGCGCGCCTGCTCGATCTGCTCGGCCAGGAAGCTCTGCAGCGCGGCCCGGCGCATGACGGCGCCGTCGACCACCTCGCCTTCGAGCACGTCCACCCCGTCCTTGAGCACCGTCACCGACCCGTCCGGCGCCACGTGTTCGATGCGCAGCCCGCCGGGGCGCTGCACGGTCACGGACAGCTCCGAGGAGCGGAAGTCCCCGTCACTCATGGTCGACACGTGGGAGCGGGAATCCGTCGACCATGCACCCATCGAGTGGGGGTGCTTGCGCGCGTACTGCTTGACCGATGCGGGCGCGCGACGGTCGGAGTTGCCCTGGCGCAGCACCGGGTTGACCGCGCTGCCCTTGACCTTGTCGTAGCGGCCTCGGATCTCACGCTGCTCGTCGTCGGACGGATCCTCCGGGTAGTCGGGGATCTCGTAGCCGTGCTCCTGGAGCTCCGCGATGGCTCGCTTGAGTTGCGGCACCGAGGCGCTTATGTTCGGCAGCTTGATGATGTTCGCCTGCGGTGTCTTGGCCAGCTCTCCGAGCTCGCTCAGCGCGTCAGGGACCTGCTGCTCCTCGCCGAGGCGCTCGGGAAATTGCGCGAGGATCCGGCCGGCCAGGGAGATGTCCCGGCTCTCGACCTCGATGTCCGCAGCCGCCGCGAAGGCACGCACGATCGGCAGCAGCGACCAAGTCGCGAGCGCGGGAGCCTCATCGGTCTGGGTGTAGACGATCCTCATCGTCCGGGCAGGCTACCGAGCCCGACGCGTGAACCCGGGTCGGTTATACAGTCGAACTGACACCCCCTGATCCGAGGAGATGACGATCCGTGAGCGATTCCCCTGTACGAGTGGCGGTCACCGGCGCGGCCGGTCAGATCGGCTACGCCCTGCTGTTTCGCATCGCCAGCGGCCAGCTGCTCGGCCCTGATACGCCGGTTCACCTGTCGCTGCTGGAGATTCCCGATGCCGTCAAGGCCGCGGAGGGCACCGCGATGGAGCTCGACGATTGCGCCTTCCCGCTCCTGGCCGGAGTGGACATCTTCGACGACGCCAATCAGGCTTTCGACGGGGTCAATGTGGCCCTGCTCGTCGGTGCTCGACCGCGTTCGAAGGGTATGGAACGCAGCGACCTGCTCGAGGCCAACGGCGGAATTTTCAAGCCTCAGGGGAAGGCGCTGAACGATCACGCGGCCTCGGACGTGAAGATCCTCGTCGTCGGCAACCCGGCCAACACGAACTGCCTGATCGCGCAGAGCAACGCTCCAGAGATCCCGCGTGAGCGCTTCACCGCGATGACGCGCCTCGACCACAACCGTGCGATCGCGCAACTGGCTAGGAAGGCCGGCGCGGCGGTCAAGGACCTCACTAACGTGACGATCTGGGGCAACCACTCGGCGACCCAGTACCCGGACCTGTTCCATGCGAAGGTCGCCGGGAGCAGCGCGGTGGAAGTCGTCGACGACCAGCCCTGGCTCGAGAACGATTTCATCCCGACCGTCCAGAAGCGCGGCGCGGCGATCATCGAGGCACGCGGCGCCTCGAGCGCGGCGTCGGCGGCAAACGCGGCCGTTGACCACGTCCACGACTGGATACTCGGGACTCCCGCCGGTGACTGGGTCTCGATGGCGATCCCCTCCGACGGCTCCTACGGCGTGCAGGAGGGGCTGATTTCCAGTTTTCCCGTCACTTGTTCCGGCGGTACTTACGAAATTGTTCAGAGTCTCGACATCAACGATTTTTCACAGTCGCGAATCGACGTTACGGTGAAGGAGTTGGGTGAAGAACGCGACGCGGTCAGTGAGCTGAGACTGATCTGAACGTCGGGCCCGGTGGGCGCCGAAGGTGAGAGGACCGCGTCTGGGACGCGGCCCTCTGCCGGTTTATTCGGAGGCCGAAAGCCAGCCCTGGCCGTCGCGCTTGACCTGACCGTCAGCGACGAGCTTGGGCATCACGCGGTACAGGTAGTTCGGCTCGATCTTGAGTGACTCCGCAATTTGGGGGATGGTGATCCCCGGCTGGCTGCGGACCAGTTCCAACGCCTGATTGGCGCGGGTGTTGCCACCGCGGCGCCCGCGCGGGCGCCCGGGCCGACGGCCGCTGCGGCGACGCGTGGTGCTGGATTGTGAGCCGGGCGGACGACCCGGCCCCCGACGCGTTCCGAGCAGCGCGGCTCGGGCGGCTTCGAGCTTGGAGGTCTCCTCTTTCAGCGCGCGCAAACGGCTGTCGATGTCCTTCACCGTGGTGTCAACGAAATCTGCCACTGATTTCTCCCTGAGCGGATTTTACGAAAAAGATTTACGGGTGAACCATACACACGCGGCCTCAACTCCCTCCGAAGGCGAGCGCGCGCACACGGGCAGGAGCGACTTACCTGCTCGGTCAGTCGCGCTCGAGCAGCGCTTTCAAGCGGCTCAGTGAACCGTTGGCCTCACGTTCTGACGCCGCGCCGACTATCACCCTGCTGGCCACGTTCCCGAGCATCCCGCCGGGAGGAGTGAACGCGTTCGTGTACTTGAACAACGTGCGATCGTCACCGCGCGGTGACAGCTCGTAACGGATACGCGCCCGCGAACGAGCTGGGCCGCGGCCGTCCCACTGAGCCGTGGTCGGTGCGCTGACGTCGACGAGGGTCCAATTGACCTTGAACGAGACGCCACGCATGCGCAGCTCCTGCTCCATCGTCGAACCCTTCGTCAGGGGTTCGGAGACGTGCCCGACGGAACGGTGGATCGTCACCCAGTCCTTGAGTCGATCGGGATTCATGATCGTCTCCCAGACCCGCTGCACCGGCGTCGCGATCTCGATCTCTACGTGGACCTCACTCATGGGTGCGTAGACACTAACGGTTGGTTGGCTACCGGGCGGAGAGCCGTTCGACCGCCTCCCAGTCCCGGAGTGAGCGGTCGATTGCGGCGTCCAGCGAGTGCATGCGAACGTCGAGCAGCCGCGCCGCGCGGTCGTCTCGCAACAGGAGGTCACTGTTCAGGCTCTCCATCAATGGGCCGATCAGCTCGGGGTCCTCGCCCGCGATGGCGGAGGCGAGCCGGCTGGTGATCGGGGTGGCGGTCAGCCGCTTGAAGTTGAAGGTGGGGCGGTCGACCAACATGTGATCGCGGATCGTGTCGATCAGCTCGCCGTAGGAGACGACGTCCGGACCACCCACGTCCAGCGACTGTCCGCCGACCCGGTCGCTGGTGGCCGCGCGCGAGAGCATCGCCACCATGTCGCGCTCGTCGATCGGCGCAGTGCGGTTGGCGCGCCACGCCGGCACCGCGAGGACCGGTAGCCGCTCGACCAGTCTGACCAGAAACCGGAACGCGCGGGAGCGCGCCCCAATCACGATCGAGGCACGGAACGCGACGGAGTCCGGGAGCGCGGACAGGAGCGTCTCCTCGACGGCCAGGCGGCTCTTGAGGTGAGGGGAGGTGGGGCCGCCCTCGGGCACCAAGCCGCCGAGGTAGACGATCCTCTGTACGCCGGCTGCGACGGCGGCGGCGGCGAAGTTTTCCGCCGCCGCGTGCTCGCGCTCTCCGAAGGCACCGTCAGTCTGCGCCGCGGTCTCCATCGAATGGATCAGGAAGTAGGCCACCTCGATGCCCTCGAGTGCCTGCCCGAGCCCAGCGCCTGAGACCGCGTCGCCCGCGACCATCGGGATCTGGTTCCCGTCCTCACGGGGATGACGCGACAGGCCGCGAACCTCGTGGCCGTCCAGCTGCAGCCGGGGGGCCAGGCTGGAGCCGATGTAACCGGTGATGCCGGTGATAAGGACGTTCATCGCTCTCCGGCTACCCAGGGCGCCGCGGTGACGAAGCTCCGGTCGAGATCGCGCGCGCGGCCGGCACCCGACAGCGCGAGCGCGCAGTCAAGCTCGGCGAGCAGGATCTCCAGCACTCGCGCAGCGCCGGCTGCGCCGTCGGCGGCGAGGCCCCACAGCACCGGGCGCCCGATCACCACCGCACGGGCGCCCAGGGCCAGCGCCTTCAGTACATCCGTGCCGCGCCGGATTCCACCGTCCACCAGCACGTCGAGCTGGTCGCCGACCGCGTCGAGCACTGCGGGGAGCGCGTCGGCGCCGGACAGGACCGTGTCAAGCTGGCGACCGCAGTGGTTGGACACGACGATTCCACTGGCCCCGGCGCCGGTAGCCAGCCGCGCGTCCTCGGCCGTGAGGATTCCCTTGACCAGGACCGGCAGAGAGCTCTCGGCGGTGAGCCGCTCGATGTCCCGCCAGCTCAGGTCGGGATCGATCAGCCCGGCGAAGTCGGCCGGGGTCAGCGCGCCCTGCGCGCCGGCGGAGTGTGCGCTGGCCACCGTCGAAGCGGCGGCGTTCACGCCCGAGCGCAGATCCCGCTCGCGCAGCCCCATGATCGGCAGATCGACGGTGACCACCAACGCTTCGTAGCCGTGTTCGACCGCCCGCGCCACCAACTCCCGAGTCACGCCGCGGTCGCGGAAGACGTAGAGCTGAAACCATCGGCTGCATTCGGGGACGGCCTCGGCCAGCGCGTCGGGTGAGGTCGTCGCCAGGGTGGAGAGACACATCGGGGTGTGGGTCCGAGCTGCCGCCTGGGCAGTCGCGATCTCACCGTCCCGGTGCGCCATCCGCTGGAAGGCCATCGGGGCGATGATCAGCGGATGGGAGCGCCGCTGCCCGAGCACGGTGACGCTGGGGTCGCGCTGCGCCACCCCGGTGAGCATCCGCGGCGCGATCGCGAGCCTGCGCCATGCGGCGACGTTGTCACGCAAGGTGATCTCGTCGCCGGCGCCACCGGCGTAGTAGCCGTACGCTCCCGCCGGGAGCTTCTGCTCGGCCGCCGCCTCGAAGTCGGCCAGCGAGATCATCTGCCGGCCGGTGGAGTCATCCGCCATCGCGCGAAAGCTACGGAAAATGCGGCAGCTTCTCGCCCGGTCCCTGACAACTCCCGCAATTTCCAGGTATTTCTGTGGTTACGAAGTTTCCTGCGATTTCCGGGTTTCGTCGTTGCGCGAAGGGGGCGAGTTCCGCTTTAGTGGTGGTTGTCGTCGGTTGAGCTTCTGAACACGAACGGGGTCCGTCACGCATGGTAAATGGGCGCGCTGTAGCAGCCAAGGCGAGCTGCGAGAACTGCTTTTTTCACGCCAACCGACTCTGCGCGGTGTCCGAGGCCGGGCCATGCGCGACCTTCCGCCCCGCTCACCCCGACGGCCTCCGCCCGCCCAGCCAGCTTCGCTTCGTCTTCCGCCAGGAGCGGCGCCTGCAAGTAGCCTGGGCGTTCCCTACCGCGAGCGAGCAGGTCGCGCTGCATGCCTAGGCTCGATATGTTTCCAGCATGTTCTGGCCGCTGATCGTTGGATTCGTCGCCTTCGTGCTCCTGGCCGTCATCCTGGGCTGGGTGCTGGATCCGGCCCGGCGCCACGACGCCGAACAGCGCTAGCCGGGCGCTTCCCCCGCCGACTCCGGCGCCGACGCTCGCTCTGAACGCCCAGCGATCCATCGTGCGCCCGGTGTGTCGGTGAGCCCGTGGAGGACGATCGAGCAGAACACCACCAGCGCGGCGAGGTTGAAGATCCGGCTGCCTGAGGCGATCTGGTCATTGAGGACCAGTAGCGAGAACGTCATGGTCGCCACCCCCTTTGGCCCAAACCACGACATGAACCCCTTGGTGGCGACGTCCGTGCCGGTTCTCGTGAGGGCCACGAACACCGCCACCGGCCGCGCGATCAGCAGCGTCGCGGCGACGATACCGATCGCCGCCCAGCCGTCGCCGAACAAACCGTGCAGCGTGAGCAGCGAGCCGAACACGACAAAGATCCCCAGCTTGACGACCTCGACGATGTCAGCGGCATGCTCTGCGAACACGCTGCGGAGGTCCGCGCGGCGGATTCCGAGGGTGATCGCCGCCACGAACACGGCGATCAGCCCGTTGCCGCGCGGGGGCAGGACGGCGATTCCGTAGGCGGCAAACGCCGTGCCGAGCGCGTAGAGGGACTTCTGGTGAGACTGGATCCCGCTGCCGCGAGGCATCAGCCAGGACGCCACCAGACCGACCACCAACCCGGTGGCCAGGCCGATCGTCACGTCCTCGAGCACGAATCGCCACCAGACGAAGTGGCCGCCCCGCGTGTCCAGGGCCGCGGCCAGCGCGAGCACGGCGGGGAGCGCGAGTCCGTCGTTGAGCCCCGATTCCAGGTTGAGCGAGTGGCGCACCAGTCGCGGCACCCGGGGGTTGGTGACGACGCTCGAGGACAGCACAGGATCGGTGGGCGACAGGAGTGCCCCGAGGAGGAAGCATTCGATCCATGTGAGGTCAGTCAGCAGCCGCGTGAACAGGGCCACGATCACCGCGGTCACAGGCATCGCCAGCACGAGCTTGCGCAACGGAAGGTGCCAGTGGGTCACCAGCATCTCCTGCTCGACCTCGAGGCCGTCGCGAAACAGGATCACGATCAGCGCCACCGCCGCGAGGTCACCGACGAACGACGACTGGGCTTGGAAGTGGAGCGCGCCGGTGACCCCGGGGCCGAGTACGAAGCCGATCAGCACGAACAGCGAGGTCAGCGAGAGGAAGCTTCTTCGTGCGATACCCGAGGTCAGGGCGCCGAGAACCAGCAGCGCACCGAGGACCAGCACTGCGACGTCGAAGCGATGTGTGTTCGCCGCGAGCAGCAACGGCATTTGCGCGTGCGTCACGGCCACCCGGTTAGAGTGGCAGAGTCACGAGGAGAGGAGCGGTGTTGCAAGTCACCGTGCTGGGCAAGTCACCGTCATGGCAGGACGCCGGCGGAGCGTGTAGCGGATACCTGGTCCAAGAAGACGGTTTCACGCTGCTCTTGGACTGCGGCAACGGTGTGTTTTCCAAGCTGCGCGGAGTCTGCGACTACGTCGACATCAGCGCCGTCCTGGTCAGCCATCTGCATGCCGACCACTTCCTCGACCTGGTCCCGTTCTCGTATGCCCTCACCTACGCGCCGCGCCAGCAGCCGGTGGCCGTTGGGGGCTGGCCCGGCACGAGCAATCCCGCCCGGCCGTCCCTGTACGCGCCCGTCGGCGCGGGCGAGGTGTTTCGTCAGATCGTCGGCTGCTGGGGGAATGACGATCTGATCGATCACGCGTTCAGCCTGCGTGAATACGACGCTCCCGACGAACTCGAAGTGGGTCCGCTGACCGTGCGCTTCTGCGAGGTCCCGCATTACGTTCCGACGTACGCCATCGAGCTTTCCTGCGACTCGGGTCGCCTGACCTTCAGCGCCGACTGCAGCCCCAACGAACAGTTGGTCGCGTTCGCTGCAGACACGGACATACTGCTCATCGAGGCGACGTTGCCGCGCCCCGAGCGCACCGGGATCCGCGGTCACCTGACGCCCGAGGAGGCCGGCGATCACGCTCGTCGCGCCCGCGCGCGCCGCGTGGTCCTCACTCACTTCTCCGACGAGCTCGATGCCGAGTGGGCGCAGGCAACCGCCAGTGCCAGCTACGGGAAGCCCGTCGAGATGGCCCAGGAGGGAGCCGTCTACGAGTTTTAGTGCGCCCTGATTGCCGGACGCTGCCCCGGCGCTGCCGCCGCCCGCCCCCGGAGGGGAGGCTGGGACGGGCGGCGAGCAACTTCACGCCGGCCGGCAGAACCGGTCGCTGTCATTTACGCGCCTCGCGCCCGACCGGATCAACGTCGTCCGAGCGCTCGCGGTTACCCTTTCCGTGATGCCAGAGCGAGACCTGTTCGCGAACTTCGACCGGATGCGAAGGGATATGGACGAGCTGTTCGGCGACGTGCTGGAGCGCACCGGGCTGTCCCGTCGGAGGTTGGGGTTTTCTCCCGCCGTGGATGTGGCCTACACCGCTGACCCGCCGCGGGCGATAGTCACCGCCGAACTCGCCGGAGTGGTGATCGATGAGCTCGAGTTGGAGATCCAGGGCCGCAAGCTGATCCTGTCCGGCCGGCGCGCGCCGCCAACCGTCGAGAGCGATGTCTACCAACAGGTCGAAATCGAACGCGGCAGCTTTCGCCGCATCGTCGAGCTCGGCGCTGACGTGCATGCCGACGAGGCGAAGGCGCGCTACGAGGACGGGATCCTGAGGATCGAGCTGCCGCTCGTTCAAGCTGATGCCCGTGCGCGCTCGGTGCCGATCGAGCGCGAAGCATGATCGAGGTGGGGACACCCGACGCCGGGCCGCGGGACATCGCGGTGGGCGGCGTGCGCGAGCTGCCCGACCGGGTCGGGGTGCTACCGCTGCGTGACACGGTCACCTTCCCGGACATGCTGATACCGCTCAACGTGGGCCAGCAGCGGAGCATCGAGTTGGTCAACGACGTGCTCAGGGGCGATCGCTCGATCGTGATGGTGGCCAGTCGTAAGCCCGAGGAGGAGAATCCCGGCCCGGAAGACCTCTACGACATGGGCGTGATCGGCGTGGTGGCGCGGATGATCCGCGTCCCCGACGGGACCCTGCGGGTTCTGATCCAGGGCGGCCAGCGCGTCCGCGTCGTCGGGTGGCTGGCCAGCGAGCCATACCTGGTGGCCGAGATAGCCGAGGCCCCCGACGTGGTGCACCAGTCGACGGAGCTGGTCGCGCTGATGCGCAACGTCCAGCAGACCTTCACCGACATTGTCGCCGAGGTTCCGTATCTGCCCGAGGAACTGCAGATCATGGTCGCCAACGTCGAGGATCCAAGCGTCCTGACACATCTGATCGCCGGCGCGCTGCGTTTGAAGACAGACGAGAAGCAGGCCCTGCTCGAGGAGCTCGACGTGGCCAAGCGGCTCCGCCGGCTATCGGAGATCCTGGCGCGCGAGCTCGAGGTGGTGGCGATCGGGTCCAAGATCCAGTCACAGGTGCAGTCGGAGCTGGAGAAGGGCCAAAGGGAGTATTTCCTGCGTCAGCAGCTCAAGGCGATCCAGGAGGAGCTCGGCGAATCGGACGAGGTCCAGGCGGAGGTGAGCGAGCTGCGCGAGCAGCTCGCAGCCATCCTGCTTCCCGAGGAGGTCCGCAAGCAGGCCGACCGGGAGCTCAGCCGGCTAGAGCGACTGCAGCCGGCCATGGCCGAGCACGGAGTCGTGCGGGGCTACCTCGAGTGGATCGCCGCGCTCCCGTGGGACAGGTCGACCACCGACAACCTTGACCTCGCCCATGCCCGCGGGGTGCTCGACGAAGATCACTACGACATCGAGCAGGTCAAGGACCGGATCCTCGAGTTCCTGGCCGTGCGCTCCCTGAAGCCCGACGCCCGCGGATCGATTCTGTGCTTCGTCGGTCCTCCCGGGGTCGGCAAGACCTCACTCGGACGCTCGATCGCGCGGGCGCTGGAGCGGAGCTTCGAGCGGATCAGCGTCGGGGGCGTGCGCGACGAAGCGGAGATCCGCGGGCACCGGCGCACATACATTGGCGCGATGCCGGGGACGATCATCCGTGCGATGCGGGACGCCGGCGCCAACAATCCGCTGCTGATGATCGACGAGATCGACAAGCTCGGATCCGACTTCCGCGGCGACCCGTCGAGCGCGATGCTCGAGGTGCTCGACCCCGAGCAGAACGGTACTTTCCGTGATCACTATCTGGACCTGCCATTCTCGCTTTCGAGCGTCATGTTCGTGACGACGGCAAACACGCTCGAGACGATTCCCGGTCCTCTGCGCGACCGGATGGAGGTGATCCAGCTTGCGGGATACAGCCAGGATGAGAAGCTGGAGATCGCCAAGCGCTACCTCGTCCCCCGGCAGATTGAGCGTAACGGGCTGACGCGGGCCCGGATCGCATTCAGCGACCAGGCTCTCCGCGCGATCATCTCCGACTACACCCGCGAGGCGGGCGTGCGGCAACTCGAGCGTGAGATCGGCGGCGTCTGCCGCAAGTTCGCCCGCCAGGTGGCGGAGGGAACCACCCGCAAGGTGATGGTCTCCGAGCCGCGTGTGCGCGAGCTGCTCGGCAAGCGCCGGTTCTTCTCCGAATCACGCCGCCGGACCTCGCGCCCAGGCGTGGCCACCGGGCTCGCCTGGACCCCGGTCGGTGGCGATGTGCTGTTCATCGAGGCGACCGCGATGCCGGGCAAGGGGCGGCTCACGATTACCGGCCAGCTCGGCGACGTGATGAAGGAGTCAGCCCAGGCGGCCCTTTCCTATATCCGCAGCAACGCCGCCGAGGTGCTGCCCGACCTCGACGCTGACTGGTTCGCCGACCATGACATCCATATCCATGTCCCCGCCGGGGCGATCCCCAAGGACGGGCCGAGCGCCGGCATCGCGATGGCGACCGCGCTTGCCTCGCTGCTGTCCGGGCGCCCCGTGCGCAGTGAGGTGGCGATGACCGGCGAGATCACGCTGACCGGTCAGGTCCTGCCGATCGGAGGACTCAAGGAGAAGGCGCTGGCCGCGCAGCGCGGCGGCATTCGCACCGTGATCGCCCCCGCACGCAACGAGCAGGACGTCGACGAGATTCCCGCCCACCTGCTCAAGCACCTCGAGTTCAGGTTCGTCTCGGAGATCGGCGACGTGCTCGAGGTGGCGCTTGCGCGACGGGCGGCGCCACGCCGTCCGAGGAGCTTGCAGGCCGTCCCATGAACCACTCTCGCTCAAGGCTTTCGCGTCGGCGCCTGGGACTGCTGGTGCTCGTGTCACTGGGCCTGACGCTCGGTGTGCGTGCGTCGCAGACCCACGCTGCGGCTGGGTTCATCCCCGCGCAGACCCTACCCGGGACGGGTGGCGCCTCGGGACTGCGGACCGCGATGGCGCCCAACGGCTTTGCCGTCGCGGCCTGGGTGGAGAGCGAGGCCGGCTCCGTGTCGGCGATACGCGTTTCCGTCCGGCCGCCGGGCGGCCCCTGGTCAGCTCCGCAGTTGCTTGACGCCCGCGCGGTCACCGCGCGCCCGTTCGTCGCGGTCGCGGCCGATGCGGCCGGCGACGCCGCGGTGGCCTGGGAGACCGACGGCGGCGCGGCGCGCGACACATGGGTCGCGACACGCGAGGTCCCGCAGCAGACGTTTGCTCCACCCCAGAGGCTCGCCGGACTGAGCGGGCCGGCCGTCGGCCTCGACGCGAGCGGGCTGGTGACGCTCGTCGGTAATCAGAGCGGAACGCAGGTGGGGCGGACCTGGCCGGTCGGCGGCGCGGTACCGGCGGCCGGTCAAACACTGGGGTCGAACTGCTCCGGTGCGTTGAACCAGCTCGCCGAAGCCCCGAACGGCGACGCGATCGCCGGATTCAACTGCTCCGGTGCCACCTTCGCGGTGCGCGGGCCGGGGGGCTGGGGGCCCGCCAGCACCCCGTATCCGGACATGGCTCCGAGCTGCGGCGCATCCCCCAACTCGGTGACCGGCCGCAGCACCAGCGACCTCCGGGTGGCGATCGACGCCGCGGGCGATCCGTTTGCGATCACGCTCGAAGATGTACGCACGGTCAGCTGTCCGCCGGACGTGCCCAGCGACACATTCGCGCTGAACCTCCTGGTTGGCGCTGGGGCATCGGTTCAACCGGCGCCCGCGGCCGTGGCCACCGGCGGAGCACTCACCGCTCCAGACCTCGCGGCGGCGGCCGGGTCGGCGCTGGTCTCCTGGAGCACACCGGCGGCGCTCCCGAGCTCTTCCCCGACGCTGCCGGGTTCTTCCCCGACGCTGCCGGGCTCCCCGTCCACGCTGCCGACCCAGAGCGACCAACACGTCCGCAGCTTCGACGCGCACGGCACACCGGTGGCTCCCGCACAGCTGGTCGGCCAGTCCGCGCTCTCCGCCCGTGGGGCGCTTGGCCTCAGCCAGAGCGGCTACGGGCTGGATCTGTTCCCGCGGCCGGATGGCTCGTTGGTCGGGACGTTCAGAGCGCCGCGGGCCGCGTTCGGGCCACTGGTCACGCTCGGCAGCTCCGCAGTCGCCCCCTCGGCGGCCATCGACGATTCCGGCGACGGACTGGCGGGCTTCGTGGCGGGCAGCGGGGCGGCGGCGAGAGTGACGATCAGGGGCTTCGACGCCACGGCGCCCCAGCTCACCCTGGCCGCGATCCCCATGCGGGCCACGGCGGGTATCCCCGCCGCGTTCTCGGCCAGCGCCCATGACTTCTGGGGCCCCGTTGGGGTTCTGTGGAACTTCGGCGACGGCTCGACCGGGCGGGGGTCAAGCGTGCGGCATGTCTTCGCCGCGCCAGGTCATCTCACGGTCACGGCAACCGCGTTCGACGCGGTCGGGAACTCCGTGAGTGCAGCCGCCGCGGTCGGAGTGGGCCGGTCGGTTCCGGTGTTCTCACGCGTCTTCGAGACGCACTCGCGGTTCCGCGTCGGCTCGGCGCGCACCGCGATCAGCGCCGCCCGGCGTAGCCACCGCACGGCCGTCGGAACCACGTTCGGCTTCACGCTGAACGTGGATGCGGCCGTGTCCGTACGCATCGACCACACGGTGGCGGGCCTGGTTTCCCGACACCACTGCGTGGCCCCAAGCCGGCGGGTCCGGGCCTCGAGCCACCGGCGGTGCACCCGGATCGTGGTCGACGGGACCCTGCGTCGGCACGGGCACCGAGACGGCAATCGGATCCGCTTTTCGGGCCGGATTGGGCGGCGGGCACTGGGCCGCGGAGCGCATCGGGCGACGATCGTCGCCACCGTCGGCAGAGCCACCGGACGAAGCCGCCATCTCAACTTCGTGATCGTTCCTTGAGTCCTGGGTATTCTCACCGAGACCCGCCACACGCATCGAGGGAGATTTATGGCATCCAAGAAGAAGGCCGCCAAGGCGGTGGCTCTAAACGCCGCCGACGTCGCCAACATCGCGAAGTCCAATCCGTACATCCAGCGTCTGATCGACGACGCCGGTCTGCGCGAGAACGTGCAGAAGGCAATCGAGTCCGGCAAGAGCGCCTACGGGCGCCTGTCCAACGGCAAGGCGCCGCACAAAGCGATCATCGAGGACAAGAAGCTGCAGAAGGATCTGCGGCAGGTTGTCGAGGCCGTCCGTGAGGCTTCCGTGGCACTCACCGATGCGCCGAAGAAGCGCCGTCGTAAGGGCCTCGGTCTGGGCCGCAAGCTCCTGATCGTCACGATCGGCGGCGGTCTGGCCCTCGCCGGCAGCGAGTCGCTGCGCTCGAAGGTCCTCGACACGCTGTTCGGCAAGGAGGAGGAGTTCGAGTACACGCCGCCCGCTGGCTCGGCTGCCACACCTCCGGCCACTCCGGTCAGCGCCGCCTAGCGCACGACCCGGGATCACGTAGTTGGTTTAGAGGCGCCCGCGAGGGCGCCTCTTTTCTTGATCCCAGGGGCCACTAGACTCAGTGCCGTGGAGGCAGCTGCCGCAACCGACTCCGCCGCGGCTCGTGAGCTCACTGGGGACAAGGCTGCTCGCATCGTCGAAGCGATGCGCCTCAGCGTCGCAGCGCGCGGGATCGCCGGGGCCACCTTCGACCATGTGGCACGCGAGGCCGGGGTCTCACGCGGACTGCTGCACTACTACTTCGCCACCAAGGAGCGGCTGCTGGTCGAGGTCGTCCGTCGCGAATGCGACGTCCGGATCGAGCGGCTCGACGCTGCGGTGGGAGGCGCCGAGGATGCGGAGGGCGTGCTCGCGGCGCTCGTGCGCAGTTTCGAGGAGCTCCTCGGCGAGGGCCAGACAGCGGTCGTCATGTTCTACGAGATGATGACCCTGGCCCAGCGCAACGCCGAGATCGCCGCCGAGCTGGCCGAGCTCGGCCGCCGCACCCGCCGGCACATGGCCGCAGCGCTGCGCGCCAAGTCCGAAGCCGGCGTCCTGCGCCTTCGCGCCGACGCCGACGTGCTCGCCACCTTCCTGTTCGCCCTCGCGGATGGGCTCACGGTGCGCAAGCTGAGCGAGCCGGAGCTCGACATCGCTCCGGTCGTCGGCCAGGCCGTGGCTGCGGTTCGCGCTGTTCTGAGCTGAGCCCGGGTTCCGACGCAGATGCGCCGACTGATTGCGCTCGGGTCAGCCGTACTCGTGCTCGTGCTGCTTGCGGTCGCGCAGCTCGTGCTTCCCGGTATCGCCGCGCAGCAGCTGCGCGATCGCCTGGCTCGCTCCGGCACCGTGCTTCACGTGGAGGTGCACGCTTTTCCGGCCATCGAACTGCTCTGGCACCAGGCCGATCGAGTGGTCATCCGCATGGGCAGCTACCGCAGCAGCTCGCCTCAACTGGGCGTGACGCTCGGCCAGACCGGGGACGTGGGAACGCTGGACGCGTCCGCCACCGAGGTGCGGACCGGTCTGCTCACCGTGCACGACGCGACGCTGAAAAAGCGCGGCAACCAGCTGACCGGTTCGGCGCGGATCACCGAGGCCGACCTGCGCAGCTCGGTTCCGTTCCTGCAAGGCGTTCAGCCAATCGCCTCGGGCGGCGGGCAGCTCGTGCTCCGCGGCACGGCCACGCTGCTCGGCGTGAGTGCGACCGTCGATGCCACCGTGGCTGCGCAGAACGGCGAGCTGATCGCCCAGCCGGATGTTCCGTTCGGCGCTCTGGCCACGGTGACGCTGTTCAACGATCCGCACATCGCGGTGCGGGGCGTGAGCGTGACCGGCGTCAGCTCCGGTCAGTTCACCGTCGGGGCGCAAGGCACGCTGCGCTGAGCCCAGCCGCTCTCAAGGAAAAGCGTCGATCGACGCGAGCCCCGGCGTCGCGCCGGCGTGGAGCATCGCGGCCAGGGCGCCTCGATCCCGCTTCAGGTACCGATCCATGAACGCGATCGTGACGTGTTCGACGATGCCGAGCTGGGGCTGCTCGCCCGTGTAGGGGGGGAGGTGCGGCGCTCCGAGCAGGTTGAGGAGGAACTTCGGCCGGGGTGCGCCATCGAAGAACGCGTGGGTGAGGCTGGGGGGGTTGATCGTGTCCGCCGTGCCCTGAGTCGCTAGCAGGGGCGGGGAGCTGGCCGGAAAGGCGAAGTCTCCGAGGGTCGGGATCCGTGCTCCGGAGAGGATCAGTGCGGCATCCACCCGCGAGTCCAGGAACCGCTCGTCATACGCCACGGCGAGCGCCGTCTCGCCGCCATCGGACTGGCCGCTGACCGCGATCTCCTTCGGGTCGATCCGGCCGCGCAGCGGACCAGAGCTCGCGCCGCTCGCGCGCAGCAGCTCAGAGATTACGAAGCTCATGTCGCGCGGCTGGTTGGCCAGGTCCGCCTCGTTCGGGCCTCCTGGCGCATCGCCGTTCTCAAGCGGAAACACCGGCGCCGCGACGACGTAGCCCGCGCGGGCCCACGCCTCCAGCAGCGCGGCATACGGCCCTGGCGTGACCGCAAAGCCGTGCCCGAACACGACCAGTGGCAGCGGGCCGGCGGCCTGCGCGGGATAGCGGATGATCGTCGTCAGTGTCCGAGGCTGACGTGGCTGGCCGGGAAAGCGCACCGTGCGGCTGTGGTCGATCAGCTCAACCACCCGTTCGGCGATGACCGACGAGAAGGGCCGGCGCCGAACCAACGGGCGCCGCGTCCGGCTGGTTGACGTGGCGGTCGAGGTGGTAGACGTCGATACCGAAGTCGTGCTCGGAGATCGGCTCAGAGCGCTACTGGAGCTCGGTGCCTGGCTGCCCCCGCAACCCGCGAGCGCATACGCGATGACCGCTGCCGCCCCCCACAGCTGGGCGCGGAGCACCTCAGCTCAGCGGAGGTAGACCGCAAAGAAGTCGCGATCCTCCGGGGTCAGGTACCGGCTCGAGGGCCGATTCATGCTTGGCAGCAGATTCGCCGGGTTCTGGGCGCCGGGACCGTTGTAGGTGATGAAGCTCGTCCAATACGAATTGATATCGAGCTCCATCGCGCGGACCGCGCCGGCGTGGCGCATGATCGCCGCCAGCGAGCCCACGGTTTGGATGTTGGCGGCGGCGTAGATCAGATTGCCGTGGCGGTCGACGCCAACCGACGAGCGCCAAACGCGGATCGCGTTGCCGAGCGTGGCACCCCACTGAGGGCCATCGGACAGATTGGGGTTCAGATGGCCCCGATTGACGATCATCGGTAGGTTCTGGCGGGCGTAGATGATGTCTGGGCCGGCGCTTGACCCACCGCTCCACGGAATCACGTCAACCCGGCCGTTGCGGTAGCGCACGAACGTGGCTATGCCCGCCTTCATCGGAGCGTAGGTGTGGCCACCAACCGCGAACCCGCCCCCTGAGTCCTGGAGCTTGAAGCCGCTGTTGAAACTGGCCACAAGCTTCGGCCGAAGCCGCATCGGGACCTCGGTCGGCCCGCGCGAGCTGAGCGAAACTGCGGGCTCCTGCCGGCCGGGGTAAAGCCATGTCGTCGTGCGGTGGGCGTCGATCCAGGCGATGCCGGCCACCAGCTGGGGGTAATTGGGATCGGGCCGGAAGCTCGTAACCAGGACCGGAGGTCGTTTGCCGCCCCGGTGGAATGTGGCGCGCCACATGCCCTCGCCCGCCAGCGCCGGGTGCATCACGGGCCTGATCCGCGGCGGACGGTAGACCGCCGTGTGGCGCTTGAGTGCAGGAGTCAGTCCGACCCCGGGCTGGTTGGGCAGCGCACGCAGACCCGGGCCACCGGTCGCGGGACTGTTCAGCGAGTAGTAGGTGGATTCGACCCAGTTGACCAGTCCGCGGGCCCCGTTGTCACGCAGCCACTCGACGGTGCGGATACCGAGGCCGGAGTTCGACGTCTGGGTGAGGGCCTGGGCGTAGGAAACGAACACTGGCACCAGGCACAGCGCGGCGGCGATCAGAGCGATTCGGCGCAGACGCTGGCGGCCCGTCGACGGTCGCGGCGGGGTGGGAGGCCCGAACAGGGGGCCGGATGAGGGGTCCAGTGGGGCTCTCGGCGGCGCGAGCATCGTCATAAGCTTGGCGTCAGTCCAGCAGTAGAGCTTAAAGACAGCCTGAGAGCGTTCTCATCATGTGAACGACCTCACCGTATGCAAACTTGTCGTTGATGAAGCGTTATACGCTGTCTTCGATGGGATTTCCGCGTTCTGGCGCAGTCGACGCCGCCACGGTCCCCGGCCTCGACGTGCAATCTCGTCGTGGTCCGCTGCATGCTGCCCTGGTAACCCTGCGGCCGAAGCAGTGGATCAAGAACGCCCTGGTGATCGCTGCGGCGGGGGCCGCCGGTGCGCTCGGAACCGACGACGTGCCGTTCCGCGTCGGCGTCGCCTTCGTGGCTTTCTGCCTGCTCGCCTCCGGCATCTATGCCGTCAACGACGTGCGCGACCGGCACGAGGATCGCCGGCATCCGCGCAAGTGCCGCCGGCCGATCGCCGCCGGGGAGCTCGAGCCCAGCTCAGCTCTGGTGCTGGGTTTTGCCTTGATGCTGGGCGGACTCGTGCTGTGCGCGGCGGTGCGGCCGCTGCTACTGGTCGTCGGACTCGGCTACCTGGCGCTGACCCTCACCTACACGATGTTCTGGCGCCGGTTGCCGGTGCTCGACGTCGTTGCGATCGCCGGCGGCTTCGTGCTGCGGGCGGTCGCCGGAGGCGTCGCCGCTCCGGTGACCCTGTCGCGCTGGTTCATCGTCGTCGTGACCTTCTCGGCCCTCCTGGTGGCGGCCGGCAAGCGCCTGGCCGAACTTGGCCGGGCCGAGCGCGAGGATGCGGTCAAGCGGCGAGTACTGCGCTTCTACACTGCGGCGCGGCTGCGTCTGCTCATCACCGGCAGTGCGGCCTGTGCTCTGTTCGCATACTGCGTGTGGGCATTCGGGCTGCCCACAGTGGACGGATTCCCCTGGCGCCCGTTGACGATCCTTCCGTTCGCGGCTTGCCTGGCTCGCTACGGTGCGCTCGTGCAGCGCGGCGACGGTGAGGCTCCCGAGGAGATGCTCCTCCGCGACCGTCCGCTGCAGGTGGCCGGCGCGGCCTGGCTGGTCGTGTTCGTGCTCGGCCTGCGTGCCCTTTCCTGAGACGATGCCGGCGGTGACCACGCAACTGACGAGCTCACGGGCTCCGTCCACGGTGTCGCTCGGCGGCTGGGGCGGTGGGGCCGAGGTGCAGGCGCAGCTCCTGCGTCCCGCGGACTCCGACGCTCTCCGCGCCGGCCTGGATCGTGCTCGTGGCGCCCGCGGCGCGATCGCGCGCGGGATGGGCCGCTCCTACGGTGACGCGGCGCAACTGGCCGGCGGACTCGTCCTCGATCTGACCGCCTTCAAGCACGTCGACCTGGATCGCCAAAGCGGGATCGTCACCGCGCAGGCCGGCATCACGATCGGGGAGCTGCTTGACCAGGTGGTGCCCCAGGGCTGGATCGTGCTCGTGGCGCCCGCGGCGCGATCGCGCGCGGGATGGGCCGCTCCTACGGTGACGCGGCGCAACTGGCCGGCGGACTCGTCCTCGATCTGACCGCCTTCAAGCACGTC
>JBPCMW010000001.1:0-14024 GCA_051001875.1 Solirubrobacteraceae bacterium | reverse complement strand
GGTCCGGACCGTGTTCACGGTCCGGACCCGCTGCTCTGAGACGCTCGCCCGCACCGGCACGCTGCACATGTCCCACGGCGAGGTGAGCACGCCGGCGTTCGTCCCGCTGGCCACCAAGGGAGCGGTCAGGACGCTCGAGCCGCGGGACGTCGAGGCGCTCGGCTACGAAATGGTCCTCGGCAACACGTTTCACCTATTCCTCGTACCCGGCCACGAGCTGGTCGCGCGCCTCGGCGGGCTGAACGAGTTCATGCGCTGGCGCGGTCCGATCCTCACCGATTCAGGCGGCTTCCAGGTCTTCTCGATGGGTCATGGCAACGTGGCCGACGAGATCAAGGGCCGGGGCCGGCCGCAGTACGACGGTGCGATCCTCTCGATCGACGAGGACGGAGTTAGATTTCGGTCCTATGTCGATGGGGGCGAGCGTTACATGCGGCCGGAGACCTCGATGGAGATTCAGGCCGGGCTGGGCTCCGACATCGCGCTGGTGTTCGACGAGTGCACGCCGTTTCACGTCACCCGGGAGTACACCGCCCGCTCGACCGAGCGCACCCACCGATGGCTCGAGCGCTGCCTGCGCTGGCACGAGGAGCATGGTCCGCCCGGCCAGCAGGTGTACGGGATCGTCCAGGGCGGTGTCGAGCAGGATCTGCGGCTGGAGTCGGCGGCGACCGTGGCCCAGAGCGGCTGCGACGGGATCGCGATCGGCGGATCCCTTGGGCGTGACAAGCCGCAGATGTACGAGGTGGTGTCGTGGGCCACGGGCGAGCTCGAGCGCCTTGCGCCCGGCCGCCCTCGCCACCTGCTGGGGATCGGCGAGGTCGACGACCTGATCCGGGGCGTCGAGCTCGGGGTCGACACCTTCGATTGCGCGATGCCGACGCGGCTCGGGCGTCACGGCGTCGCGCTGGTGCCCGAACCGGAGGCTCGCTGGCGGGTTGATCTGAAGAAATCCCGCTGGCGCGAGTCAACCGAGCCGCTGATGGACGGCTGCCGCTGTCCCACCTGCGCGGCGGGCCACTCGCGCGCCTACCTTCATCATCTGCTGAAGATCGGCGAGCTGACTGGAATGCGGCTCGTCACCCTGCACAATCTGAGCTTCATCGCCGAGCTGATGGGCGACCTGAGACGGGGGATCGACCAGGGAGGCCTGCCCGAGGCGGCGGCGGCGCTGCGGGCCGGGGCTGCGCCCGGCGTCAGCGTTACTTCGTGTTCTGATTGATCAGATCCTGGACGCTCTTGACCGCGCCGGAGACATCACGGCTGATGATCGTCCGGACGTGGACCACGGTCGAAGAAGTGCCGGAGGCCAGGATCAACGCCACCGCCACCGCCGCGGTCAGCAACGCCGCGATCGCCAGCAGAGCCATGAAGCGCCGGAACCCGCGGTTCGGTCGCCTTTGGGCGGCGGCGGGGGGCTCGACCGCGCGGGCCCGTGCCGGACGCGGTTCCCGGGTGAAGGCCGGGGTCGCTGCCGGAACGCGAGCTGCGCGCGCGGGCAGCGAGCGCGAGGCGACGCGGGTCGCCTCGGTCGGCGCGTCACGGTTCGATAGCACTCGCGTGCTGGCGCCCGTTCCCAGGTTCGTGGTGGCCGCGGTTCCGACCGCCGGGGCGATGCCGTGGGCGCCGTTGCGCAGGGCCTCGGCGAACAGCATCGCGTTGGACGGACGGGACTCTTGGTCGAGTGCCAGCGCCGTGGCGACGGCTAGGGCAAGCTCCCGCGGCACGTGCGGACTCAGCTCCTGGAGCGGAATGGGCGCCTCCCGCTGCTGCTTCAGCGTCAGCTCGGACAGCGACGTCGCCTCATACGGAAGCCGTCCCGAGAGCAGTTGGTAGGCCACCACGCCGAGCGAGTACAGGTCCGCGCGCGGTCCCGCCTCCTCGCCGCGGGCCTGTTCTGGTGCCAGATAGGCCGCCGTCCCGAGCACCGAGCCGACCTGGGTGATGCTCGACTGGTTGGCGGCTCGGGCGATGCCGAAGTCGGCGAGCTTGACCACGTCGGCATCCGAGACGAGCAGGTTCCCCGGCTTCACGTCCCGGTGCACCACGCCGTTGCGGTGGGCGTAGTCGAGACCCCGGCACGCCTGCACGCAGATCTCCACGCCCTGTTCGACGTCCAGGTGGCCGCGATCGCGCAGCAGCTCCGCACAGGAATGACCGGGGACATGCTCCATCACGATGAAGTGCTGGTGGTGGCCCTCGTCGAAGCCGAAGTCGCAGACCTGCACGATGTTCGGATGCACCAGCCGCGCTGCGGACAGCGCCTCGCGACGAAACCGGGAGACGAACGTGGGGTCGTCGGCCAGATGCTCGGCCAGCAGCTTCAGCGCGACGTACCGCTCGAGCCGCTGATCGAAGGCCAGATGCACGGTTGACATGCCACCGACACCGAGCCGGCCCTCGATCCGGTAGCGCCCGGCGATTGTCGTGGTGCCGGTCATTGGCCGTTCCCGACGACTCCGCCGCCGCCGCTGCCGCTGCCGCCGATTCCGGCTCCGCCGCTTCCGCTCGTGGACGACGTGCTGCTGGGCGAGGAACTGGTGACCGACGAGGTGCTCGAGGGCGTGGTGGTCGTGCTCGAACTCGTCGTGGTGGTGGATGGCGTGGTGGTTGTCGGCGTCGTCGTGGTGGGGCTCGAGGTGGTGGAGCTGGAGGTCGTGGACGTGCTTTGCGTGCACTGCTTGGTGGCCAGCTGCGAGACCACGGTGGCGGCCTGCTGGAGATTGGCCACCAGCTTGGGGTTCACGCCCTGCCCGGACAGATTGTCGACGGCGTTGGTGAACCCGCTGGCCGCGTTACTGGCCGTGCTGCACTGGCCCGAACCGACGGCGCTCGACACCTGATCGAGCTGCGTGTTCAAGCTGTTGGCCTGGCCGGAAGAGAGCAAGCCGGAGCCGCCGCCACAGGCGACGAGGAAAGCCACAACGAGCCCAAGGCTGGCGGCGAGGAGTGCGCGGAGCACGTAGCGCATCCGCGGCCTGACTTTAGAGACTCGTTCGGTTGACAGCAGGTTAGGTCGTCCAGGCTCCCCTGCTACTGGCCGTACTGCAGCCGCTCAGCCAGCGAATCCGGCAGTCGGGCGGCGCGGATCGCCGCGGCCGCGCCGGCGATGTCGTACTCGGTCCGGCGGTAGACGACCTGCCACGAGGCCGTGTCGAGCTCGAGCCAGGCGGCTCGCGGGTCTCCATCTCGAGGCTGCCCGACGCTACCGGGGTTCATCAGCCACTCGCCACCGCCGACTTCGAGCTCCTCGTCGGCCTCCCGGGTCTGACCGGTCGCGGACTCCCCGAGGGAACGTGAGAAGGACAGGGCGACATGCGAGTGTCCGACCAGGCAGACCCGGTGGGTCTGGACATCCAGGCACAGTTCCGCCTGCAGCGGCGAGAGAACGTACTCCCAGACAGGATCGCGAGGGCTGGCGTGGTAGAGCCCGACCGCTTCGTGGAGGTTCTGGGGCTCGAGCTGATTCAGGTAGGCGCGGGTCTCTGATGAGATTTTCTCCTGGGTCCAGTGTGCGGCGAGCGCTGCGCCCTTGGAGAACTCCTCCAGTGCAATCGCTCCCCGGACCCCCAGATCGTGGTTTCCCGCCAGGCACACCGCCGCGTGGCGCCGGGCCAGTTCGACGCACGCGTCAGGGTCGGCGCCGTATCCGACGAGGTCCCCGAGGCACCACATCTCCTCACATGGAGAGGCCTCGATCGCGTCGAGGACCGCTTCGAAGGCCTGGCGGTTGCCGTGGATATCGGAGACGACGGCGATCTTCACCTCTACAGTTTCTCTTGTGAGGCGGTCTTCACGCTTGCGGGTGATCGGCCCGGTCCTGATGACGCTCGGCGCGGCAGAGGCCGGGGCGAGGCTTCTCGCGCCCCGGGCGAGGCCGATCGACCCGGCGCCGGTTGACCTGGGTTCTTACTTCAGCCCCGCCGAAATCGAGCGCGGGCGGGCGTTTGCCCGTCCGCAGATCGGCCTGGCCCTGGGGCGCGCGGCGATCGAAGCCGGTGCGCTGGCGCTGCTTGCGCGGCGGCGCTGGCCCCGCCCGCCCGGAGGCGTTTCCGGCCCCGTGATGGGCGGCGCCGTCACTGGTGCCGGCCTGTCGCTGGCGCTGACCCTGCCTCCGCTGCCCCTGAGCGTGCTGGCCCGCCGCCGTGCGATCAGGGTGGGGTTGGTGACACAGTCCTGGCGCGGGTGGGGCGCCGACCTGGTCAAATCCTGCGGGATCCAGGCCGCTTTCACGGCGGCGGCAGGCGCGGCGGTGACCTCGCTGACCCGGCGCTATCCGAGCTCCTGGTGGGCGCCTGCGGCCGGCGGCTCGGTGCTGTTCGGCACCGTTCTGGCGGCCGTCGCGCCGGTCGTCCTCGACCCGATCTTCAACCGCTTCACCCCGCTGGCCGAGGGACAGACGCGTGAGGACGTGCTCGCGCTGGCCCGGACCGCCGGGGTCAAGGTGGGAGAGGTCTACTCGATCGATGCGAGCCGCCGCACCACGGCGGCGAACGCCTACGTGACGGGCCTCGGGCCGACCAAGCGAGTGGTCCTGTTTGACACCTTGTTGGATCGCTACAGCCGCGACGAGGTCCGGGTCGTCGTCGCGCACGAGCTCGCCCACGTGCGCGGGCGAGATGTGCCCCGGGGCGTGCTGTTCGCAGCGCTGGTGGCCCCGGCGAGCGCGCTCGCGGTCCAGCGACTCAGCTGGAGGCTCTCGTCCGAGCGCGGCACGCCGGGCGCCTTGCCGGCGCTGGGCCTGGCCGCCGGAGTCGTGTCGGCGCCGATCGGACTGATCGCCAACCGCCTCTCTCGGGCGCTCGAGCGCCGCGCCGACGCTTATGCGCTCCAGCTGACCGGCGCCACCGAGGCGTTTGTGTCGTTTGAGCGAACGATCGCGCTGCAGAACGTGGCCGACCTCGATCCGCCGCGCTGGGTCACCTCGCTGCTGTCAACGCACCCCTCAACCGCCGAACGCATCGGCATAGCCCTCAGCTACGCCAACCAAGCGGGCCGTTAGGCCCGTCCCTATTCCTCGTTGTCCCCGGGGCGGTCGAACTCGGGGAGGTTCTTGATCCCCTCGCGGGTCTGCCATTTGGAGTAGTTGTCCTCCATGGCGTCGATCAGCTCGCGCATGAACTTCGGCGAGAGGTTCATGCGGGAGACCACGACCCCGGGAATCTCCTCCTCGTCGACCTCGTGATCGACGCGCGCGAAGGTGATCGTGAACTCGTAGTCGGAGTGGCTGACGTTGGCAAAGTTGGCGTAGTGCCCCGCCATGATCTCCGGCGAAAAGTGAATGTTGATGTGGCGCTCTGGCGTGTTCGAATCTTCCATGTCTGCCTAGTATCTCATCTGTGCGGATCGTCGTGGTTGCCGTGGGGAGACTGCGTCCGCCATTCGCGGACGACGTCCAGCACTACCAGAAGCTGCTGGCCCGGCACGTTCGGCTCGAGCTGGTCGAGGTGCGCGAGGACGAGCAGATCGCGCGGCGAATCCCGGAACGGGCGTTCGTCTCATTACTGCACCGCGACGGAGACTCGTTCGACTCCGTCGGCCTGAGCCGCTTTCTGGAGGAGCGCCGCCAGAGTGGACGAGACCTCTGCTTCCTGGTCGGCGGCCCCTACGGGCTGGATCTCGATCATGTCGAGCATCGACTTTCGCTTGGCGAGCTGACCCTGCCCCACCAGCTCGCGCGGGTGGTGCTGCTCGAGCAGCTCTACCGCGGCCACAAGATCCTCGCCGGGGAGCCGTACCACTACTGAGGCTACGCTCCGGGTGCCACGATGACCGACAGCCCGACCAAGTACACCCATCCCTTGCAGGAGCTCCGGGCTCAGGTCGCTGCGGCCGCTGGGGCGGTGCGAGGCGCCCACGGGGAGCTTTCGGTCCCGCCGCGGATCGAGCGCCCCAAGCGCGAAGGCCAGGGCGACTATTCGACCAATGCGGCGATGCTGCTGGCCCCCGTGCTGGGCGCTCCGCCAAGGGTCATCGCCGAGCGGCTCACTTTGGAGCTGTCCCAGCGCCTGGGTGAGGACCTGGACAGCGCCGAGGTGGCCGGGCCCGGATTTCTCAACCTGACGCTGTCGAGCGGCTGGCATCAGAAGGCGCTCGGCTCGGTGCTGGCCGCCGGCGCGGAGTACGGCGCCGGGGGGGCCCAGCCGAGCGAGCGGATCCTGATCGAGTTCGTCTCGGCCAACCCGACGGGGCCGCTGGTGGCCGCAAGCGGACGCCACGCCGCGTACGGAGACGCGCTCGCGCGGATCCTCGCTCACCACGGTCATGACGTTTCACGCGAGTACTACTTCAACGACGCCGGCAACCAGATCCGGCTGCTGGGTGAATCGGTGTGGGCGCGCGCGATAGGGGAGGAGGTGCCCGAGGGTGGCTACCAGGGCGACTACGTCCACGAGCTCGCCGAGCAGATCCCGGATGCCGCCGAACGGGATCCCGAGGAGCTGGCGGCCGAAGCGGTGGGGATCCTGCTGGCCAAGATCAAGGGGACACTCGAGCGCTACGGGGTGCGCTACGACGATTTCTTCAGCGAACGCGCGCTTCACCGAGGCTCACCCAGCGGCGTCGAGCGGATACTCGAACTGCTCGAGCAGGCGGGACACACCTACCGCTCGGACGGGGCGGTGTGGCTGCGGACCACGGCGTTCGGGGACGGCAAGGACCGCGTGGTGGTGCGCTCGAACGGCGAACCGACCTATCTGGCGGCCGATATCGCCTACCTGCAGAACAAGCGCGAACGCGGGTTCGAGCGGCAGCTGCTGCCGGTCGGAGCCGACCACCATGCCTACGCACGTGAGCTGAAGGCGGCGATGGCGGCGCTCGGAGGCGACCCCGAGACCGTCGAGGTCCCGATCCTGCAGTTCGTGCACCTGGTCGAAGGCTCGGAACGGGCGGCGTTCTCGAAGCGCAAGGGGTCGTTCGTCACGCTCGACGACCTGCTCGACGAGATCGGGGTCGACGCCACCCGGTTTTTCATGCTTCAGCGCTCGCACGACCGGACAGTCGATCTGGATCTCGATCTGGCCCGCAGCCAGTCAGCCGAGAACCCCGTTTACTACGTCCAGTACGCCCACGCGCGGATTGCCTCGATGCTCGCGCGGCTCCCCGCGGGGCGGGTCGAGGCGGCAGCGGCCGATCGCGGGGGCTGGGAGGCGGAGCAGCTGCACCCATCCGAACGCAGGCTGATCAACAAGCTCGCGGCGCTGCCCGACGAGATCATGGAGGCCGTGGAGCGCCGCGCGCCCCATCGGATCACCGTGTACGCGCTGGAGCTGGCCCAGGAGTTCACCGCCTTCTATCGAGACTGCCGGGTCCTGGGGGTGACGCCGGAGCCGCTCGAGTCGTTCCGGATCGCGCTGTCGGTCGCCGCGCAGCGGACGATCGCGCTGTCGCTGGCGCTGCTCGGGGTGAGCGCGCCCGACTCGATGTAGGCCGTGGCGGGTCAGTCGTAACGCGCCAGGTCGTCGTCGATCCGGCGGGTCTCCGCCGGGCTGAGGCGAGGTCCGGCCGCCAGCGGATTCGCTGCCGCCGCCCGCGCCCTGCGTCGCCAGCGGGGAAGCGTGACGGCTAGCGTCACCAGCCCGATCACGACCAGCGCCGGCGGGAGGATGTAGACGGTTAGGTTGAAGCCGTGGGCCGGCGGGCGTCCGAGCACCGCGGTGCCGTATTGGGCGACCAGCGCCTGCTCGATCTGCTGCTTCGTCTGACCCTGATTGACTAGCATACGGACGTAGTCCCGCTCCGCGAAGGCCTGCGGAGATTGTGCGAGCGCGAGGGGCTCGCGACACGAGACGCACATCACCTCGTTTTCGATCTCGCTCAGCGATGCGCGAGGGGTCGCGGCTGACGCCGCTGCCGGCACGGCCGCGGCCATGAGCAGCAGTCCCATCGTGATCACGAGGACCCTCAGGCGGCGGCTGATCACGATTGCCCGAGAACGCGGGGGAGGACCTGCGGCAGCCACTTCCCGTCCAGCTGAAAGCGGCGCAGCGCGGCGACCCGGCCGCTGCGATCGATGACGAACGTCTCGGGCACGCCCGTCGTGCCGAAGGAGCGGACGAAGCTGCCGCTCACGTCACGCACGACGGGATAGGTGATGTGCTGCTGACGAACGAACCGCTCCGAGTCGCTCGAGTTATCGAGATACGTGACTCCGAGGATCGTCCCGCCTCGCCGTGAGAGCTCTCGCTGAGCCTGCTCCAGGACTGGCGCCTCGGCCTTGCACGGATCACACCACGATGCGAACACGTTGACCACCACGACCTTGCCCCGCAGGCTGACCAGGCTTGTGTTGCCGGCAGCGCCGAGGAACGGCAGCGCGACGTGCGCACTCGGGGCCGGCGGACGACGGCCGTGCGCCACCGCGGAATCCAGAGAGGAGTCCGTGCCCTGGTGCGAGACGCCGAACGCCAGCAGGGCCAGCAGGGCCACCGCAGCGCACGAGACGAGCCCGGGGAGTAGGAGACGGCGCATCGGCCTTCCAAGGGTAGTGCCAGTGCCGGGTCTGCGGCTTGACGCGGTTTCCGTAACCATCGGTCGCCGCCCTCACGCTCGACCCCTAAAATCGCCGCAGCGCGGATGTAGCTCAGTTGGTAGAGCGTCGGCTTCCCAAGCCGAAGGTCGCGGGTTCGAGCCCCGTCGTCCGCTTAGACAAACACCCCGCGCTAGAGGGCTTTTGCTTCGTACAGAGTCGAGCGTCGGTCAGAACATGTCCCGTTTTCCGGGCCGATCGAAAACACGGGCCCGTGCTGGTACGCGAAGTACCGGCTGCCCGACGGTCGCCGTTGAAAGCACAAGCGCGGTCCGGCGAGGAAAGCGATCATCCGGCTGCGGCCGCGGGTGAACGCTCGAGCCGAAACGGTCGTTCCTGTCGGACTCTTCGCTGATTTGTAGCCCTGACGGGCGCTCGTCGGCCTCAGCGGCGGTGGCCGGCGGCTGCTCGCACGCTGGCGAGTCAGCCAATCGCAGCTAGCCCCGCGCGCGTCGCTGATGGCGCTCAGGAGCATTCTTGATCGCATTGCGGGGTATACCTCGACCATGATCACCAAACTTGATTTCATCGGCATCCCCTCGCAGGACGCCGACCGCGCGCGCAGCTTCTACCGCGACACACTTGGCCTTCGCCCCGACGAGCACGGTGACTATGAGCAGTGGGCCGGCGATACATGCTTCGGCATCTGGGAGCCCGAGAAGATGGGGATGCCGTTTGTCGCCCAGAAGGGCAACCCGTGGCCGCTAGGGTGCGACGATGTCGCCGCCACCCGAGCCGAGCTCGAGGCCAAGGGCGTCAAGTTCACCGGCGACACGTTCGATACCGGCGTCTGCCACATGGCCTTCTTCGCGGACCCGGACGGCAACGACCTCATGCTCCACCACCGGTACGCGCCCTACGCCTGACCATCACGGCGCTGTTCGCTGCGCGCGGTCGGTCAACCGCTCCAGTACGCCACCAGCATTCCCAGCCCCGACGCGCCGAGTCGAGCCCTCCATCGCCATCGCGTTCGCCATCGCGTTCGCACGCTCGCTTTGGCTTAGCTCAGGGCGACGCGCCGCGCACTCGGGTTGCGACGGCAGCGCCGCGCCCCAAGCGCCGCATCCCGCCGGTAGCGGCCATCTCCCCGAAGTGCCGGAATGGTGGGGTCGACTGGTTTCGCTACCTACTCGGCCTCGCCTACGTCGCTACTACTGGCGCGCATCTCGCCGTCGCGCTCGGCCACTGAGCGAGCCGCGCGCGGCAGTCCGCGAGCTGATTGCAGCAGCGGCGCTCCGGCGACTGTCGCGCAGACGAGGTAGTTGGTGTCCTCAGCGAACGGCCAGCGCCATAGAACGGTCGCCCTGACGGGGATGGCGAAGTGGTGCAACGCGGCGCGTGGGTCTGTATCCCTGTGACCGCAGCCACGGGCGATCAGCCGGATCGCGTGACCGATGTCGCGTTGGACGGTATCGAGGATCTCGTGCAGTGCGACCGGCTGTGGGTGGTCGGGCCACCAGCCCAACGGGTCGTGGAGATGCACGACGCGACCGTACGGCGCCGACGCATGCAGCCGCGCGACCACGCCGCGTACGAGCACCGGTCCGTAACGGTCCAGCACCGCCTGCCGGAGCGGATCTGAAACGCCGAGGTCGATCATGGCGGGATACAGCAGCTGGCTGTAGAGCAGGTCGCCGATCACGAGGTCATACGGTGCGCCGGGGAGCGGGGCCTCAGGTACGAGTACGGGATCGGGGACCTGTAGCCGAGCGGTGGCGCGGATGATCGCGTCGGCGGCTCCCGCGGTGACGTCGTGCTCGACGATGCTCACTTTGCGGCGCAGGACTGGGGACAGCCGCCGGCGCGCGTGGCGCGGGGCTCGCCGATCGATGTCGATCAGCGTGACCTGGGAGGCTCGGGCCGAGAGCCGCGTGAGCGGGAGGTCGTGACCGTTGCCGGCGCCGATCACCGCGATCCGTGCTGAGGGCCCGATGAGAGGACCGATCAGACGCCACAGCTCGTCGCGGGCGGGTTCCCAACTCCGAGCCCGCGCGTCGCTTGCCAGCAGGTTGCGTCCTGCATTGGCCGAGAGGACGGGCGCTTGGCCCGCGCGAAGCTGTGGCCGGAGGGCAGCCTGGCCTCGCATCGCTACGCCTGGTGCCCGACCTGAGCGCCGTCGGCCGGGCCGTGACGCTCATGCTCGTCGTGCTCTTCGTCGTGATGATTGTCTTCGTCGTGCGGAAACGCCTCGCCGGGATCGGCGCGCACGGTCTGCACCGACTGCCACGTGATCCGCAAGATGACCACGGTGACGATCAGGCCGATGATTGGATCGGCGATCGGCGCGCCGATCGCGAACACGACCGCGCTGAGAACCACCGACAGGCTCACCAGCCCGTCCGTCCGCGCGTGGTAGCCGTCGGCGATCAGCGGCGGACTGTCGAGTCGGCGTCCGCCGCGCAGTCGCACGTAGGCGGCAGCCTCGTTGCCGAGAAAGCCGATCACGCCCGCGAGGGCAAGGACCACGAGGTGCGACAGCCGGTGGGGATTGATGAGGCGGTCGATGGATTGCCACAAAGCGACGCAGGCGCTGATGAAGATCGTCGCGACCACAAAGTAGCCGGCACGCTTCTCGACCTTGAGCGACCGCAGGATGAACGCAGCGCCCAGCGGGATCGCGGTCAGCGCGTCCCCGGCGTTGTGGATCAGGTCGGCCAGCAGCGCGACGCTGCCCGTCGTGGCGTAGATGACGACCTGAATGATCGCGGTGACCCCGAGGACGGCCAGGGAAGTCGCGACCACCCGCAGTCCGTCGCGCGACCGGGTGATCGATGGGTCGATCCGCCCGTGGCTGTGTCCGTGTCCGTGTCCGTCGTCATGTTCGGCGTGCGCGCTCATGCGGTCAGCGCCATGGCGGCCGGCGAGGCGGCGAGGCCGAGGCGGAGATGCTCGGTGTGCGACACAGCTTCGGTCAACAGCGCGCGCACATGGTCATCGTGCAGGGCGTAGATCACCCGGCGGCCATCACGGTCGCCGACCACGAGCCCAAGGTGGCGCAGCACCCGCAGCTGTTGAGAGACCGCGGACTGCTCCATCTCGACCTGGACGGCCAGCTCGCCGACCGAGCACGGACCAGCACTCAGCCGACTCAGGATCCGCACCCGGCTGGGGGTCGCGAGCGCCTGCATCGTCTCCGCAACCGAACGCGCCGTCTGAGACGACAGGAACGCCAGATCAGTTTCGCTGCCATGAGCCATGCTCCTATTATTGCATGAACACTCATTCATGCTGGCTTTGGTCCCCGATGCTATGCAGCAGCGGAGTGAGAGGGAGCCGGGCCGCCAACCTGCGCAAATCCTCGCAGGCCGCCGATGGCGGCCGCGAGACCCGCGGCCGATCGCATCGCTGACCTCATCACGGCGCTCAACGAGGCTCGCTGACTCTCGAGCGGTTCCCCTTCCACGAGGCTAGGAGGCGCAACCGGCAGCTCAGGGTGCGCCCGAACCCACGATCAGTCGCTACAACGTTTTGACGAACGTTAGAATGAGCGTGTGGCTGATGATCGTTGCGATCTTCTATGTCTTGACCTTGAAAAGGCCGAGCGGCTGCGCCACGATCGTTTGGACCAAGATGTAGCAGTCACGCTCGCGGCTCAGGCGAAGGCGCTTTCAGATCCCACTCGTCTGACGATTGCCGTGGCCCTGGCGGCGACCGAGGAGCTGTGTGTGTGTGATCTCGCCTGGGTGACCGAGCGCGCGGACAATCTCGTCTCCCATCACGTCAGGACCCTGCGGTCGCACGGTCTGGCACGCAGCCGCCGCGACGGCAAGATGGTCCTGTACTCGCTCACATCATCTGGCCGGCGGTTGCTGACCGGTCTGTTGGACAACGCCGAGACGGTTGCGTGAGCACGACTGAACTGCCCAGCTTTCAGGCAGCCGCCCGCGAGGACGAGACGCCCGGCCGCAGCGAAAAGTGGCTGCGCGCCGCCCGGCGCGCCAAGGCGCTGGCCTGGGCCAGCCTCGCCTGGATGAGCGTGGAGGGCTTCGTCGGCATCGTCGCCGGCCTGCAAGCCCACAGCATCGGGGTGGTCACGTGGGCCGCCAGCTCGTTTGTGGAGGCGCTCGCCGCACTGATCGTTGTCTGGCGCTTCACGGGCCGACGGACCCTGTCAGCCACCAGCGAAGCTCGAGCGCAACGCTGGGTGGCGGCCAGCTTCTTTGTGCTCGCCCCGTTCTTCGTCGCCGAGGCGATCCGCAAGCTCATCAACGGCGGCGAGACTCACGTCACCGTCCTCGCGGTTGCGCTGACGATCAGTGCGATCGTATTGATGCCTTTGTTGGGCTGGGTCAAGCTGCGGCTGGGACGCGAGCTCGACTCCGGGGTGACGTCCGGCGAGGGGATCCAGAACTTGATGTGCGCTGTCCAAGCCGCCACGGCCCTGATCGCGCTCGCGAGCGCAGGGATAGGTCTCTCCTGGCTTGATCCGGTGGCCGCGCTGGCGATCGCGGCCATGGCTCTCAAGGAGGGGCGCGATGGCTGGCGCGGACACGACACGTGCTGCGCGCCGATGCCCGGTCTTGATGCGGCGGATCCCTGTCGCGAGGACTGCTGCGCCTGATGGCCCACGACCACGAACACGAACACGGCGGAGGTGGCCACGCCGGTCATTCGCACGGGGTCTCGGCCGACGCCGATCGTGGCAAGCTGAGCATCGCGCTCGCGCTGATCGTCGGGTTCATGCTGTTCGAGGTCGTCATCGGCGCGCTCGTGCACTCCCTCGCACTGCTCTCCGACGCTGCGCACATGCTCACCGACGCCGGCGCGATCGCCCTCTCCCTCGTCGCGATCCGATTGGCCGCCAAACCCGCCAAGGGCGTTCTGACCTTCGGCCTCAAACGCACCGAAATCCTGTCGGCCCAGTTCAACGGCGCCACCCTGCTCGTGCTCGGACTGCTGATCGTCTACGAGGGCATCACGCGAATCGTGAACCCACCGAAGGTTGGCGGTACGGCCGTGCTGGTCGTCGCCCTGGTCGGAATCGTCGTCAACCTCACGGCGAGCTACACGCTGTCGAGGGCCAACCGCCATTCGATGAACATCGAGGGCGCCTTCCAGCACACCCTCACCGACCTCGCCGCGTTCATCTTCACCGCCATCGCCGGCGCCGTCATTCTCACCACTGGGTTTCGCCGTGCGGACGGGATCGCGTCGCTGGTCATCGCCGCGATCATGCTTTACGCCGCCTACAGCCTGCTCAAAGCCAGCGGCCGAGTATTCCTGGAGGCCGCCCCGCAAGGCCTGGATCCCGACGCGATCGGCCGGGCGCTGGTGAGCGAAGCCGGGGTGAGCCAGGTCCATGATCTGCACGTGTGGGAGATCACCTCGGGGTTTCCATCGCTCTCCGCGCACGTGCTCGTCGATAATGACTGCAACTGCCACGAGGTCGCCCGAACGCTCAAGCAGCTCCTGCACGAGAACTTCGACATCGACCACACCACCCTCCAGGTCGACCACGAGACCGTGCAGCTGCTCTCCATCGAGACCGGCGACCAGT